>DASUXW010000127.1:0-21060 GCA_036377715.1 Gemmatimonadales bacterium
GGTGATGGTGGTGCCCTCGTCGATCATCCGCTGCCGGATGGCGAGTGTCGCGATGCCCGCGCTCCCTGCCCCCTGGACCACGCGGAGCGCGTTGTACTGGGCCCAGCTCAGGCCGGCCGGCTCGACGATTCGCGCGAACGCGCGGGTGACCAGCGATGCGGTGCGCAGCAGTCCGACCACCGCCTCCTGCCGGGAAGTCCGGAACGGCCGGGTCTGGCCCATCTCGGTCTGCAGCCGGCTGGTGCGCGGGCGCGCGCGGGTGGTCGCCATGGGCAAGCTCCGGGTCGTGAATTGCCTGAACAACAATTGCTATGCTAATTATTTCGCCCGCGCTGCGCAAGGTCCTCAAACGAAGAGGCCGCCCCCCTGCGGAGGCGGCCCCGGTCGTGCGTGCTGCCGGCGGCGTACTAGAACCGGACGCCCACCGTGATCGGGATCATGTAGCCGGTCTTCTCCTCGCCGGTGGTGAGATCCGCCGCGCTCTTGAACATCGCGTGGAACCGGCCTTCGGCGTACAGCTTGGCCTTGCCCAGCGCGAAGTCGAAGCCGGCGCCGGCGTTCACACCGAACTTGGTGCTCGACTGGGCACCGTCGGCGTTGGCCTTCCAGTTGTAGAGGCCCAGGCCGCCGATCAGGTACGGACGGGCGGTGCTGGCGCTCGGGAAGGCGTACACCGCGTTGGCGGTGGCGCCCAGGGTCCGGAGGTGGGCATCGGCCACCCCGTCGACCCCGAACCGGTCATAGAACGCATCCACCTGCAGCCCGAGCGGGCTGGCCGGCGGCTGCACCCGCACGAGCGCGGTCCCGCTCCAGCCGGTCCCGAGCCCGTCGCCCAGCGCGCCGGTCGGCATCACGGCGCCGCCGCCCACGCCGAAGCTCATCGCCTGAGCATACGCGGTCTGCGCACCGAGCATGACGGCCAGACCGACCAGGGCACCACGGAACGTGCTCTTCATAGGATCTCCCTCACAGGGTGGCTGAAACGCAGTGCTCGCGGAGACGAGCGGAACCCCGCCCTCCTCGGGCAAGGCGCCGGCCAGCCGCGGTGCCCGCACCGGACGACCGCGCCCAACTGCCACCATCCCAATCGATTGCGCCGGGGAGCGGTACCGGCGGGACGAGCTCACCTGCGGCCGCTGATCCGCCAAGTGCCAAGCTCTGCAGCGCGTCATGCAAGCAGGCGTGGTAGGGCGCGGCGCTGCCGGTGCGCGGTGCCCCCGCTTATACTCAGTGAGCAGTCCCCCGTGCGCCACAATTTGAGCGGTCCACCGTGCCCGACGCCCCGATCGACGACGCGAGACGTACGATCCGATGGCTGTCTTTGCTGGCCGCCGTTGCCGCGATCGCGTTCGGGCTCGCGGTGTGGTCGGGTTACGTCCTGGGTATCGGCCGGCCGCTTCCGCTTTCCCCTTTCCTGCTGCCGACTCCGCCGCTGACCGGCGCGCTGTTCCTGAGCGCGGGGGCCGGACTGCTGGCCCTGCGCCTTGGCGCGCCGCGGCTCCAGACCGCTCTGGCGCTGATCACGACGCTCGTCGCCGGCGCCGTGCTGGTCGAGTACGTGTTCGGGCCCGACCTCGGCCTGGATCTGCTGCTCTTCCCACGCGAGGTGTTCGAGGCGTCGCGCATCTATCCCGGCCGCCCGGCGCCGGTGACGGCGGCGGCTTTCCTCGCCCTCGGGCTCACCCTGCTGGCCGGCGGGCGCCGGATGGGCGAGCGGATGCGCGCTGCCCACACGGCGGTCATGCTCGCGGCCGTGGTCCTGCCCATCATCCCGATCGTGGGCCACCTGCTCGGCGTGCCGGAGCTGCACACCTTCGCCCTCCGCCTCGGCACCGCCCTGCATACGGCGGTGGTCATGCTCGTGCTCGCCGCCGGCGCGGCCGCCACCACGCACGAGGCCGCGGCGCTCCATCTGATCCGCGGCCGGGATCCGGGGACGATCCTCCTTCGGCTGCTGCTGCCCCTGGCCGTGCTGGTGCCGCTGGTCTTCGCGGCCGGCAGCATCGCCGCCACGCACCTGGGCCTGTACGACGCCCACGTGGGGCTCGTGCTGTTCGTCTCCGGCTGCATCGGCGTGCTCCTGGCCGTGGCGTTCTGGGTGGTGGGGATCGTTCGCCGGGCCGACGCCGAGCGGCGGGCCGCCGACCACGCGCAGGCCCAGCTCACGCTGCGAGACCATCGGCTGCGCGCCGAGACCGCCGCCGCGGAGGCGGCGCGCGAGAGCGAGCGGCAGACCCGCGAGCTGCTGGAGATTCTGAGCCACGCGCCGGTGCTCGCGCGCGGCGTGGACGGGAAGATCCGGTTCTGGAGCGCGGGCGCGGAGCGCCTCTACGGCTGGACCGCCGAGGAGGCGCAGGGTGCCGTTGCCCGCGAGCTCGTGCCCACCGGCTTCCCGGTGCTCGAGCGTGAAGCGGAGGCCGCGCTGCTGGAGCGCGGCGAGTGGCACGCCGAGCTCACCCGCCGGGCCCGAGACGGCAGTACGCTCCGCGTGGCCAGCCACTGGATTCTCCATCGCGATCCGAACGGACGGCCCGACGCAGTGATCGAGGTGGACAACGACGTCACCGAGCGGGTCCGCGCGCAGGAGGCGCTGCGCCGCAGCGAGGCCCGCTACCGGGCGCTCGTCGCCGCGACGGCCCGGATCGTGTGGACCTCGACCGCCGACGGCCGGCGGGCGCTCGACCTGACCCAGTGGGTCGCCTTCACGGGCCAGACCAACCTGGAGGCCGCGGGCAGCGGCTGGCTTCAGGCGATCCATCCCGACGACCGGCCCGAAGCCGTGCAGGCGTGGAAGCGGGCCGTGCTCGAGCGCAAACCGATGGTCACCACCCACCGGCTCCGCCGCGCCGACGGCGAGTACCGCTACATGGAAGCCCGGGCGGTTCCGGTGCTCGACGGCCAGGGCGAGGTGCGGGAGTGGGTGGGCGCGCACGCCGACATCACCGACCGTATCCTCGCCCAGGAGCAGCTCGGACAGGCGCAGAAGCTTCAGGCCGTGGGCACGCTCGCCGGCGGGGTGGCGCACGAGGTGAACAATCAGCTCATGGCCGTGCTCGGCTTCGGCGACTTCGTCCTCAAGGAACTCGGGCCCGATCACCCGCAGGCGGCCGACGTGGAGGAGATGATCCGGGGCGCCGACCGCGCGGCGCGGGTCGCGCAGCAGCTCCTCACCTTCAGCCGCCGGCAGGTGCACCAGACGCGGCTGCTCGATCTGCACGCCGCAGTCCGCGGCCTGGTTCCGGTGCTGCGCCGGCTGCTTGGCGCGGACAAGTCGCTCGTCGTGCTGGAGCACGGCGCGCAGCACCGGGTGCTGGCCGATCCCACGCAGGTGGACCAGGTGCTCATCAACCTCGCGGCCAACGCGCGCGACGCGATGAGCACCGGCGGCCGGCTCACCATCGGCACCGACGATCTCGTGCTCGACGAGGCCTACGGGCGCGCGCATGGCGTGGAGCATCTGGTGCCCGGCCCGTACGTTCGCCTCACGGTATCCGATACCGGCTGCGGGATGGATCGCGAGACCCTGGCGAAGATCTTCCAGCCGTTTTTCACCACCAAACCGGTCGGCGCGGGCACCGGCCTCGGGCTCTCCACGGTCTACGGGATCGTGAAGCAGCACGACGGGTTCATCTGGGCCTACAGCGAGCCGGGGCTCGGCACCACGATGAAGCTCTACTGGCCCGCCGCAGGCGACACCTGCGAGCTCGCGCCCGAGCCGCCGGTCGAGAACCTGCTCGCCGATCGCTCCTCGTTCGATCCGGCCCTGGTACTGGTGGTGGAGGACGAGCCCGCGGTTCGCACCCTGGTGCGCCGCACCCTCGAGGGGGTGGGGCTCGCCGTGCTGGAGGCGGAAAACGGACGGCAGGCGCTGGAAGCCGTGGCGACGATGCGGGATCCGCCCAGGCTGGTGCTCACCGACGTCATCATGCCGGGCCTCAACGGCCGCGAGCTCAGCGAGGCATTGAGTCTGAGCCAGCCCGGACTCCCGGTGCTCTTCATGTCGGGCTATACCGGCGACGACGTCCTCGCCCGAAGCCTCCTCCCCGCGCATGCGCCGTACATCCAGAAGCCGTTCGCGCCCGAGGAGCTGGTGACGCGGGTGCGGGCGCTGCTCTCGAGCCTGCCGGTGGTGCGCCGCTGATCGTCGGAGCCGCTCAGGGCTCGATGGGGAGATAGCCGGAGAGCTCGCGGACCCACCACGCGCCGGTGCGCGAGCGCTCGGCTGGCGTGCTGAAGCGGTAGTCGTAACTGGCGAAGCGAATCGCGCGCGGGGGCGCCCCGGCGAACGGGTTGCGGCCCAGCAGCGCAAGCACCTCCGGCGTGCCGGCTTCCAGGTCGCGTGCCAGGGCCGTGAGCCACTCGGCGTTCCCCATCGGGTCGAGCGCGGCGAACCACATCTGCCAGTCGAGCCGGGGCTGGTACGGCGCCACGAAGCCCGGCCGCCGGGTCACGGGCCCCGGTTTGAAACGAAACCCGTATGCCTCCCAATGCTCGCCGTCGCGGCTTCCTTCGACGACGATCTCCGGCCGTTCCGTCGTCATCACCCTGAAGAGCCCGTATCCGTTGAACGACCGGAACGGCGCGACCCAGCCGAGTAGGGCCGTGGCCCGGCCGGGGCCGAGCCCCAGGCCGCGTCTCGAAGGCAGCGTATAGGCGATCTCGGCCACGAAGCTGAGCGTGCTGAGGAACAGCACTGCCGGAACGAGCACTGCCCGGATCGCGCGCCACGCGCGCGGCTCGGGTCGGTCCCGGACCGCGACGCGGAACGGCAGGACGCGCCGCAGCAGATCGTCGTCCAGCGCCGGCACGCAGAGCACGATGGTCAGCAGGTTGAAGAAGCCGTAGTTGCCGGTGAGCGCGATCCCGAGCTGGAGCAGCGCGACCGCGGCGCATCCGCCGATGCGGAGCGCGCGCAACCGCGGCGGTGCGAAGAGCAGCAGCGGCGCGACCAGCTCGCCCAGGAACATCGCCGCGGCCGCGAGCCGGTGCGTCGCGTGCGGCAGGTGGGAAGCGTACCACGCCGGCCAGGTCGGCAGCGGCTGGGTCTCGAAGTGGTAATCGAGCGCGGTGAGCGCGCGCCAGGTCGGGTCCCCGCTCAGCAGCTTGGTGACCCCCGACAGGAACACGAGCTTGAACAGCAGCGCCACCAGCAGCCACCGCACCCCATTCGACGGCGGCGGCTCGGCGCCACCGGTCTTCCAACCGAGCGGCGCCCACAGCACGGCCAGCAACCCTGCCTCGAGCAGCAGCACGTCCCACTGGAACGACAGGAAGTTCTGCCCGACGACCGTCAACGAGAGGTAGAGCAGCCAGAGCGCGCCCAGCACCGGCACGGGTGCGATGCCGAGCATGAGGAGCCCGGCGAGCAGGACGCCCGCCCAGCACACGACCTCGAGCGCGACGTCCCCGGCCCCGACCCAGAACACGGTCGGGAACAGCCGCCATGCCCGGGCGCCGTAGATGGAGCCTGCCCACTCGAGAAACGGTTCTGCCGGCAGCAGTCCGTGCTCGCCGACCAGTCCCGTGATCTGCACCGCGATCGAGGCAAAGGCGACGAGGTACACCAGCCCCAGCAGCCAGAGGAACACCCGGCGCGACAGGAGGTAGGTGCGCGGCATGGTAAGCGGAAGCTACATTGTCCCCGACCCATAGACCGAGGCCCTCATGGACGACGCCCACGCAGCCGCCGAGCAGGGAGTATCCCGCGCGCTGGCGGCGCTGCAGTCCCTGCTCATCCCGGGCGAGGAGCTGGTGACCCATGCCATCCAGCGCCGGCTCTTCGCGCTCACCCACCGGCGGGTCATCGTCGGCGCCACCTCCGGCCGGCTGATCGTCGTGACGCGCGGCCTCTTCGGCAACTACACCCCCGAGGACGTGCGCTGGCAGGACCTGCAGGACGCGCAGCTCCGGGTCGGCGTCTTCGGGGCGACGCTGGCGGTCTCGGTCTACGGCTCGGCCGATCTGGCCACGGCGGAAGGCCCGCGCCGGGCGATCGCGGTCAACGGGCTGCGCAAAGCCGAAGCGCAGGAGGTCTACCGCGCGTGCCAGACCCAGGAGCAGGCCTGGCGCGAGAAGCGCCGCGTGCGCGAGCTCGAGGAGCTCCGGGCCAAGTCGGGCGGGATCAGCATCGGCGGTGGGGTGGGTGCGCCCCCAGCCGGCGCCACGAGCGCTGACGGAGCGCAGGCCCCCGCCGCTCGGCTGCAGCGCGCCAGGGAGATGCTCGACCAGGGCCTGCTGACCGACGCGGAGTTCGAGCAGGTGAAGGCGCGCATTCTCGCGGAGCTCTGACCCTGAAGCTCGCCGCCCTCGCCGAGGTGTCGCGCCGGCTGGCCGACACGCCGGGCCGACGGGACAAAGTCGCGCTCCTCTCCGCCCTGCTCGGGTCGGCACCGCCCGAGGAGATCGAGCTCGCCGCGGGGTACCTCTGCGGCATCGTTCCCCAGGACAAGCTCGGCGTAGGCTACGCGTCGCTCCAGGCCGCCGCCGGAGCCACACCGGCCTCGAACGCGCCGGAACTCGAGCTCACGCAGGTCAACGAGCGGCTCGGCCGGATCGCCGCAACCAGCGGCAAGGGATCGGCCACGGAACGGCGACGGCTGCTCACCGAGCTGCTCGCGCATCTCTCGGCCGACGAGCGCCGTTTTTTCACCGGGCTCATCACGGGCGAGCTCCGGCAGGGCGCGCTCGAAGGCCTGGTCCTCGAAGCGGTGGCTCAGGCAGCCGGCGTGCCGGCCGTGGACCTGCGGCGTGCCGTCATGATGGCGGGGAGCCTGCCGCGCGTGGCGCGTGCGGCACTCACGGGCGGCCGGCCCGCGCTCGCAGAGTACGACGTCCAGCTCTTCCGTCCGGTGCTGCCGATGCTGGCCGGGTCGGCGGAGAGCGCCGAGCAGGCCGTCGAGGAGCTCGGGGAGGCCGCGCTCGAGCTCAAGCTCGACGGCGCGCGGGTACAGATCCACAAGCGCGCCGACGAGGTGCGGGTCTACTCCCGCCGCCTCAACGAGGTGACCGCCGCCGTGCCGGAGCTGGTGGAAACGGTGCGCGCGCTCGCCGCTAGCGAGCTGATCGTGGAGGGCGAGGCGATCGCCCTCCGCCCCGACGGATCTCCGCACCCGTTCCAGACCACGATGAGCCGGTTCGGGCGCCGGCTCGATGTGGCGACCGCCCGGGACGCGGTCCCACTCACGCTCTTCCTGTTCGATCTACTCTACCTCGACGGCGGCTCCCTGCTGGACGAGCCGCTCCACCGCCGGTCCGCCACCCTGATCGGGCTGGCACCTCCCGCCCTCATGGTCCCCCGGACGATCACCGGCTCGGCGGATGAGGCGCGCGACTTCCTCGCCGGCGCGCTCGAGCGCGGGCACGAGGGGATCATGGCGAAGGCGCTCGACGCCCCATACGAAGCCGGGCGCCGCGGCCGCCGCTGGTTGAAGGTGAAGCCGGTGCGGACGCTCGATCTGGTCGTCCTCGCGGCCGAGTGGGGACATGGGCGCCGGCGCGGCTGGTTGAGCAATCTCCATCTCGGCGCCCGCGACGCGGAGCGCGGCGGGTTCGTCATGCTGGGGAAGACCTTCAAGGGTCTCACCGACGAGATGCTCGCCTGGCAGACGGAACGGCTTCAGGCGCTCGCGACCTCGACCGAGGGCCACACGGTCTACGTGCGCCCCGAGCTGGTGGTGGAGGTCGCGTTTAACGACCTGCAGGCCAGCCCGCAGTATCCGGGCGGGCTCGCGCTCCGCTTCGCCCGGGTGAAGGGCTACCGGCCGGACAAGGCGGCGGCCGAGGCCGACACCATCACCACCCTGCGGGAGATCTGGCGGCGGCAGACGGGAGGTCCGCCGCTGGCGTGATCGGGTACGTCTCCCCATTCTTCCTCTGCTGCAGCACAACCCTCGCAATTCCCAGGAGAACCGTATGTATCGCCGCACGCTCCCCGCCTTCCTCCTCACGGCCGGCGTCCTCGCCGGCTGCAAGCCCGAGCGCTCCGCCGCGCAGCCCGGATCGTCCGCGCACGCCGACGCGGCTCCCGCCGCTCCGGCGGTCGTGACCGTGACCGCGACGGACTACAAGCTCGCGCTCCCGGCCAGCATCCCCGCCGGCGTGGTCACGCTTCAGCTCGTGAACCACGGGAAGGAGCTGCACCAGGCCCAACTGGTGCGACTCGCCGACGGGAAGACGATGGCCGATCTCGAGGCCGCGCTCAAGCAGGCGGGACCACCGCCCTCGTGGGCCACGTTCGTCGGGGGGCCGAATGCCGTCGTACCCGGACAGGAGTCGGCGAGCACGTCCGAGCTCGCGCCGGGCAGCTATGTCGCCCTGTGCCTCATCCCCGGACCGGACGGGGTGCCGCACGTCATGAAGGGCATGGCGCAGCCGTTCCAGGTCACGGGCAGCTCCGCCCAGGCCGCTCTGCCGACCGCCCAGGACACGATCCGTCTGGTGGACTACGCCTTCGAGCTCTCACGTCCCCTCACGGCGGGCCATCACACGATCCTCGTGGTGAACGGCGGACCGCAGACCCACGAGCTGGTGCTGCTCCGGATGACGCCGGGGAAGACCGTGAAGGACTTCGGCGCGTGGGTCGATTCCGGCATGAAGGGGCCGCCGCCCGCCATGCCCATGGGCGGGGTGGCTGCACTCGAGAACGGTGATCAGAGCGTGCTCAGTGTAGATCTTCCGGCCGGCGAGTACGGTCTCGTCTGCTTCGTCCCCGACGCGCGGGACGGGAAGTACCACCTGCTCCACGGGATGGGCGAGAACTTCCAGGTCAGCTGACGAAGAAAACCGCCGCACGGGGCGTCTTCGAACGCCCCGTGCGGCGGTTGAGCCGACTCGATCAGCCTAGTGGGTCGTGTCGGTCATCCTGTTCGTGTCGGTCGTGGCGGCGCCGCTCCGACCGGTGGTGTTCTTCACCGTATCCACGTTGGTCGTTTGATTGCCTTCGTGCTTCGTGGTATCCACGTCGATCGAGGTGTCGGTCTTGATCAGCGCGGTATCCTTGGTCTGGCTGGTGGTCACCACCGTGTCCACCGCTTCGCCGCCCGCGGCCCCCGTCTCGTTCATCCCCCGGTCCGCGCGATTGTTGTTGCATCCAACGAGAGCTGCCAGGGTCAGCGCGCCTGCTGCAAGTACGAACCGCATTCCGTCCTCCAAGTCACCGTTGCTGCCATGGGCGGCCGCCAGGCCGCGACGTCCCCGGGTGGGCCGCCAAGGTCTAAACCTCCGCTTCGGCGGGCTGAGCTGCGGTGACTGGACTCACCAGCGGACTAGCGTGAAGGTATCTTCACGGATGGTCGAACAGGGATAGGTACTCCCCGTACCCTTCCGCCTCCAAACGATCGACCGGCACGAACCGGAGCGATGCCGAGTTCATGCAGTAGCGCATTCCCGTCGGGGCTGGACCATCGTCGAACAGATGGCCCAGGTGGGAGTCGGCCTGTGTCGAGCGGACCTCCGTGCGCGCAGCAAGGAGCCGGCGGTCTTCCCGGGTGCGGATGTTTTCAGGCTCGAGCGGCCGCGTGAAGCTGGGCCACCCGGTACCGGAGTCGAACTTGTCCAGCGAGCTGAACAGCGGCTCGCCCGAGACCACGTCGACGTAGATCCCGGGCTCGTGGTTGTCCCAGTAGGCGTTCCGGAACGGCCGCTCGGTCGCCTCCTCCTGGGTCACGGCGTACTGCTCGGGCGTGAGCTGCTGCTTGAGATCGATGGTGTCTGGTTTCTTGAAGGTCATCGGAATCCACTCTCCTGCCAGGAACGCTCCCACTGAAAATCGTGCTGGCGCCTAGGCGCGGCGCTCACCCCTTGCGTCGGAAGCCGGGGGATCGATCAGGCGTACGCGGACCTGCGCCAGCGCGCTCGCGGTGGCCACATACATATGATAGCGGGGCGGCGGCGATCCGGGCGCGGTGCCCGCGGCCACCGGCTCGAGTGCGAGTTGCCCCTCGATTTCCAGCACGGCCACCGACGAATCGAGCGGCTGGAAGGCCGCGAGGCTGTCGAACAGCAGGTAGCACGGGGGCTCGTCGCCGGGCGCACCCGCGAAGCCTTCGGCCACGAGGGTGAGCGCCTGAACGTGCGACGTGAGATGATATAGACGCATGGGAGCAGTCACCCTCGCTCGAGCGAGGCCGGGGTCGGCCTACGCTAGTCGGCCCACACTAGGGCGAGGAGACTGCTCCGTCAAGTGACCCGGGAGCGGCCGGTTACCGCCGTGGCGCGCGCTTGGCCAGTCCGTCGGGCTCGCGCATGTTCGCCAGGGCGTACTCGGCGAAGTGGCGCTGCTTGAGCTCCATGGCGTTGAGCGCGCGCCCGGAGAGCTCGTTGGCCTGCCGCTCCAGCTCACGCGCCAGGGACCGCAGCTCGCTGTCACTACCGGCGTACTGCCGGATTTTCCGGGCGGTGCCGTGGAGCACCCGGCGCGCGCCGTCGAAGTCGTGCGCGCGGTTGAGCTCCGTCGCGGCGGCGCGCGCCCGCCCGGCGTAGGCCCGGGCGACGCTCCGGTCTACCACACGCTCGCGCGGCTGCCGGTCGTTGGCCGCGTGGGAGGCGTAGGTCCACTCGAGCACGGCCTCCGTCGCGTCCACCGCGCCGTCGAGATCGCCGAAGCAGAAGCCGGCTCGCACCCGCCGGCCTTCGGCGCCCGGCGGGAACCGGAGGGCCAGCACCACCTCCAGCTCCTGTCGCGAGACGAGATCGCCCAGGTCGATGCGCGCAGCCCCGCCGGCCTGGCGCAGGGTGAACCCGCCCAGCACCTCGATGGAAGCATCCGGAGGAAGCTCGGCTGTAAGGGTGGCCCCGCGCGCGACGATCTCGAGCGCCTCGCCCATCTCGCCCGCGAGGATGTCGGGGATCTGTCGCGGCTGCTCCAGGAAGTAGAAGCGCCCGCCGGAGCGCTCGGCGATACCCTTGAGCAGCCGCTCGTCGAAGTCGGCGCCCACCCCGAAGGTCGAGGTGCTCACCCCACGGGCGCGCAGCTCCTCCGCGTGCCGGAACAGCTCCGCCGGATCGGTGATGCCGCGATTGGCGAGGCCGTCGGTCAGCAGCAGGCAGCGTCCGATCGTGTCCTCACGCAGGGACAGTCCCACCTGCTCGCACCCGCGGAGCCACCCGCCGGCAAGATCGGTGGCGCCGCGCGCGTCGGTCCGGGCGAGGGTGTCGTGGGCCTGGCGGCGCGCCTCGGCGGTGGCCGACGCGGACTCGGCCACGAGATCGACGACATCGTCGTAGACCACCACCGCGAAGCGGTCGTCGGACCGAAGCAGGTCGATGGCCTCTCGGGCGGCGCCGCGCGCGAGAGCGATCTTCTCGCCGGCCATGGAGCCGGACCGGTCGAGCACAAGCGCCACGTTGATCGGCAGCCGGCCGCCGGTGCGCCGGGCCTCGGGCAGCGTGAAGCTGAGCCGCACGTACCGGGTGCTCGAGGCGCCGGCACGGATGAGCGAGCGGTCGGACTGGGCGTAGAGTCTCACGGGGTGTCGTCCTCCAGAAGTCGTCGCGCGTAGTCGAGCAGCTTGTCCACCATCTTGTTCTGTGCCCGGGAGAGCGGCCGGCGCACATGCAGCTCGAGGTCGGGACCGAGCGCGATGCGCTCCCACTGGGAGCGGTCGGGTGCGGCCGCGGGCCCGGGCGGCGCTGTCTGGGCCGCCAGGAACGAGGGTCGCGACGGCTCCCGCAGCACCTGCCTGACGTATTCCGCCGCGCTCGACCGCGCGGGCTCGGGCGCCTCGACCAGCCGCCGGACCTCGGCATCGGTGAGCGATTCGAGGCGCCGGCGGATCTCCGCCAGCGGGAGGTGCTCCCGCTGGAGCCGCCGGATGAGACGGAGCCGGTCGAGATGCGCCGTGTCGTACTTCGCACCGGGCCCGGGTGTACCCGGCGAGCGCAGCAGGCCCTGCTGGATGTAGTACCGGACCGTGCGCGGGGTGACGCCCGCGAGATCGCTCAGCTCGGTGAGCTCGTACACCGCGTCGTCGCTCGCCACGGCACAGATTTAACAGTGCTACGTTACACTGTCAAGACATGATTTCCTCCGGGGCTCGGGCCGGCTTGCAAGCTCGCCCGCGGGTGTGACACTCGACGCCGCCGGCGCGCGGCAGCATCTTGAGGCACTCCCCCACGGCCACGACTCCAAGGAGATCGCCATGGTGCCCCTCGGTGCGCTGGTGTTTCCGATCGTATTGTCCGCCGTGCTCGTCTTCGTGCTCAGCAGCGTCATTCACATGCTGCTGAGCTATCACCACCGCGACTACGCTCCGCTGCCCAACGAGGACGCCGTGCGCGCCGCCCTCCGGAGCGGGAAGCCCGCGCCCGGCCAGTACGTCATCCCCTACTGCGAGCCGAAGCAGATGGGCTCGCCGGAGAACATCCAGAAGCAGACCGAGGGGCCGGTCGCCGTCCTCAACCTCAAGGCCGCGGGCCCGTTCCGGATGGGTCCCTCCCTGCTGCAGTGGTTCGTCTTCGCGCTGGTGGTCTCGGCATTTCTGGCGTACCTCGCCGGCCGAGCGCTGCCGGCGGGGACACCGTACCTCGAGGTGTTCCGGTTGGTGGGAACGGCCGGTTTCCTGGCCTATGCCGCGGGTCAGATCCCGGCGGCCATCTGGATGGGCAAGCCGTGGTCGGTCGCGTGGAAGGAGGTCTTCGACGGGCTGCTGTACGGGTTGGTGACGGCCGGTGCGTTCGGCTGGCTCTGGCCCCGCTAGCGCCGGCTACGTGCCGAGCCTGCGTCCGGTGCGCGCGTCGAACCAGTGGAGCCGCTCCCGGTTGACGCGCACGCCGACGACGCTGTCGACCGGCACCTCCAGTTCGGGCGGCGCCACGACCCGGAGCTCGCCGCCCATCGCGTCGGCGCCGAGCCGCAGGTAGACCAGCAGCTCGCTCCCACGCGGCTCCACCACATCGACCCGCGCGTCGGCGTCGCCCGCGCCGCATGCCACGATGGCGACGTCATGGGGACGGACGCCCAGCGTGATCTGCGACGGTGGCGCCGCGGCGGGCGCGGCACCGTCGAGCGGGAGCGCGTCTCCCGGTAGCAGGTTCATGGCCGGCGAGCCCACGAAGGCCGCCACGAACGCCGTGGCCGGCATCCGGTACACCTCCATCGGCGGCGCCACCTGTTCCACCACTCCCTCGTGCATCACCGCCACCCGGCTTCCGAGCGTGAGCGCCTCTTCCTGATCGTGGGTGACGTAGACCGTCGTCGCGGCGAGCCGCCGATGCAGGCGGGCCAGCTCGGCGCGGGTTTCGACCCGCAGCTTTGCATCCAGGTTGGACAACGGCTCGTCGAACAGGAACACCTGCGGGTCGCGCACCATCGCGCGGCCGAGGGCGACGCGCTGCCGCTGTCCGCCGGAGAGCTGGCTGGGCTTCCGCTCCAGCACCGTCTCGAGTCCGAGCGCACGCGCGGCGTTCTCGACCCGCACCCCGATCTCGGCGCGCGCGGCGCCGCGCATCCGGAGCCCGAAAGCGAGGTTCTCGCGAACGGTCATGTGCGGGTAGAGGGCGTAGCTCTGAAACACCATGGCGATGTCGCGCTCCTGCGGCGGAAGCGCGGTCACGTCCCGCTCGCCGATGAGCACCCGTCCCGCGGTGGGCGACTCGAGGCCGGCGATCATGCGCAGCGCCGTGCTCTTGCCGCACCCCGAGGGTCCCACCAGCACCATGAACTCGCCGTCGGCGATCTCCATGTCGAGGCCACGCGCGGCCACGTGTCCGTTGGGGTAGATCTTCTCGACGCCCGCGAGTCGCACCGATGCCATGGTCTGCCGTATCCGATCGGGATGTGGTGGCAATCGCCTGAAGCTAGGCCCCCGCAGGCCATCCGGATACCCGCGGCGATTCACGGGCAGCGGCGGGGCGACGTCGCGTACCACCGCTAGCCTTTGACCGCGCCCGCGGTGAGCCCCTGCACGATTCGCCGCTGGAACGCGAGCACCAGCAGGGCGACCGGCGCCGTGGCGACGATCGCCGCGGCGAGGATCTGGCCCCACGGCACCTGGTACTGCCCCCGGAAGAGCGCGATCGCGACCGGCACGGTCTGCCGCTCGGGGCCGAGCGTGAACGAGAGCGCGAACAGGAACTCGTTCCAGCTGTAGACGAACGTCAGGATGGCCGTCGCGGCCAGCCCGGGCAGCGCAAGCGGCAGGATCACCTCCCGGAGCGCCCGGAGACGGCTGGCGCCGTCCACCATCGCGGCCTCCTCGAGCTCCGCCGGCAGCTGCCGGAAGAAGCCCACCAGGAGCCATACGGTGAGCGGCATGGCGAAGGTCAGATAGGGCAGGATCAGTCCCGGATAGGTGTTGATCAGGTGCAGCCGCCGCAGCAGCAGGTACAGCGGCGAGACCACCGAGATCTGCGGGAACACGCTCACGGCCAGGATGAGCGTGAGCAGCGGCCCCTTGCCCCGGAACCGGAGCCGGGCCAGCGCGTAGGCGCAAAGGCCCCCGACGGTCACGCAGATCACGGTGGTGGCCCCCGCGACGATCAGCGAGTTCCGGATCGGTACCCAGAAGTTCCGCTCGGTGAAGAGCGCGCGGTAGTGGTCGAGCACCAGGGTCGTCGGCAGCAGCGAGGGGCGCTGGAACAGCCGCGCTTCCGGCGTGAACGACGAGACGATGGCCCAGTAGAACGGGAACGCCGAACCGAGCACCAGCAGCGCCAGCGTCGCCGTGGCCCAGCCGCGCCGCGGCATCACGCCCGCTCCTCCGCCAGGCCGCCGCCCAGGAACCGGATGTACCCGAGCGCGAGCCCGAAGGTGACCAGGAAAACGATCACCGAGAGCGCGCTCCCGTAGCCGAACCGCAGGTTCTGCAGCAGCGAGGTGAAGGTGTAGAGGGCGATCGGCTCGGTCGAGGTGCCGGGCCCGCCGCCGGTCATGACGTAGATCAGATCGAAAACCCGGAACGCGTCGAGCGTGCGGAAGATGAGCGCCACCAGGATCGCGGGCTGGAGCAGCGGCAGCGTGATGTGGCGGAACTGGCGCCACGCCGAGGCCCCATCGATCCGCGCCGCCTCGTAGATCGACGCGTCGATATTCTGCAGCCCCGCCAGCAGCAGGAGGGCGACGAACGGGGTGGTCTTCCACACGTCGGCCAGAACCACCGGCACCCAGGCGAGGGTAGCGTCGATGAACCAGACCGGAGGCGGGCCCGTCAGGCCGGTCGCCGTCAGCAACGCGTTCGCGATGCCGGCCTGTCCCTCGAACATGAATCGCCAGAGCAGCGCCGAGACCACGGTGGGGATGGCCCACGGCACCAGCACGGCGGCGCGCACCAGGGCGCGTCCGCGGAACGCCCGGTTCATGGCGAGGGCGAGCACGCAGCCGAGCACCAGCTCGAGCGAGACCGTGACCGCCGCGAAGAACAGCGTGTGGGCCATGGCGCCCCAGAACCGGGGATCACTCAGCGCCTCGACGTAGTTGGCGGCGCCCACGAACGGTCGGCCCAGCCACGGCATCCGCAGATCGTGGTGGTACAGCGATTCCCACACCGTCCAGCCGAGCGGGAACAGGGCGACCAGCAGGATGGCCGTGAGCGCCGGTGCCACGAGCCGCCACGCGAGGCGGGCCTCGCGGGCCTCGGCGCTCGCCTCGCGCTCACCGACCGGCAACGTCGTCATCCTCGCCCAGGCCGACGCGGTCGAGCAAGGCCTGCATCTCGCGCGCCGCATGGGCGAGCGCGGCGGCCGGCTCCTGCTGCCGGGTGAGTGCCCGGTGCAGGTCGATCTGCAGGATCTCCGAGAGCTCGGTGTAGACCGGAGTGACGGGCCGGGGGACGGCGTGCTCGATGACCTCGCGCGCCTGCGCCGGCGGGATGGTCAGCGCGCGGGCCAGGGCCGGATCGGCGTACAGCGCCGGCCGCGTCGGGAACTGACCCACGACGCGGGCGCGCTCGAGCATCTGCGCCGGCCGCGTGAGGTACTCGATCACGGCCCACGCCGCGTCCGGATGGTCGCTGTTCGCGTTGATCGCGAGCTGCGCGCCGCCGAGCGTCGCGGTGGGCCGCCCGCCCGGCGCGGCCGGCATCGTGGCGACGGCGTAGCGGCCCGCGACTCGCGAGGCCGCGCTGTCCTGCATCAGCGCGTAGGCATAGGGCCAGTTGCGCATGAACACCGTCTCCCCGTTCTGAAACGCGAACCGCGCCTCCTCCTCGTGCCACGTGAGCGCGTTCGGCGGCACGATCCGCTCGCGGTAGATCTCGTCGCGCATGGCGGTGAGCGCCGCCACCGCCTGGGGCGAATCCACCAGCACCCGTCCCCGGTCGAGCATCCGCCCCCCGAACCCGCCGAGGTATTCGTTGAACACCGTCACCAGCCCCTCGTATCGGGCGCCCTGCCACACGAGGCCGTAGGGGAGCCCGCGCTCCCGCATCGCGCGGGCCGCCTCGGCCTCGAGCTCCGCGATGCTCGTTGGGGCGTGCGGGACCAGGTCGGTGCGCCAGTACAGCATGCCCACGTCCACGAACCAGGGCAGCGCATACAGCCGCCCGTCCCACCGGTTGGCCGCGATCGTGGCGGGAAAGAACGAATCGGTGGCGGGCCGGAACCGGTCCAGGTCCAGGATCCACCCGGCGGCGGCGAACTCGGGCGTCCAGACCACGTCGAGCTGGAGGATGTCGGGGTCGCTTGCGCCCGCGTTGAGCCACTGCACGTAGAGCTGGTGCCGCTGGTCGGCGGCATCCGGTGTGGCGCGCTGCTCCACCCGGATGTCGGGCCGGAGTACGGCGAAACGCGCGAGCTGTCCGCGCAGCACCTGCCCTTCGGCGCCGAGCGTGCTGATCGGCAGCGTGACGACGGCCGGGCCGCCGGCCGGCGCGCGACCGCACCCGGCCGCGAGCAGGAGGAGTCCGGGCAGGAAGGCGCGTCGGACGCGGGACGAGAGCGGCGTGCGGATCGCGACGGTCTCCGGGCGAAGCGGGTGCCAGGCTCGGGCCCGACCACGGTAACACCGAACCGGAGCGCGTGCCAGCAGGCGCCCGCCCTCTTGCCAACCGGCTCGGTTGAACGTAAGAGTGTTGTGCGGCCGGTGTCCTTCCGACCGCGGTCCAGCAGTTGGAACCGGCATGCGACAGCTTCCGAGCGGGCTCATGACCCCGGAGGGCGGCTGCGCCCTCCCGTCCGAATGCGACGCCGATGCACCGCCCCTTCGGGCGGTGCATCCCGCCCTCGCCACCCGCTCGCGCCTCCCGCGTCCGCTCTCCCACTCCCCCACCTTACCCACGCAGTTCCCGAGTCGGCCCCGTCCCGCGCCCCGGGCGAGGCCTCCTAACACCTGGAGGTCGCCGATGATCCGCAGCTCGCGTTCGAATCGACTCCACGGCTTTCTTCGGCTGGCGGCACTAGCCCTCGGCACCCCGCTGATGCTCCCCATCCTCGGGCCGGTGGTGCAGGCCCAGCAAACAGCGCAGACCGGAACGATCAGCGGCAGGGTGGTGGACGAAAACGGCGCGCCGATCTCCGGTGCGCAGGTCGCGGTGGCTCGGACCACCGTCGCGGCGCAGACGCAGGACGACGGGAACTACGTGCTGGCCGACGTCCCGACCGGCACCCAGCTCGTCCGCGTTCGCATGCTGGGCTTCCGCCCCGACTCGGCCAGCGTCAGCGTGACCGAGGGCGGGACCACCACGCAGGACTTCACCCTGCGCCGCAACCCGCTCCAGCTGCAGACCATGGTCGTCACCGGCACCCAGACGCCGCGCATCAACCTGGACGCGAGCGTGGCCGTGACCAGCCTGACCCCGGCCGACATCGAGCGGGCGGCGCCGCGGAGCACGACGGAGATGCTCCGCTACGTGCCCGGCTTCACCCGCATCGAGAGCTCGGGCGGCGAGGTGAACGAGAACATCACCATGCGCGGCATCCTGGGCGTCGAGTACGTGATGTTCATGGAGGACGGGATGCCGGTCTTCCCGACCATGCACACCTTCTTCATGAACGCCGACAACCTGTTCCGTCCCGACGAGAACATCGCGCGGATGGAGGTGGTACGGGGCGGCGGCTCCTCGCTCTTCGGCTCCAATACGCCCGGCGCCATCGTCAACTTCATCAACAAGACCGGCGGCGACCACCTGGTCGGCACCATGAAAGCGTCCGCCGCCACGGAAGGCCTGGCACGCTACGACCTGAACGTCAACGGCCCCATCGGCGACGACTGGCACTTCAACGTCGGCGGGTTCTACCGCTACGACCACGGCGTTCGCGACCCGGGCTTTCCCGGGATCCGCGGTGGCCAGGTCAAGGCGAGCATCACCCGTGATCTTTCCAACGGCTACATCCGGCTTACCGGTAAGGTGATCAACGACCGCAACCAGTTCATCCTGGACCTGCCGTTCGTCAACGCCGACAACCCCGAGTTCGTCCCCGGCTTCGGCGACTACGGCTCCATGAATACCAACGAGGGGCTGGACCTGCGGGTGCCGATCCCGACCGGCGACCTGACCCTGCCGCTCGACAACGGTCTCCGGACCGCGGCCGGCTGGCTCACCGCGGACGCGGGGTTCGACCTCGAGAACAACTGGCACATCCAGAACACCGCCCAGATCATGCAGAACAACCAGGAGTGGAACGCGCTCGTGCCCTCGAGCGCCATGACGGTCCAGGACTGGCTCACCCTGCCCAAGGGACAGGCCGGGCTCGAGCTGCCCGCCGGCTCGACCGCGCAGCTCACGTTCACCAATCACACCGTCGCCGACACGAGCGGAGCGCCGGCGCTGCCGTTCGACACCCCCAACGGTCTCGTCGCGCCGGGTCAGGACATCCACGTCTCCAAACCGATTTCGGCCTTTCAGGACCAGTTCCAGGTCCGCAAGACCATCGGGCGCCACACCCTCTCGGCCGGGGCCTATTTCGCCAACTATTCGCAGGACAACCACTGGTACTTCACCCAAGTGCTGACCGACGTGCGCGACAACCCGCGGTTCCTGGACGCGGTGATCACGACGCCCGGCGGCACGCCCACGGCCATCACCCAGAACGGGTTCCTCAACTACCTCTCGGGCTACACCAACGGCCGCGGGCAGACGTCGGTGTTTTCCGGGGTGGTCGGCGGCGAGCTCCAGCTCACCGAGAAGCTGAGGGCCGATCTCGGCGCCCGGGTCGAGTACAACAATTTCGTGCAGAGTTCCGAGAACACGGGCAGCTTCGATCTCGACGGCAATCCCGCCACGACCTTCGACAACGAGACCTTCGGCAACCACAGCTTCCGCCATTTCACCAAGAACATCACCGACTGGGCCGGCTCGATCGGCCTCAACTACACCCTGACGAACAACCTGTCGCTCTACACCAATGCCGCCCGCGGCTACAAGATGCCCGCGCTCGACGAGTTCCTGAACGCGCAGGCCGAGGCCCAGGTAGACCTGTTCGAGTCGCGGGAGGTGCAGTCGCTCGAGGGCGGGGTGAAGGGCACGACGGGGCGGCTCGGCTTCACGGTGAATGGCTTCTTCACCAAGCTCCGGAACATCGTGAGCCAGGGCCTGGTGGTCGACTCGATCACCGGCGGCTCCAGCTGGATCATCACGACCTCGCCCGAGAATCGCTCCTACGGCGCGGAGATCGAGCTGGTGGCCAACCCGGTGGAGGGGCTGCAGTTCTTCGGCAGCACGACGATCCTCAAGGCCGAGCTGGGCACCGGCGCCGGCGCCGACATCGGCAGCCGAATCAACGGCGTGCCGACCTCGCTGGCCAACATCGCCGCCGTGTACTCGGTGCCCCGGAGCAGTCTGCAGTTCAAGGGCGACTGGCACTGGGTCGATTCGCGGCCGATCGACCAGACCATCGGCGTATCGCTGCCGGCCTACAGCTACTTCAACTTCGGCGCCGGCTACGCCCTGCCCAATACCGGGACCCGCGTCAACGTGGACCTGCTGAACGCGTTCCAGAACAAGGGGCTGGAAGAAGGCAATCCGCGCCTGCTCAGTGCGGGCGGCAATCCCATCTTCCTCGCCCGGCCCATCCTGCCGCGGCGATTCATGGTCTCGGTGACGTACGATTTCGGCGGACCGCGGTAGGTACCTGCGCGCGGTGGCGGGGGCGGGTTGTCTGCTCGCCCTCGCCGCCCGCCTTGCCGCCCAGGCACCGGACTCCGGCTTCATCCTCTCCACCGGCGATGTCGGTCGGTCGCCCTCGCCGTTCATCGGCAACGGCAGAGTGGGCGTCGTGGTCCCCGCACTGGGCGTGGGCGCCGCGCGCTCGTTCCTGGCCGGACTGTACGAGCACGGTCCGGGCGACGTACCGCGAATCGCCGCGGCACCGGCATGGAATGCGGTGGACGTCTTCGACGGCGAGCGCCGGCTCGGTGCCGAGCCGCCGGCCGACGGCTCGATCCAGTCGTACCGCCAGGAGCTCGACCTGCGCTCGGCCACCGCGCGGACCACCTACGACTGGGTCCACGACAGCCGGCGTACCACGGTGTCGGTCGAGGTGTTCGTCTCCAGGGCCCCGCCGCGCCTCGCCGGCTTCCGTCTCGCCCTCACCCCCAGGCAGACCGGCTCCGTGCGGGTGCGCTTCGCGATGGCCGGCTGGCCGCCGCCCCGCCGGCTCGCGCTGGCGCGAATCGAGCGGGCCGATCCCGCGTGGAAGCCGGCGGACATCTGGTATCCCGGGCACATGGCGGTGCGGTCGCGAGAAGCGCGCGCCGACCGGAGCCATGCGATCCTGACGCTCACTGCCGCTCCCGTCGGCCGCACGAGCCTGCTCGCCGAGGCCGCGTCGGTAACCTGGCCGTCCGACCTGGCCGGCGCGACGGTGCGGCCCGCGGCCGCGGGCGACACCACAATGGTGGAGATCGCCTTCGAGGGCGCGCCTGGCCGGACCTACACGTTCACCCAGCTCACGGCGCTGGTCCCGTCCACCGGGACGGCCAATCCGCTCGCCGTCGCCGCCCGCCGGCTCGAGGAGGGAGAGGCCCGCGGCTATGAGCGGCTCGCCGCCGACAATGCCGCCGCCTGGGCGCGGCGCTGGGAGACCGACATCGTTCTCGAGGGCGACCCCGCGCTGCAACGGGTCGTCCGCTCGATGCTGTTCTACCTCCTCTGCAGCGCCGACTCGGGCACCGCGCTCGGCATCCCGCCG
>DASUXW010000128.1:0-3620 GCA_036377715.1 Gemmatimonadales bacterium
CGAGCCCGGCCGTGGGCTCGTCATACAGAATGTAGCGCGGCTTGAGCGCGATCGCCCGCGCGATCCCCACCCGTTTCCGCATCCCGCCGCTCAGCTCGGCGGGGTAGCGGTCTTCCGTGCCGGGAAGCTCGACGACGTCGAGACTCTCCTCGACCCGCCGCGCGATCGTCGCGCGGTCCTGCCCCCGCTTCTTCAGGCCGAGCGCGATGTTCTCCGCCACGGTCATGGAGTCGAACAGCGCCGCGAACTGGAACACGTACCCGATCGTGCCACGCAGCTCCGCCAGCTCGTCCCGGTCCATCTCTCCTACCACCGTCCCATCCACCACCACGCGCCCCGCATCCGGCTGGATCAGCCCGACGATGCACTTGAGCGTGACGCTCTTGCCGCTCCCGGAGTATCCGATGATGACGGTATTACGCCCGTCCGGCACCTCGAGGCAGAGGCCGTCGAGGACGCGGTGGGCGCCGAAGGATTTGGTGAGGCGGTCGAGCTGGATCATGGGCGGGCGGACGGGCGGTCCGTCACAAAAGCACCACGGCCCAGAACGCATCCAGCACCAGAATCGCCTCGCAGCCGAGCACCACGGCGCGGGTAGTGGACTCGCCGACGCCCTGGGCGCCGCTCTTGCTGTCGAGCCCGCGGAGGCAGCCCATGAGCGCCACGGCGGTGCCGAAGCTCGCGCTCTTCACCAGGCCGAACCAGATGTCCTTGAACCGGTAGAACAGCGTGAGGCCCTTGAAGAACTCGGGGGTCGAGAGATCCAGCAGGTTGACCGAGGTGATCCATCCGGAGGTCACGCCGACGGCCATCGCGAAGGCGGTGACCACCGGGAACATGAGGGTGGCGGCGAGGACCCGGGGCACGACGAGGTAGGCGTTCCGGTCGTAGGCCAGCGTCTCGAGCGCGTCCACCTGCTCGGTCACCTTCATGGTACCCAGCTCGGCGGCGATGCTCGCGCCGACCCGCCCGGCGAGAGCCATCCCCGTGAGCACCGGCCCCAGTTCCATCATGATCGTCTTCCCGACCAGCGCCCCCACGAAGTAGAGGGGGACGGTGCCGGTGAAGATGTAGGAAGAGAGGAGGGCGAGAACGATGCCGGTGAAGACGGCGATGAAGAGGGCGATCGGGATCGAGTCCACCCCCAGCCTTCGCATCTGCACCGCCAGCAGCGGCGACCAGGTGCGCACGTCGCCTAGGGCGCGCAGGGTCTCGAGCGTGCGCCGGCCGACATGGCTGACGAAGCCATCGCGAGCCCGGAGGAGTCGCGAGTCGTGAGTCATCCGTCGTGAGACCCCGCCTGCCACCGGGAGAGCACGGCGCGCCACTCACGACTCACGACTCACGACTCACGACTGATCAGGCCGCAAAGCTCGCCAGCGCCCGCCCCACGTCGCCCTCGCGCAGGCGCTTGAGGGCGCGGTCGCGGAGCTGGCGGACACGCTCGCGGGTCACGCCGAGCAGACCGCCGATCTCCTCGAGCGTGTGCTCGCGCCCGCCGTCGAGGCCGAAGTAGAGCCGGAGCACCTTGGCGTCGCGCGGCGGGAGCGTGCGGAGCGCGGCATCCACCTCCTCCGAGAGGAAGCGGTCCATCGCCCGCTCCTCCGGGTCCCCCTGCTCGTCGGCGATGAAGCGGTCGATGAGCGAGCGATCGCCCTCGGGGTCGAGCGGCGCGTCGAGCCGCACCTCCGCCGTATTGAGCGCGGCAAGCGACTGCACCACGTCGAGCGAGAGCCCCGTGGCGTGGGACAGCTCCTCGGGGGTGGGCTCGCGGCGAAGCTCCTGCCGGAGCGACTCGGCCGCCCGCACGATGCGTGAGAGGTCGGCCGTGCGGTTGAGCGGCACCCGCACCGTCCGCCCCTGCCGGGCGAGCGAGGCGAGGATCGCCTGCCGGATCCACCACACCGCGTACGAGATGAACTTGACCCCCTGATCGGGGTCAAACTTCCGCGCCGCCGTGAGCAGGCCGACGTTCCCTTCCCCGATCAGGTCGGTGAGCGCGAGCCCGCGGTTCTGGTACTTCTTGGCGACCGAGATGACGAAGCGCAGGTTGCGCTTGACCAGCTCCTGCATGGCCTCCTCGTCGCCCGCCCGCACCCGCTTGGCGATGGCGATCTCCTGCTGGGCCGTCAGCAGCGGCGTCTTGCTGACCTCATAGAGGTACTGGTCGAGGATGTCGCGGTCGGCATCATAGACGCCGAGGCTCTTGGCGGTCTCGCGCTTGCGGGGCCGGCGCGGGGATTGGGCAGCGGACTCGGCCAGGATCTCGGCGGTCGTGAGATCGTCGGCGTACGCCTCGGGCGAGGTGTCGGGAGGCCGCTTCGACTTCTTCTTCGGCATGTGAGGCAAGATAGGTAATCCGCTTGACGCTCGCTCGGGCGGCGGCTAGGTTTCCGTGCTGCCACGGCGCCGGGGGACCCGCGACTCGAGGGCGGGTCAATAATAGCGGGGGCGTAGCTCAGTTGGGAGAGCGCGTGAATGGCATTCACGAGGTCAGGGGTTCGATCCCCCTCGCCTCCATTCCTCGGAGTCGGCGGGCGTTGCGCGGGCCGCGGGCGGACGCTAAGATTGCGGCACGATTGCAGCCGCGCGCGGGAATAGCTCAGTTGGTAGAGCACACCCTTGCCAAGGTTGGGGTCGCGGGTTCGAGTCCCGTTTCCCGCTCTGCAGTTCAGGTGGTTCAACGTCGCGGGGTGGAGCAGTCTGGTAGCTCGCCGGGCTCATAACCCGGAGGTCGTGGGTTCAAATCCCACCCCCGCTACTGGAGGGACGGAGAGGACGGAGGGACGGAGAGGACGGAAAGGTGGCTTCGGCGCCCGGAGGCCTTCCGCTCGCGGAGCCAGCCTTCCGTCCTCTCCGTCTTCTCCGTCCTCTCCGTCTTGTTTGGGCGGTTAGCTCAGTTGGTTAGAGCGCCACGTTGACATCGTGGAGGTCACAAGTTCGAGTCTTGTACCGCCCATGGGTGCCGCGCCCTTAGCTCAATTGGATAGAGCATCTGACTACGGATCAGAAGGCTGGGGGTTCGAGTCCCTCAGGGCGCATGAGGACCGCGGGCACAGCGACTACGTGAGCGGTGAGAGGTGAGCGGGCCCCGCGACGCCACCCCCGCTTACCGCTCACGCAGTCGCTGGTCCCGCTTACCGCAGTTACGGGGCGTAGCGCAGCCCGGTTAGCGCGCCTGCTTCGGGAGCAGGAGGTCCGGGGTTCAAATCCCCGCGCCCCGATTACTCGGAATCGCCGTCCCCGGCCGGCCGCTGAGGCCGCAGGCTGCGGGCGGCTCCAATGGCGGATCTCCGGCTCTTCCCCAAACCGGCTGCCCCCACTGCGCGCAGGCGAAGGAGTGGCTCGACCAGCACGGCTGCGCCTTCGAGATGCTGGACATCACCGCCGGCGTCGAAGTCCTGCGTGAGTGGCGCGAGCTGAGTGGCGGCGTCGGCGTGCCCGTGCTGGCCCACGGGAGCGACCTGGTGATCGGGTTCAGCCCGGAGCGATACGCCCGGTTCCTGGAGTCGTGCCGGCATACCACGCCCGTCGAGGGTGACGGCCGCTCCTGCGACGGCCACCGAGCCGACCGCCCATGCCCGACGACAGTCTCACTCAGCCCTCCATCGGCGATTACG
>DASUXW010000129.1:0-6935 GCA_036377715.1 Gemmatimonadales bacterium
GGGCTTGACCCGCTGGGCGACGTGCTCGCCGATCCCGGTGTCGAGGTGGTGTTCCACGACGCCGATTACGATCTCCGACTGCTCGACCGGGAGTACGGGTTCCGCGCGGCGCGGGTGTTCGACACCCGGGTCGCCGCGCAACTGCTGAACGAGCCGGGGATCGGCCTCGCCGCGCTGCTCGAGAAGCACCTCGGGGTGCGGCTGGACAAACGGTTTCAGCGCGCCGACTGGTCGGCCCGCCCGCTCACCACGCCGATGCTGGAGTACGCCGCGGCGGACACGCGCTATCTGCTGGAGCTGCGGGATATCCTCCGGGCGCAACTGGAGACTCGCGGCAGGATGGCGTGGGCCGAGGAGGAGTTCGGGCTGCTGCGGGATGTCCACTGGGGCCCGGCGAACGGCGCAGAGCCCGGCTACCTCCGACTGAAGGGAGCGAAGGCGCTCAGGGGACGAGAGCTGGCAGTGCTGCGCGAGCTGTACGAGTGGCGTGACGGCGTGGCCCAGCGGAGCGACCGGGCGACGTTTCGAATCCTCAACAACGAGCCGATGCTGGCGATGGCTCGCACTCCCCCCACCGACCTCGCCGCGCTCAAGGCGATCCCGGGCGTAAGCAACGATCAGGCGGAGCGGCGCGGACGGGAGATTCTGGCGGCGGTGCGCCGGGCACTCGAGGTGCCGGAGCGCGATCTGCCGCGGCTGGAGCGCCCGCCGCGACGTCCGCACGATCCGGCCTTCGAAGGCCGACTCGAGCGGCTCAAGGCGAGGCGCAACGAGCTGGCGGGCCGATACGACCTCGCACCCGGCGTGCTCTGTCCCAACGGAACGCTGGAAGCGATCGCGCGGGCCAATCCGCGCACGCTCGAGGAGATGGCCGCGCTGCCGGAGATCCGGCGCTGGCAGCTCGGGGAGATCGGTGAGGAGCTGCTCGGCGCGCTGAGCGCGCCGGGCGAGGTGGGATCGAGCTAGAAGCCGAGGAACGCCCGCACCCGGGGATCCATCTTGTCGGGCGTCCAGTAGGGCTCCCATACCAGCTCGACCTCGACGCCCTCGACGCCTTCGAGGTCCGACAGCACGCGTTTGACATCCTCGATGATCTCGGCGCCGGCCGGGCAGCCGGGCGAGGTGAGCGTCATCCGCACGTGCACGTCGCCGGTGGGGCTCACGTCCGTTCCGTATACCAGGCCGATGTCCACGATATTGAGGTTGAGCTCCGGGTCCTTCACCGCGCGGAGCGCCTTGCGGACGGTCTCGGGCGTGGGGGCGGCGGGCCCCTGAATCGTATCGGTCATTGGTCTAACCTAACAGCATGACCGGTCAGCAGCGGGCGACGAGCTCCTGCTCGCAGCCGTGCGGCACCAACCGGATCGCCGCGTCCGACAACGCCGCGCGCACCAGCTTCAGTTCCTTGAGGGAATCGCGGATCTTCGGGTCGAACACGCGGTTGGTCAGGAAGACGAGGTAGAGATCGCGCGAGGGGTCGATCCAGAGCTCGGTCCCGGTGAAGCCGGTGTGGCCGTAGGCGGCGTCGCTGATGAGGGTGCCGAATACGCTGGGCTCGTCGCCATTCAGCTCGGGCGTGTCCCAACCGAGCAGCCGCGCGCCGCTCTTGGGCCCTTTCACCAGAAAGCGCCTGATCGTGGCCGACTCGACCCAGCGGCCGCCCGGCCCCAGCCCGGACCGGAGCCAGGTAGTGGCGAAGCGCGCCAGGTCGGTCCCGGTCGAGAACACCCCCGCATGCCCGGCCACGCCGCCCATGGCCGCGGCGTTCTGGTCGTTCACCTCGCCGGCGACGGGATGTCCGCGCCAGATCCCGCTGGGGACGATCCGCCGCCGGAGGCCGGCCGGCGGCTTGAACATCGTCGTCGTCATCCCGAGCGGCTCGAACACCTCCCGCCGGGCCAATTGGTCGAGCGACACTCCCGACACTTGCTCCAGCACCAGGCCGAGCAGGATCGCGTTGAGGTCGCTGTACTCGGCGCTGTCGCCCGGGGCACGCACGAGCGCCTGGGCATAGAGCTGTTCGACGATGCGGGCGCGCTTGCCGCGGGCCCGGGTATAGAACGGCACGTAGCTTCGGAGCCCGCTGGTGTGATCGAGGAGCATGCGCACGGTCACCCGGTTCTTGGGGCCGCCCGAAAACCGGGGGAGATACCGGCGCACCGGCGCGTCGAGGTCCAGCTTGCCCCGTTCGACGAGGCGCATCGCCGAGGCGGTGGTGGCCACCACCTTCGTGATCGAGGCGATGTCCCACACCGTCGAATCGGGATCGGGAACGCGGGAGGTGGGACTCCAGGTGTAGTGGCCGTAGCCGCGGGCATAGAGCAGCGAATCGTGCCGGCCGATCACCACGACCGCACCCGGATAGAGCCCGCGCGCGATCCCGTCGCGCACCGCCGCGTCGATCTCGGCGAAGGACTGCGCCGAAGCCGGCGCGGCACCCATGGCGGCGAGAAGTCCTATCCGCAACAGCAGACGGGCTCCGCCCCGGGCCACCGGCTACCGGCCTTCGGCCGACACGAGATCGCGGACCGGGCCGGGTGGGAGACGATACAGCACGGCGGCGGTGCGCCGGTCGCGCTCGGAGAGGACCCCGGTACGGGTCGCCGGGAACATGACGTCGTTCGAATCGGACGAATGGGGGAGACCGATGGCGTGGCCGGTCTCGTGCACCGCCACCGAGAGCAGGGCGTCATCAGGCAGCAGCACGCCGGTATTGGTTCGCACCGCAAGGGAAACCAGCGCGCGGCGCACGCGGCCGGACTGGTCCCAGGTGAGGTCGGTCTGGCCCGCGCGATCGAAATCGAAGTGGTCGATCCACTTGACCAGGATGTCGGCCTGGCCCGTATCCGGCACCTGCACGAAGCGAATCCCGATCCCGAGATTCTCCCACCGCTCCAGCGCGGTCTGGACGTAGCCCGCCATTCGGGGCGCGTAGTCCGCCGGTCCACCCTCCATGATGGCGACGCGGATGGGGGAGCCCCACCGGTCGGGCCAGCGGCGGACCACGGAGTCGGTACTGAGGATGAGCGAATCGAGGTAGGTGGAACTTGCCTCGCGTGACAGCGCCTCGCGTGCGGCCAGGCGCACCAGCCGGGCGTCCGCCGGCACGGTCGCCGCGGCAGCCGGGCCGATGTTGGGCGTGGCGCTCCGGGTCTCACTGGCCACTTGCTCGGCGGGATGTCGCAGGCGACGGAGCGCCGGGGGAACTCGGTCCGCGAGCACGAGGAGCAGGAGTGCGAGAGTCAGGAGAGGAAGCAGCCGCCGCATGACTCAATATGGACGAGCCTCGGCTCTGCCCGCCAGCGGCGAAAGTTGACCGTCAAAGAACTCGTCAGTCGTGCACGCCCGCGGCGTGGGCGGCCAGCTCGGTGAGGCCGGAAGCCAGGGTCACCACCAGCCACGCCACCGCGGCCACGACCAGAATGGCCCATGCGACACCCAGCGCGGCGAACCGGGGGCCCTTATCGCGGGGGTGGGTCCCGACTTCCACGAGAGGGGCCCCCGACCGGACTCGCGAAAACGCCTCACGCCGGAGCTCCCGCTCGTCCTCGTCGGGCGGGAGACTCCTCGCCAGCGCGGTGAGCGAGGGCAGCTCTGGCAATGCGAGGCCGCCGGGCCGGGGCGGCCGATACCGCAGCCGATCGGCCCAGGCCGCGCGGATCTCGGCGTGCATCCCGAGCGGCTGCCAGCTCTGGCGGGCGGCGTCGAAGAGCGGGGTGGCGGGTGCCACGATCGCGGCTTCGAGAGCGTCGAGCACGGCCGCGACGTCGGCGAACTCGAAATCGCCCGCATCGGGATCGCTGCAGACGAAGCGCGCTCCGCTCATCGCTTGGCGTCCAGCCAGTTGGGGCCGATGCCGATGTCCACCACCAGCGGGACCTCGAGCTCGACCACCCCCTCCATGTGGCTCCGCACCAGCGTGGCCATGGCGCCCAGCTCGTGCGGCGGCACCTCGAAGACCAGCTCGTCGTGCACCTGGAGGAGCATCCGGCTCTCGAGCTTCTGCTCCACCATGGCCGCGTGGATCCGGATCATGGCGAGCTTGATCAGATCGGCCGCGGAGCCCTGCAACGGCGAGTTCTGGGCGTTGCGCTCACCGTACGCGCGCACGTTGAAGTTGCGATCCTTGATCTCGGGGATGTAGCGCCGGCGCTTGAACAGGGTCTCGACGTAGCCCTGCTCGCGCGCCAACCGCACCTGCGCGTCGAGAAAGGCACGCACGCCCGAGAAGCGCTCGAAGTAGCGGGCGATGAAGCTCTTCGCATCCTCCTGGGAGATGCCGAGCTGGCGGCTCAGGGCGAACGGCCCCTGCCCGTAGATGGTCGCGAAGTTGATCGTCTTGGCGCGGCCGCGCATGTCGGGCGTGACCTGCTCCAGCGAGACGCCGAAGATGAGCGCGGCGGTCTGCCGGTGGATGTCCCCGCCCTGGCGGAAGGCTTCGATGAACGCCGGGTCGCCCGAAAGGTGCGCCATGAGGCGCAGCTCGATCTGCGAGTAGTCGGCGACGAGAAAGCTCCAGCCGCTGCGGGGCACGAAGCCCCGGCGGATCGCCTCGCCGCGCGGAGTACGTACCGGGATGTTCTGGAGGTTGGGCTCGGACGAGCTGAGCCGGCCCGTAGCAGCGCCAGTCTGATTAAAGCTCGTGTGGATGCGGCCGGTCTGGTGGTTCACCCGCTCCGGCAGGGTGTCCACGTAGGTGCTCTTCAGTTTCTGGAGCTCACGGTACTCGAGGATCAGCCGGGGCAGCTCGTGCCCCATGGCGGCGAGCTGGTCGAGCACATCGGCATCGGTGCTGGGCCCGGTCTTGGTGCGCTTGAGTACGGGGAGCTGCTGTTTCTCGAACAGGATCGTCGCGAGCTGGCGGGGGGAGTTCAGGTTGAGCTCCTCCCCGGCGACGCCGGCGATCTCCCCCTCCAGCCGCGCCAGCTCGGCGCCGAGCTCCGCGCCGAGGCGTGCGAACACCTCGCGATCGATCGAGATCCCCTCCCACTCCATGTCGGTGAGCACCGGGACGAGCGGCATTTCGAGCTCGCGGAAGAGCCGCTCCATGTCCATCTCGCGAAGCTGGGGGGCGAGAAAGTCATGGAGCGCGAGCACGGTGCCGCTGTCGGCCCCGCAGTAGGACGCCGCCGCCCGCACCGGAACCTCGGCGAAGGGGATCTGCGCCTTCCCCTTCCCCGCCACGTCGCTGTAGGTCTGCATGGCGCGGCCGAGGTGCTCGAGGCAGAGGGTGTCGATGGCATGCGACCGCCGCCCCGGATCGAGCACGAAGCTCGCGAGCATGGAGTCGTAGGCCACGCCGCGCAGCTCGACTCCGGCCCGGCGGAGCACCTGCCAGTCGTATTTGATGTTGTGACCGGCCTTGGGGACCGAGGAGTCTTCCAGCAGCGCAAATAGCGGAGCGCAGGCGAAATCGGTGATGGGCGGCAGGTTCTTGACCAGCTCCGGCGCGGCCAGCTCGCCGGCGGGCGCGCGGTGGCCGAACGGAAGGTACCAGACGTCCGTCGCGCTCGTAGCCAGCGAGAGCCCCACCAGCTCGGCGTCATGGGGCTCGAGCGAGCTGGTCTCGGTGTCGAGCGCGAGGAGTGGCGCCGCGCGCAGCCGCTCGACCAGCGCGGGGAGCTCGTCCGGGTCGTCCACGATGGTGACTTCGGGCGCAGGCGTCTCGTCGAGCGCCAGCCAGTCTTCGGCAGTCGCGGGAAGCGTCGCGGTCGCGGCGCCGGTCCCCGCGGCGGGCGCCGGGGCGGCGCTGTCGTCGGCGAGACCGCCCTCGCCGGCGAGATCGGCCGCGTCGGGCGCGCCGGCCAGCACCGCCGCAGGCCCCTGCCCTCCCAGCCGGCGCGCGAGCGAGAAGAACTCCAGCTCGGTGAGCAGATGAATCACCGCATCGCGGTCGGGCTCCTGGAGCGCGAACGAGTCGAGGTCGAACGCCATCGGCACATCGCGCTTGATGGTGACGAGCTCACGCGAGAGGCGTGCGGCGTCGGCCTGGGACAGGAGCGCCTCGCGCGTGCGCTTGGCCGTCACCTCGGCCGCGCGCGAGAGGATGACGTCGAGATCGCCGTACTCAGCGAGCAGCTTCTGGGCGCCTTTCTCCCCGATCCCCTTCACGCCGGGGACGTTATCGGAGCTGTCGCCCACCAGGGCCAGGAAGTCCACCACCTGCGTCGGCGGGACGCCGAGCCGCTCGGCGGCGTTGGACTCGTCCACCCACACCTCGTCCACCGCGGCGGGCCCGCCCCGCCCTGGATTGAGCAGCGTGATGCCGGGGCCGATAAGCTGGTAGAAGTCCTTATCGCCGGACACGATCACCGCCTGGAGCCCGCGGTCGGCGGCGGCCTGGGCCAGCGTGCCGATCACGTCGTCGGCCTCGTAGCCCTTGACCGCGACCAACGGCACCCGGAAGGCCTCGAGCAGCGCGCAGATCCGTTCGACGGCGGTCTCGAAGTCGGCCTGGAGCGACTCGTCGAGCTTTTCGCGGGTGGACTTGTACTCGGGGTAGCGCTCCTCGCGGAAGGAGGTGCCGGCATCATTCACCCAGACCACGTAGTCGGGCCGATACTTTTCCCGCAGCCGCACCAGGAAGTTCACCACCCCCCACGCCGCCGACGTGTTCTCGCCGCGGGTGGTGCGCAGCGGCCGGGAGATCATCGCGAAAAACGCGCGATAGATCAGGGCGTAGCCGTCGATCAGGAAGAGTTTGGGGGGCATGGGGGAAAGATAAGGACGGAGGGACGGAGGGACCGAGGGACGGAGGGACAACCACACCGGGGCGGTGTGCCGTTCCCCTCCGTCTCTCCGTCCCTCCGTCCTTTTACCCTTCCTGCCTCCTCACCCGCGACGCCGTCTGCTCGTAATCCGCCCGGCTGGCGGGAACCAGGCGCAGGCGGCCGAAGCCGCTCTCATCGCGGAAGTAGAGATCCAGTCGATAGTTG
>DASUXW010000130.1:0-20058 GCA_036377715.1 Gemmatimonadales bacterium
ACGCCGAACGGGAGATTCTGGATCGGGAAGTCAGGATGGTCGGTGGCGGATTCGACCCAGGAGGACAGTGCGGGGGACAGAGTGGGGTCCACGGAAGCTCCGGAAGGACGGACAGGCGGACCGGCAGACGGCCGGTCGGTCCTGGCAAAATCCGTTATCACACCCGGGCTCGCAATGGGAGAGTCACGCTTCGGCGTGGAGCGGCCGCTGTCGGTGAGCCCTGCCGGCATCGATTGCCGGATTCACCACGGAGACACGGAAGGCACGGAGGTTACACGGACATCGGAGGAGTTCGGGGAGCGGAGGCCACAACAAATTTGTTGTTATCCGGGTCCAAGGAGCCTTCCCGAACCCCTCCGTGTAACCTCCGCGCCTCCCGTGTCTCGGTGATAACTAGCGATGCTCCTCCCGCTCCCGCGCCGCCGCCTCGGACTCCTCGATCGTGTCCAGCACCCGCTCCGGCTCGACGTCGCGAGAGAGCTCGACGAGCTCCGGATCGTGCGCCGCCTCGATCTCCATCCGTTCGGCGATCTGGCTCACCAGCGAGATCAACCGCGTGATCTCGTGCTCGGCGAGCAGGCTGATCTGCAGGTCGAGGTCCGCCCGCTTGTCCGCCATCGCGGCCATCCGGTTCTGCGTGATCAGCACGAAGGTCGAGAGGAAGATGGCCTCGACCGATGCCACCATGGCGAGAATGACGAACGTGGGGTCGAACCGCGGGATCGGCGTGACGCCGAGGTTGATCACCACCCAAAGCCCCACCAGCACGAGGTGCAGGCAAACGAACCGCATGCTCCCGGTGAACCGGGAGATCGCCTCGGCGATTCGCTCGTCCCGGTTCCGGCTCCGCTCCTCCTGCTGCCGCCGCTCCAGCAGCGCGGCGATGTTGCGCTCCACCACCTCGGCCATGCGCGGCGGGGTGGGCCTGCGGGAAATGTGCGGTGCTGCGGGCATGAGCGTGGGCTCCGGGATCGGGCGATTCAGCGTAGCAGGATCCCGGGCCTGCCGGTGTGGCGGCGGTCACGCCCTCAGCGGCCGCTGGTCAGCGCGCGCTCGTACGCCGCCAGGACGTGGCTGCGGGTGAGGAGCCCGATGAGGCGGTGCCCGCCCGGACGGTCCACGACCGGAAGGGCGGATGCCCCGCGCGTGCCCAGCCGGCGCATGGCCTCGAGCAGGGTATCGGCGGGCGTGACCGTCTCCGCCGGTCCTGCCACGTCCGCGGCGATGAGCAGCCCCGAAAGCTGCGGGTGGTCCCGCGCCAGCTGGCCCAGCTCGGCCATCGTCACGACCCCAAGGAGGCCGCGGTCGGCGTCCACCACCGGGAAGGTGGTCTGCTCACCCGGCTTGAGGTGCTGGAGCAGGGTCGCGAGGGGCGCGTCGGCCCGGAAGCACTGGGGCGATCGCTCGAATGCGTCGCCCACGCGAAGTCCCATCAGGAGTCCGCGGTCCGCGCCCTGCTCGATCCGCTCGCCCCGGCGGCGCAGCCACCCGCTGTAGAGCGAGTCGGGCTCGAGCCGCCGGGCGATGTGGTGGCAGATGACGGTCGTGAGCATGAGCGGGAGCACGATCGCGTAGTCGTTCGTCATCTCGAACACGATCAGGATCCCGGTGATCGGCGCGTTGGTGGCGCCCGCCACCACCGCGCCCATCCCGACCAGCGCGTATGCCTCGGGGTGAACCTGGAGCCGGGGAAACAGTTCCCGGACCGCCACCCCGAACGCACCGCCGGTGGCGGCGCCGACATAGAGCGACGGCGTGAACAGCCCGCCCGAGCCGCCGGTGGTGAGCGTAAGCGAGGTCGCCAGAATCTTCCCCAGCGCGAGCAGGAGCAGGAAATACCACGCCACCCGGCCGAACACCTCGAGGTGCACCGCCAGATGCCCGTAGCCCACCAGAATCCCGCGCGACAGATAGACCATCCCGCCCACCAGTGCTCCGCCGATCCAGGGGAGCACCGCCGGTGGCAGCGGAAGGCGCTTGGCCCAGTCGTCCATCCGGAAATAGCACCGGATGAAGAGCACCGAGACCAGTCCTGCCAGCACGCCCAGCAGGGGGTAGAAGAGCACCACCTCGCGGGTCAGCGTGTAGCCGTACTCGACCGGAATGGGAAACGCCGGGTGATTGCCGAAGACCGCGCGGGAGACCACGGCGGCAACCACGCTGCTCACGACCACCGCCGAGAACGCGCCGGCCGCGAACGACCCGAGGATCTCTTCCAGGGCGAAGAAGGCGCCGGCGAGGGGGGCATTGAACGCGGCCGAGATCCCGGCGGCCGCGCCGGCCCCGACCAGCGTGGTCACGCGCCCCGGCTCGAACCGGAAGATTCCGCCCAGCCACGAGCCGAGCGCCGAGCCGAGCACCGCGACCGGTCCCTCGCTGCCGGCCGACCCGCCCGCCCCGATGGTCACCGCACTCGCGCCCGTGCGCGCCAGTGCCGGCCGCAGGGGGATCCGCCCGCCCCGCCGCGCGACGGCGAGCTGGACGTCGGGTACGTTGAGGCCCTGATGACCGCGGCCGAGACGCCGCATGATTTCCCACGCCGCGGCGAGTCCGGCCGCGGTGATCACGGGACGATAGGCGAGGAAGCTCTCGCGCGGGAGGAACCCCGAGGGCCAGTGATAGAACAGGGCGTAGGCGGCGTCGATGAGCATGTAGAAGCCCACCACGCCGAGCGCCGCGCCGATGCCCACGGCCACGGCGAACGCCAGCAGGATGGCGTTTTCGCTGAGACCGAGTCCGTTGAACCAATCCACGAACCGGTCCCACGCCCCGCGCGCGGCCACCACCGGGCGACCGACCGCCACGAGAGCGCGCCGACGGGCGCGGCGGGCGTTCAGCTCGCGTCGCCGGGCGAGCTGCGCGGCACCCGGCGGGCCTGCTCGTGGGGCGCAGCGAAGTCCTCGTCGGCGGCCGGACGGACGAGAAGGTCGAAGGCCAGGAACAGGGTCTTGGAGAAAGGAAAGAAGACCACGGGGACGATGACCATCAGGGCGATCGTGACGACCTGAAAGAGCTCCCATGGCGGATCGGGCCAGGTGGCGAGCAGGAATCCCACCACCCAGGCGGCGAACACCGTCTCCATGGCCATCAGATTGAAGAAGTAGGCGCCGACCCAGTAGCCTTGCTCACGCTCAAGGCCGAGCCCGCACACCGGGCAGGCGGGGACCAGGCGCGACCAGCTCGTGAAGATCGGTCCGCCCCCGCAGTGCGGGCACCGCAGGCGCAGCGCGCGCGTGAAGTACGAGAGCACATGTTCACGATAGCCAATGCGCCACGAGGGCGCGAGGGCGGACGGACGTCAGTCATCACCCCGAGTCACCCTGAACGAAGTGAGGTGAAGGGGGCATTGCCTGGGGCATGGCTCCTTCGCTTCGCTCAGGATGACTCCGTGCGCCCGACCGCTGTCCCTCAGCCCTTGACCAACTCCACCCGCCGATTGCTCTGCCGCCCCTCGGGCGTGTCGTTCGAGGCCGCCGGCTTGGTTTGCCCCAGACCCTTGGCCTGCAGTCGGCTGCCGTCGATCTGGTAGCTGTCGATCAGGTACTGGCGCACCGCGGCGGCGCGCTGCTCGCTCAGGGCCAGATTCGACCCGGCGGTGCCGACGTTGTCGGTGTGACCTTCGATCGTGAGCTTGAGCTCGGGGTGGTCTTTCAGCATCGCCCCGATCTCCTTCAGGGTCGGCGTGGACTCGGGGCGGATCCGGTCGCTGCCGGTATCGAAGTAGATCCCCTGGGTCGCCACGCGGCCTTTCGCCGCCAGCGCGTCGTAGAGCTTCTTGCCGCCGGCCGCCACGCGGAAATTGCCGAACAACGTGGGCTTGTTCACGTCGCCGTCGGTGTAGAACAGGATCTTGTCGGCCCGGCCGATGTCGCCGTTGGGGACGTTCAGCACCCGGGTGTCGTCGAGGTACACCTTGACGTACTTCCCGTCGGCCAGCACGCGGGCGCGGCGCAGCTTGCCCCTCTCGTTGTCCGGCACCTGGCCGCTGGCGTTGACCTTCGTCTCCTGGTTGTACACCACGGCGTTCCCGTCGCCGCCGAACTCGATGCGCTTGTTCTCGTCGCCGAGCGAGATCCACACCTCCCCGCCGGTCGGGATGGAGTAGTCGAACTCCATCGTGAACCGCTCGGGCAGGATCTCCGGGAGTGTCAGATAGAACTTCGAGTCGTTGGTGGCGCGGAGGTAGCGCGTCCCCTGCCAATCGACGATCTCGAGCGCGCCCTCCTTGAACTCCATCCGCTTGGGGAAGTCGCCGACCTCGTCACCGGTGAAATCGTCCACGTAGAGCACGCGGTCGCCCGGCTTGAAATCGTAGTTGGCCCAGGCGCCCTCGCCGGGCTTGAGCGCGTCGGGCTTGCCGCCGGCCGCGGTCGGAGCCGGGCCCTCGGCGGATGCGGCGGGCGCGCTCGTGGTGGCCGGCTGCGCCGCGGGGGCGGCGCTGTCGGCGCCACCGCCCGGCCCGCTGGCCGCGGCGTCGATGGCCTCGTTCTCCTTGTCGACCGCCTTCTGCACGGCCTTGTTCTCGGCGTTCTGCTTGAGCGCATCCTTGAGCTTGCGGCCGAACTGCGCCTCGACGGGCGTGAGCGCCCCCGAGAGCACCAGCAGGGCGGCAGCGGACGTGACGAGCGACAGGATCCGGGTTCGGATCGGCATGAAGACCTCGCGGGACGCCGCCCCGCTGGGAGGCGGACGAAAGCATGAGTGATGTGTACGTGCTGGAAAGCTGCGGTGCAGCGCGGGAGAAAATGGAGATGCGCCCGACCGGGCGCAAGCGCACTCACGAGCGGTTGATGATCCACTCGCAGAGATCTGCGAGCACTCGCTCCCGATCGAGGTCAGCGAGCAGCGCGTGGTACGCGTCCGCATACTCGATCAGCCGCTTGTCCGCCTGGCGCACCCGGCCGACGAATCGCCGGCTGCCCTCCGGGGACACCATGCGGTCAGCGCCGCCGTGGAGCACCAGGACCGGGACCGGAAAGCGAGGCGCGTCACGCTGCAGCTCAGCGATGGTCTCGGTGACTTCGGTCGAGAGACGAGCGCTCCCGAGGCGATGGAACAGCGGGTCGGCCCGTACGTCACGCACGGCCTGCGGGTCGCGGGAGAGCCCGCTCAGGTCCATCCCGGTCCGGAGCGAGAAGGCGGGCCAGACACGGGAGACTACGCGCCCAAGGGCGAGCAGCACGCGCGGCACCCCGAACTCGCCCAGCGGCGGCGCGAGCGCGATCACTCCCCGGACACCATCCGGGTGGTGGAGCGCGTAGTCCAGCACGACAAGTCCGCCCAGGCTGAAGCCGGCAAGGAAAAGGGGAGTCTCCGGAGCAGTCGCGCGGGCTCGGGCGACCAGGCGCCGGAGGTCTTCGCGAAACTGCTCCCATGCGTTCACGTGCCCGCGCCGTCCAGGCGACCGGCCATTGCCGCGGAGGTCGGGCGCCGTCACCGCCACACCCAGGGGAACAAGCGCCTCGCTCACGGTGGGGTGCAGCCCGGAATGGTCGCCAAGTCCGTGGAGGAAGATGACGGCGGCGCGCGGCGCGCCGGCCGGACGCCAGGTGCGGACGAAGAGTCGTTCGCCTCCTGAGCCTTCGTACCAGCTCTCGCTCGACGCCATGCGCTGCCCTCCACCCCAGGGATGTCTGCAAGCTACCGGATCACCCGCCGCGCGCTCCTCGGCCGCCGCCAGGCGGACGGCCGCTTCCCGCGCGGCGCTGTACGACAAGATGTGCACATTATGCAAGGGATCTGTATCACCTCGTCGTTTTGGCGGTCGTTGGTGGCGCCATCAGCGCATCTTTACTGCGAGGTGTGCATAAATATGTTGACAGCAGAGCATCAGACCGTTAGCGTGCCTCATCCCGATGCTCCGCCACCCCCACCCGAGGCCCCGATGCCGTCGCTGCCCTCCCGCCCCGCGCTCATGCTCGCCGTCGCGCTTACCTCTGCCGGGCCGGTCGCCGCGCAGGTGAGCGTGACCGCCGATGCCGGTCTCCTGAGCTCCTACGTCTGGCGCGGGGTGAGCCTCACCAACCAGGCTGTCGCCCAGCCCGACCTGTATCTCATGGTGCCCGTGGCCGGCGGGGCGGCAGTCATGGGCGCGTGGGCCAGCCTGGACCTGGGCCGGTACGACGGCGCCGGTGAGTTGAGCGAGGGCGGCGGGGTGGCCGCACCGGACCTGACCGAGCTGGACCTCTGGGCGGAGTACGGCCACGCCCTCGGACCGGGTCTCCGAGCGGCCGCCGGCGCGCTGACCTACCTCTACCCCAACGTGGCGGGGCTCACCAACGCCGCCAACCGGACCGTCGAGATCTACGGCAAGCTCGAAGCGGCCGCCCTCCCTCTCACGCCGAGGGTCGCTGCCTGGTACGACGTCGACAAGGTCGATGGCGCGTATCTCGAGGCCGGCGTGAGCCAGCCGGTGAAGGCCATTCCGGGGTTCCCCGTCACGCTCGGCACCCTGGCCGGCTTCAGTGCGGGACAGGGCGTGAATGCCGGCGACCCCGAGCAGGTGGCCAACTTCGCGCGTGACGGCCTCACGCACCTGGACTTCTCGGTCACCGGGGCACTGGAAGCCGGCGCACTCACCATCGCACCTGCGCTGCACCTCTACGTCCTGAATGACGATTTCACCCGGCTCACCGAGCCCGGGCAGCAGCGCGATGTGAAGGCGTGGGCCGGGGTAACGCTCACCTGGTCGCGCGCCCTGCAGCCGGCGCCTTGACGCGGCCAGCCCCAAGCGACATAATGGGCGGTACCGAATAAACACCGAAACCGGGAGCCGCCCATGTCGCCGTTTCACCCCCGCCCAGTGCTCGCTCCCACCCGCTACCTCCCGCCCCGCCGTGACTCGGCCCTCGACGCCGCCTTGCGCGCCTGCCCGGAATGCGCGGCCCCGCTGGTCCGCGCCTCGGGGTGCGTAAGCTGCCGGCACTGTGGATGGGGACGCTGCGGGTGAGCACCGGGCAGCTCGACCTCCTCCCTGCCCCGGCACCCGCGCGGAACCTGGCAGTGCTCGACGAACGGCAGCGGGGCAGCCGGTTCCTCGAGCTGCCCGCGCGCTCGGTCCTCAACACGCCGGCCACCACCCGGATGGGGTTCTGGTCGCTCAATCCCTACGTCGGGTGCGAGTTCGGCTGCACCTACTGCTACGCGCGCGACACCCATCGCTATGCGGTGGAGCGGAGCGGCACCGCCCCCGAGCCGCTCCCCGCGTGGGAGGCGTTCGAGCGCCGCATTCTCGTCAAGACCGGCGTGGCCGAGGTGCTCGCCCGCACCCTCGATCCCGCGCGACTCGGCGGCCACACCCTCGTGATCGGCACCGCCACCGATCCCTACCAGCCGGCCGAGCGGCGGTTCCGGCTCACCCGCCAGGTGCTCGGCGTACTGCTGCGGTACCGGGGGTTGTCCGTCGGCATCATCACCAAGTCGCCGCTGGTCACGCGCGATCTGGACGTGCTGGCGCGCCTCGCCGAGCGGCACGAAGTCACGGTCAACATCTCGCTCGCCACGCTCGACCGCCGCCTGGCGCGTCGGCTCGAGCTCCGCTCGCCGGCGCCGGCGGCGCGCATCCGCGCGCTCGCGCGGCTCACGGCGGCGGGCATCCATGCCGGACTGCTCGTGGCGCCCATTCTTCCCGGAATCACCGATGGGCTCGCGGCGCTCGATCGGCTCCTGGGCGCGGCGAAGGCGGCGGGCGCCCGCTACGTGGTCGGGTCGGCGCTCCGGCTCGGCCCGGCGGCGCGGCGCCGCTTCCTTCCCGTGCTCGCCCGCGAGTTTCCGGAGCTGGCCGCGCGCTACGAGCGGCACTTCGCCCGGAGCGACAACACCAGCCCGGCGTACCAGCGCGCGCTCGCCGGGCGGCTGCGCGAGCTGCAGCGGCGGCACGGGTTCCCCGTCAATGAAGGGATGAAGCGGCAGCGGCAGCTCGAGGGAGGGTCCGCTTCGGCCGGCGAGGCCCTGGCACAAACGGCGCTCTTCTGAGGCCGCCCATGCGCTCCATCCTCTTCGTCGATCCCCCCGCCTTCTGCACCACCGTCGAAGGCCTGGTGGCGCCGGCGCTCCGGAGCCGCCCGGTCGCGGTGGCGCCGCCCGGGGCCGATCGCGCGGTCGTCCTCGCCCGCTCCGCCGAGGCGCGGCTCGCGGGCGTGGAGCGCGGGATGCCGGTGCGCTTGGCGCTCAAGCGCTGTCCCGACCTCGTGCTCCTGCCCCCCAACCCGCAGCTCTACGCCCGCGCCTCGCGCGCGCTGCTCGAGGTGCTCCGGACCTATGCGCCCGTCATCGAGCCGCGGGGCTACGGGCACGCCTTTCTCGACCTCACCGGTACCCGCCGGCTTTTCGGTCCCGCGGTAGACGTGGCCGCGCGGGTCCAGCGCGAGGTGCAGGCCCGGCTCCGGTTTCCGGTCTCGGTGGGGGTTGCGGCCAACAAGCTGGTGAGCCAGGCAGCCACCACCGTGGTCAAGCCCGAGCCGCTGCTCGAGGTGCCCGGCGGCGCCGAGGCGGGGTTCCTGGCGCCGCACCCGCTCGACGTGCTCCCCGAGCTGCATCCCAGGATGCGCCGTCGGCTCGACGACTACCAGCTCGATCTCATCGGCGAGGTCGCGGCCATCCCCGAGAGCGCACTGTGCGCCGTGTTCGGCGGCGCCGGCCGCATGCTGCGGGCGCAGGCGCGCGGCATCGACCCGCGCCCGGTGCTCCCGCCCGAGCGGCAGGCCGAGTTCCACGTGGCCCACACGCTGGCCACCGACACCAACGACCTCGGCGTGCTGCATGCGCTGCTGCGTGTGCTGAGCGAGCGGCTGGGCCGGCGGCTCCGGCGGAGCGGGCTGGTGGCGCGGCGGCTCCGGGTGTCGCTCACCTACGTCGACCACGCCGACGCCGCGCGCGCCGCGGCACTCCACGCCGCGGCGCTCGACGCCGAACTGTGGGATGCGGCGCGGCGCGCGTTCACGCAGGCCAACGCGCGGCGGCTCGCGGTGCGCGCGGTGGCGCTTACGCTGGATCGGTTGGAGGAGGCGGAAGCGCAGCTCGAGCTCTGGGGGGCGGGCGGACGGGCGGACGGGCGGACGGGCGGACGGACAGACGTCGGCCCGTACACCCGGAGTGATGACTCCCGTCAGAGCGACTCCCGCCAGGGCGCCCCATCTCCCGTACCAGACCCCGCCTTCGCCCTCCAGCACGCGATCGATCGAATCCGCGGGCGCTGGGGGAATCGGGGACTGGTGCGGGGAACGGGGCTCGGCGGCGGATCAGCGTCCCGCCGCGACCCTCACCAGGTCACCACGAGCTTGCCGAACGTCTCGTTGCTCTCGAGCGCCCGGTGCGCCTCGGCGAGTTCCGACATGGAATAGGTGCGCTCCAGCACCGGCCGGAGCGGCGCCGCGTGCTCGATGCGCTGATCGAAGAGCGGCAGCATCCGCTCGCTGAAGGCGCGCACCAGTTGCACCCGCTCCTCGAGCGTGCGGGTGCGCATCACGGAGCCGATCACCTCCAGCCGCTTCCGGAGAATAGGACCGAGGTCGGCGGTGGTCCGGCTGCCGGCCAGAAAGCCGAGCATCACCAACCGCCCGCGCGGCGCCAGCACCGCCAGGTTGTCGGCGAAGGCCGGCCCACCGAGCACGTCGAGCACCACGTCCACCGGCTCGCCCACGGCATCGCGGAACGGCTGGTGCGAGGTATCGATCCCCCGGTCGAGTCCATAGACCAACGCGCGCGTCAGCTTGTCGGCGCTGCGCGATGTGCCGAGCACCGTGGCGCCGAGGTGCTCCGCGATCTGCGCCGCGGCGGTCCCCACGCCGCTTCCCACCGCATGGATCAGCACCCGCTCGCCGGGCGCAAGCCGACCGCGCGTCACCAGCGCGTCGAACGCGGTGAGGAATACCTCGGGAACGGCCGCCGCCTGGGCGAACGAGAGCCCCTCGGGAACGGCGAGCGCCTCGTCCTCGTGCACCGTCACCAGCTCGGCCTGGGCGCCGCCGCCTACCAGCCCCATCACCCGGTCGCCCACCTGCCACTTCGAGGCGCCGCGCACCGCCTCCACCTCGCCCGCGTACTCGAGGCCCGGAATGTCCGCCGGCCAGCCGGGCGGGGCCGCGTACTGGCCGCGGCGCTGGATCAGATCGGCACGGTTGAGGCCGGCGGCGTGCACCCGCACACGGATGTGACCGGGGCGGACCTCGGGTTTCGGTACTTCGCCGATGGAGATGACCTCGGGGCCGCCGGCCCCGGTGTAGATGACGGCGCGCATGGCGGAAGTGTAGCGCCGTTCGGGGCCGTGTCGATTCCCCCGGGGCTCGTTCGACGCCCGATAGAGCCGGCGCCGCCGGCCGCCACTCCAGCGAGGGGGCACCATGCGAAGCACCATCTCCCGGAACCGGCTCTGGGCCGGACGCGGCATGAGCGCGGTCGCCGGGCTCTTTCTGTTGTTCGACAGCGTGATCAAGCTGCTGGTCATCCCGCCGGTGGTGGAGTCGTTCACCCGGCTCGGGCTGCCGGTGCACCTCGCCCGCGGCATCGGCGCGCTGGAGCTCGCGTGTCTCGTCATCTACCTGGCGCCCCGAGCCGCGTTTCCCGGCGCAGTGCTGCTGACCGGCTTTCTGGGCGGTGCCGTACTGGCCCACGTGCGGGTCGGCGATCCGCTGTTGAGCCACGTGTTGTTTCCGGTGTACATCGGCGCGCTGATCTGGGGCGGGCTCCTGCTCCGTGTGCCCCACCCCAGCGCCCGCCGGCTGCAGGAGCTGGTCCCGCACTCCGCTCCCCTGGAGGTGTGAGCAGATGCGATTCATCACGATGGTCAAGTCCGCCGAGACGGCGGGACCCCCGCCGCAGGGGCTGATGGACTCGATCGGCGAGCTGGGCGTGGAAGCCGCCTGCAAGGGCGTCATGGTGGACATGGTCGGGCTCCTGCCGACGGCCATGGGCACACGCGTGCGTCTCGCGGGCGGCAAGCTGGCGGTGACCGACGGTCCGTTCAGCGAGACGAAGGAAGTCATCGGCGGCTACGCCGTCTACGCGGTCAGATCGCGGGGCGAAGCGATCGAGTGGACGCGGCGCTTTCTCGACCTTCACAGGCGCCACTGGCCGGGCTGGGAAGGCGAGGTCGAGATCCGGCAGCTGTACGATCCGGGGGACGGGCCGGCTGCCGGCTGAGACCGGCACCGGCTAGCGGCCGCGCTCGATCACCGCCTCCACGTCGAGCTCGACGAGCCGCTCGGCGCCGGGGAACTCGGCGGCGTCCACGTCCCAGTGAATGACGGCCCGGCCGGAGAGCTGCAGCGTGGCGCCCCGCTCGAAATCCACCAGCAGGATGCCGCCCTCGGGGTGGGCCGCCAGGTTGCCCAGGGTGTTGAACATCATGTTGCCGCGGTAGTCCGGCAGCAGCAGCCGGTTCGGACCGGCCACGTGCACGAAGCCGGCCGGCCCGCCCCGGTGCGAGACATCGGCCCCGGCCGCAGGATGACGGCTCGCGATGAAGAGCGTGTCGGCCGACGCGAGCCATGCGGCCTGATTCCCGGTCAGCGTCTTGCCGCGCACCGCCGATGCAGCCGGAGCGTGCGGCAGGCGCACCTCCCGGGGGTGGATGTACTTCTGGCAGTTCGAGTACACCTCACGGGTGACGATCTCGATCACACCCGGCGCTATCGTCGACGCGCGTCCGTTCACGCGCATGCGCCGCCGGGTCGCCGGATCGATGGCGAGCACGCCCACATCGCGCCCGGTATCGAGTGCCGTGGCCAGCGGATCGTCGCACGGAGGCGTCGCCGCGATGCGCAGCCGGTCGTCCGCGGGCACCGACAGGAAACCGGGCGGCCCCTGGAGCAGCGTGGCCCACACGCGGCCCTGCTCGTCGGCGGCGCCGAGGATCACGAACTCGCGTACCGATGCGAAGGCGCGAGCGGGCTCCGGGATGGTCGGGCGCACGATGCGCCCCACCTGCGCCGCCCGATCCGCAACCCCGGCCCGCCGCTGCACCGCGAGCTCGCCTTCGTGATAGGGGCCCATCAGAAGAACCCGCACGACGGCGCGCCGGCCACCGGCGCGGTCAGGCCCTCCGCTCCGCTCGGGCTGAAGATCTCCACTCGAATACCGTCCGGATCGGTGAAGTAGAGGGCCGCGGCGTCCGCACCCTCCGCGTGGGGCACGACGCCGTCGTACCGCGGCTCGACCCCGCGCGCCCGCAGTCTGGACTCCAGCTCCCGGAGCGCCTCGATCGCGGGCACCTGAAACGCCGTGTGGTGCAGGCCGGCATGCCGGGGGTCGAAGGCCGCCTCGCTCTGCTCCCACAGCGTGAGGAGCGGCTGCCCTCCGGCGCCCAGAAAGGCGAACCGGCGGCCGGGCTCGTGGGACTCCGCGAGGAGCTCGAGCCCCAGGAGCTCCCGGTAGAAGGTGACGGACCGATCGAGATCGGTCACGGACAGGCCGACATGGCCGGCGGTGATATCGGGGGACGGCATCGGAGACCTCCTGAGTGACGGGACCGTGTTTCTCACTAGCTAAGAGTATATTAGTCGGTGAAAAATTCCCGTTCTCAGTTGTCGGTCGCCCCTTTGGTCCTTATACTCCCCGCCATGCCCGGTCCCACCCCCTTCGTCCTCGCCGGCGGCCACCGGGCGCTCGATTTCGTCAATACGGAGATCGCGTCCGACGGCGCCCGCCGGGATCTCCTGACCGGGTTCTCCGACCTGGTGCATTGGCTGGAGCAGATGAGGGCGATCGACCGGGGTACGGCCTCGTCCGCATTGGCGCGGTGGAACGGAAAGCGGGAGGGCGCGGCGGTGCTGGCGGAGGCGCGCAGGCTGCGGGCCGCGCTCCGGCGTGCGGTCGAGGCTGCGGCGGCGGGTCGGCCGGTGCCCCGCAGCAGCCTCACGGCGATCAACGGGATGCTTCAGCGCGGCGCGCTTACCGGACGGGTGTTGCCCGCGCAGTCCGGCGGGTTCACCCTGCGCCGCGGGCTTCGGCTGCGCGAACCGACCGACCTGCTGGTGCCGGTGGCCGAGGCGGCGGGCGATCTGCTCTGCGCGCATGACCTCGGCCGCGTGCGCCGCTGCGCCCATCCTGCGTGCATTCTCTACTTCCTGGATGCCACGAAGAACGGTACCCGCCGCTGGTGCGACATGCGGACCTGCGGCAACCGGATGAACGCGGCGGCGTACTACCGCCGGCGGCGGCGCGCCCGCCCGTCTATCGCCGAGGTGTGATCGTGGGTCAATGCTACTGCGATGTCGCCCCGGGCCACGAATGGCACGGCCCGTATCACGACGAGGAGTATGGCTTCCCGCTCGCGGACGACGCGGCGCTGTTCGAGCGGCTGGTCCTCGAGATCAACCAGGCCGGCCTCTCATGGCTCACCATTCTCAAGAAGCGCGAGGCGTTCCGACGCGCGTACGACGGGTTCGACCCGGCGATCGTGGCCGGCTACGGCGCGCGCGAGCGGCGCCGGCTCCTGGCTGACGCCGCCATCATCCGCAACCGGCTCAAGATCGATGCGGCGATCGCCAACGCCGGGCGGATCCTCGAGCTGCGTGCGTCGCACGGCTCGTTCGCCGGGTGGCTGGAAGCGCACCACCCGCTCTCGAAGGACGAGTGGGTGGCGCTCTTCCGCCGAACGTTCCGCTTCACGGGCGGCGAGATCGTGGGCGAGTTTCTGATGAGCATCGGCTTTCTCCCCGGCGCCCACGCGCTCGCCTGTCCGGTGTACCGCCGAATCGCGCGGCTCCGCCCGCCGTTCATGCGCACGGCCCAGGCGGGAGCGCGCTGAGTCAGACGCCTCCGCCCTCGTCCGCCTCCGCAGTCGGCACGATCAGCACCGAGCCGGGCGCCGACGCGAGGATCACCGGATCGGCGCTCGCCGTCGGGACCGCCACCAGGTCGAACCCACCCACGAATCCCGGTACCATGGACGGCACCGGCGGCAGCACGGTCGCGCGTACGTCCAGGCCGCCCAGCACTCCGAGCGTGACCGCGAACCCCTGAAGCGCGCGAATCTCTGCGGGGTCGGCCGAGCTCAGCGTGAGGCTCCCGTCCACGCCGAGGAGGGCGAGGGCCGCCGCGGCCGCGCTCATGCTGGCCTCGTCGCTGTCCATCGCCACAACCGCGCGCCGCGGCAGCGACTCGGTCTCGGCGGGCACCAGCAGCACCGGCACTCGCGCGTCGTCGGCCAGCCGCGTGGCGGCGGCGAACCGGGCCGACCGGGCCCGGGTCCCGCGCGGTGGCACGCCCGTCAGGATGTACTCCGCGCCGCGCTCGCGGGCCGCCGCCGAGGCGGCGGACTCGGCCTGCCCGAGCTCGGCAGCGGTGCCGAGCACGTGCGCGTGCACTCCGTCCCTCCGGGCGAGCGCTTCGGCCACGCGGAGGGCCCCGGCGACGGAGTGCCCCTGGCGGCTCGTGATCAGGAGCGGGCCGGCGAGGCGGCGCCCGATCCTGACCCGAGCTTCGGATCCGATCACGGTCGCGGTGGTCATGGCGATCTCCTTTCGTTTGCCGAGGCCTCCAGGGCCCGGAGCCGCGCCGCTACCGCGCCCCAGGCCGGCGGATCGCTCGCGGGAAACGACTGCGAGACGATCTCGTCGATCAACTGCTCGGTCGCGCGGCGCTCCGCGGCTGCGGGGGCGCTCGCGCGACGATCGTGTGCGTTCACCATCGGTCCTCCTCAGAGCCGGGCAGTGGCGACCGCGTCGGCGATGTCGGTCTGGGACACCACGCCGACCAGCGCGCCCTCGTCCACCACGTAGACGCGCTTCAGATCCAGATACAGCATGGTCCGCGCGGCATCCGTGACGCGGGTCCCGGGCGAGACCGCGGGCGGCCAGGGCGACATGATCGCCGCCACCGGCGTGCGGTCGGCGGCCCACCGCGGGCGCCCATCGCCGTCACTCTCCATCGCGGCCCGGAGCACATCCGCCTGCGACACGACCCCCACGGGCCGCTGCTGGCTCAGCACCGGGATGGACGAGATCCGCGCCTCGAGCAGCGTCGAGATGGCCTGGGACACCGTCGCGCTCGCCGGGATGGTCCGGAGCTCCGTGCGCATCACCTCGGCCACTCTCACGCCGTCCTCCGCATGGTGTGCGGCGCCGCCGCGAGCCGGCGGACCGCACGTGCGGAACGGTCCGCCGCGGCATCCACCGCCTGATAAAAGTTCGCGGCGGTACCCTGGACGACGATGACGCCGCCTCGGACGCCGCTCAGCAGGATGCGGCACCGCTTGTCCACGCCGCCCCGGGGACCGTTCACATCGCTCAGCCGCACCTGGATCTCGTGCACGTGCTCCCGCAGGCGCCCCACCGCCGAGCCGAGACGGCGGCGCACGTGGCCGCGCAGTCCGTCGGAGAGCGCCGAAGAGCTCCAGATCCTGATTCGCATCGTGACCCTCCTGTTCGTATCGAGGTTACGCCCGAAGCGAGGTCTCGCGGGCGGCGCTGCAGTCCACACACACGGTCGTCTCCGGCATGACCGAGAGACGCACGTACGAGATCGGCAGCCGGCAGCCGTGGCAGGAGCCGTAGGTGCCGGCGTCCAGGCGGCGGAGCGCGTCGAGCAGCTGCAGGCCGCGCCGCCGGCGCGCCGGCGCGAGGTCCTGGAGCGCTTCGGGCGACCAGGGGGCCGGCACCAGCCTGCGGAGCTCCTCCTCCATCTCCGTCCTGAGCTCGGTCTGCTGCGCCGCCGTCAACGACTTCTTCCACGCCGTGGTGGTGCGCTTCTTCGTCTTCATCGGTTCCTCCGTTGGGGCCACCCCGAAAACACATCGCCCCGCCTGCCGGTGGAGCGCAGGCGGGGCGACCAGGTGTTCGCCGGGGCGGCGGTGTCGTGCTACCCTCGGGAGGGCAGCCTCACGGCCGGAGCGCGCTCCATCGTCCGGGAGCGGGGGCGCGGCGCGGTCCGGACCAGCGCGGACGGCCGGGCACCCGCAACGCTGCGAGTGTGCGATACTCGGGTACAATGGACGCCTCGAGGCAGGATGAGCTGTGCGTGGCGCAGGCGCGCGGCATCGGCCACCGACCGTCCACGCCCGATGGCGTGCCGGCCGCGTCGATCATGCGTGTATTCGCGTGCGCCCACCAGAGTCATCACCGGGTCCTTGCCTCCATCGAGAGTTGCTGCCGTCCCGAGACACGAAATCGCGCCGCCGATGGATCGGGCCCGCCGACGCGTGCTGCCGCCGCAACGAAGCTCCGATCGGGACGCGATTTCCGAGGGCAGATTAACCTCGTTCCGAGGGGAAAGCAACCATTCGACGGCAAGATGCGGAGTGCACGACCGGTGCCCGGGCGCTACTCTCCGCGCATGAACACGCGAATGCTGCGGCGACTCGATGCCGCCTGGTCGGATTTCACTGCGTCCTGGGCGGGACTCTCCCGCCGTGCGCTTCTCGCTCCAGGCGTGCAGGGAACCTGGTCGGTGCGCGACATCCTGGCGCACGTGACCACGTGGGACGAAGAGGCACTGGCCCATCTGCCGACCGTCGCGGCGGGCGGACGGCCGCCGCGCTACTCGGTGATGTACGGCGGGATCGACGCATTCAACGCGCTCATGACCGAGCGCAAGCGGCAGTTCACCCTCGAGGAGGTGCTGCGGCAGCTCGAGGAGGTGCACCAGCGCCTCGTGGACTACGTGGCCGCGGCGCCCCCCGAGCTGGTCGATCGGGAGACCCGCTTCCGCCGCCGGCTCCGGCTGGACACCTACGGGCACTATCCGAAACACGCCAAAGCCATCCGGGCCTGGCGCGAGCGGACCGGCGCTTGACGCCCCGGTCCCAGCCGGTAGATTCGCTTTCAGGGGTCCCGAAGAAAACCCGAAAGCGAGCACCCGCCCCGTGGTCCACCTCCACGTCCACTCCCACTTCTCCTTCGGCACGGGCGTCTCGAGCCCCGGGGTGCTCGCCGCCGCGGCGGCGGAGCGTGGGTTCCGGGCGCTCGCCTGCACCGACACCAACGGGGTCTACGGGGCGCTCGAGTTCCAGCGCGCCTGCGACGCCGCCGGCATCCGCCCTCTCCTGGGCACCCATCTGGTCACCGAGGAGGAGGAAACGGTCGCGCTCGCAACCGATGAACGGGGGTGGGGAGCGTTGTGTCGGGCGGTGACGGAAGTTCACTGGACGGACGGACGGGCGGGCGGAAGGACAGACGGGCGGACGGACAATGACAGCACACCACCTGGGGATGCCGTTTCCGCCCGTCCGCCCGTCCGCCCGTCCACCCGCCTGGCCTGCGACCGCCCCGGCCTCATCCTGCTTTCCCCCAGCATCCCCTTCCTCGAGCGCGTCGCCGCCGCGAGCGGCACGCATGATCTCTTCGCCGAGCTGGTGCCGGGCAAGGCGCGCCACGCCGTCCTCGCCGCCGCCCGCCGGCTCGGCATCCCCGCCGTCGCCACCAACGCCGTCGTCATGGCGCACCCGGAGGACTGGGGAAGGCACCGGTTGATCCGGGCGATTCATGTGAACGGACGGGCGGACGGGCGGACGGGCGGACAGGCGGACGGAAACGGCACACTGCGGCGGTGTGCTGTCGCTGTCCGTCCGCCCGTCCGTCCGTCCTCCCGTGACGCCTGGCTCCGCCCCGCCCCCGACCTCGCGCGACTGTTCCCCGACTGCCCCGAGGCCCTCCGTGCCGCCGAGGAGATCGCGGAGCGCTGCCGCTACCGCATCCCCGTCGGCCGGGTGGTGGCCCCGCGCGCGGCCGACGTGACCGACGCCTTCCAGCAGCTCCGCGCCGAGGCTTACGCCGGTGCCGAGCGGCGCTACGGCACCATCGCGCCGGTGACGCGCGACCGGCTGGAGCACGAGCTCCGCATCATCGGGCTGAAGGGGTTCGCCGACTACTTCCTGGTGGTGAAGGACATCGTCGAGCACGGCCCCACCCACTGCGGCCGCGGCTCGGTGGCCAACTCGGTGGTGAGCTACTGTCTCGGCATCACCCACGTCGAGCCGCTCGGCGCGGGGCTCCTGTTCGAGCGGTTCCTCAATCCCGAGCGCACCGACCCGCCCGACATCGACCTCGACTTTCCCTGGGACGAGCGCGACCGCGTCCTGGCCTACGTCTTCCGCCGCTACCCCATGCCCCAGGCGGCGATGGTGGCCAACCACAACTGTCTCCGGCTCCGTGGCGCCCTGCGCGAGGTGGCCAAGGTGCACGGCCGCCCGCCGGGCGAGATCCGCGAGGTCACCCGGCGCATCCCCATCTTCGAGGACCTGCCGCTCGAGACCACGCTCGCGAGCCACCCCAACTTCCGCGAGCTCGATCTCCCGCCCGCCTGGCGCGAGTTCGCCCGCGAGGCGGAGCCGCTGATCGGCATTCCCCGGCACCTCTCGGTGCATCCGGGCGGTGTGGTCATCGTCCCCGGCGCGCTCACCGACTACGTCCCCATCGAGCCCGCGAAGAAGCCGCTGGCCGACTACCCCGATGTCACCGTCCCCGTCATCCAGTTCGAGAAGGACGGCGCGGAGGACGCGGGGCTGGTGAAGATCGACCTGCTCGGCAACCGCTCGCTTGCCGTCATCCGAGATGCCATCGGCGAGGTCCGCGCCCACACCGGCCGCCAGATCGACTACACCTCCTCCGACCCGGGCGACGACGAGCCCACGAAGGAGCTGTTCCGGACCGGCCGGACGATGGGCGTCTTCTACACCGAGTCGCCCGCCTCGCGCGCACTCTGCGCCAAGAGCCGGGCCGACACCTTCGACCTGCTGGTGCTCAACACCAGCATCATCCGCCCCGCCTCCAACCGGTTCATCCGCACCTACCTCGAGCGGCTGCACGGGGCACCCTACGAGCCGCTCCACCCGGTGCTGCGCGACACCCTGCCCGAGACCTTCGGCGTCATGGTCTACCAGGAAGACGTGGTGAACGTGTGCGCGGTCTACGCGGGGATGCCGCTCGCCACCGCCGACGGGCTCCGCAAGGCGCTCTCCAAGAAGCGGCCGGCCAAGGCGCTCGCCGCCTACGCCGAGGAGTTCTTCACCGGCGCGCTGGCGCTGGGCCGGGACGTGGAGACCACGAAGCGGGTGTGGGAGATGATCCTCTCCTTCGCCGGCTACAGTTTCTGCAAGGGCCACTCGGCGTCATACATCCAGGTGGCGCAGCATGCGTGCTATCTGCGGGCGCACTATCCCGCCGAATTCATGGCGGCCGTGCTGGCCAACGGCGGCGGCTTCTACCACCCGTTCGCCTACGTGGCCGAGGCGATGCGCATGGGGCTCACCGTGCTGCCCCCCGACGTGAACGCGAGCGGCTTCCGCACGACGGGCCGCGACGGGGAGATCCGCATCGGGCTGCAGTTCGTGAAGGAGCTCTCGGCGGAGGGGGTGGAGAGGATCCTGGACGGACGGACGGACGGACGGACGGACGGAAACGGCACACCGTTGCGGTGTGCTGTCACTGTCCGTCCGTCCGTCCGTCCGTCTGTCCGCCCCTTCCGTTCCCTCGCCGACCTCCGCTCCCGCACCGGCATCGGTCCCGCCGACCTGCGCGCGCTGATCAAGGTGGGCGCGCTGGACTCGATCGCGGCTGACTGGACCCGCCCGATGCTGCTCTGGCTGGTGGACTCGACCGCCGAGTGCGTCCGCGCGCCCGAGGACGCCGCGGGCGACTGGTTTGACCACCTCCCGCCGGCCGTGCCGGTGCTCAGGGACTACGCGCCCGAGCGCCGCCGCCGCGAGGAGCACGCCGCGATGGGCTTCATCACCGACGCGCACCCGATGCAGCTCCATGCCGGCGAGCTCCGGCGTTTCCGGCTCTGCCCCAGCACCGAGCTGCACCGCCACGTCGGAAGGCATGTGCTGGCGGCGGGGATGCTCACCACCGCCAAGCCGGTGCACACGCTCAAGGACGAGCCCATGGAGTTCGCCACCTTCGACGACGGCCACGGGCTGATTGAGACCGTGCTCTTCCCCGACGTCTACCGTGAGCGCGGTCACGTACTGTTCGACCAGGGACCCTTCATCTTTCGGGGCAAGGTGGAAGAGGAGTTCGGGGTGGTGACGCTCACCGTGACGCATCTGGATCGGCTGGAGCGGATGCTGGTAAAGCTGGGCCGGACACCGCCGCGGCCGTGAACGACCAGTCGTCCCGGGGG
>DASUXW010000131.1:0-10556 GCA_036377715.1 Gemmatimonadales bacterium
CCTCGGTGGTCGGGTTGGTGTCGTCGAACCGGAGATTGCACCGGCCGGCGAACTCCCGGGCCACCCCGAAGTTGAGGCAGATGGATTTGGCGTGGCCGATGTGCAGGTAGCCGTTGGGCTCGGGCGGAAAGCGGGTGTGGACCGGCCGCCCGAACCTCCCGCTCGCCACGTCGGCGGCGACTTTCTCGCGGAGGAAGTCCTTGCGGGCGGCGCCGTCGCGGCCCGTGGCATCGGACGGGGCGCCGTGGTGGTCGATGTGGGTCACGCCGGAAAGGTAATGACACCGACCCCGCGGGTCAGCGCGACACGCGGAGGACAGCGCGCTCGGCGGCCGAGACGAGGCCGGTGTCGACCGGGCTCACGAGCTTGCGACCGGCGAGATCGCGCCAGATCGCCCGGCTGCGCTGGTATACGTCGAGCGCGGCGGCCCGATACCCGCTTCCGGAGAGCATCTCGTAGGCGGTTCCGATATCGGTGTAGGCCGCGGCGACGAAGGCACGCGCAAAGGCGTAGCCGGAATCCACCGTGATGCCCGAGGCCCGACGAGTCGCGAGGTCGCAGGCCGCGGAGGCGTCCGTCCGGCCGAGGGTTGCGAGGGTCTTGCAGATTCGGCCCTGGTCCTCGAGTACCGCCAGCTTGCTGGTGAGCCGGGCCGTGTCGGCCTGGAGCTCCCGTTCGTGCTTGGCAAGCGCCCGCCGGAAATGGTCCAGCGCCTCCTCGTGGCGACCCAGGTGACCGAGCGCCTCGCCGACCCGACAGATCCCGAATGAGGTCGTGGAGTCCTGGGCGAGGTTTTCCCGGTGCAGGGTCAGCGCTTCCGACCAGCGGTCCGCCCGGCCGAGAGTGGTTGCGAGGTAGTACCGGGCGGTGACGAGGTTCTGGGCGTACACCACGTTCTCGGGAAACTCCCGCGCGAGCTCGGCACGGAGGGCGAAGCTGTGCTGCCGGCTCTCGAGCGCCCCGGCCAGATCGGCCGCCTCGGTCTGGGTGTCGGCGAGGTGGCCGTAGGCCACCGAGATCTCGTGGCGCAGGGCGGGCCGGCGGCGCTCGGCCGACGGCGCGGTCTCCAACTGCCGCAGCCCCGCACGGTGAAACCGGAGCGAGCCCGCGATGTCACCCGCCTCGAGTGAGATCTCCCCCAGCCTGTCGATCGCCGAGCTGAGCTGGAGGCGCAGATCGGTGTCGTTCGGCGCCGCGGCGATCAGCGGCTCGAGGAGGCCGCGCGCGCGCTCGGCATGCCCGAGGGCGCCCGCGAGGTCGCCGCGGTCCCACACGACACTTCCCAGCGCGAGCTCCGTCGAGGCGGCGTCGCGGCGCACCTGCGCACTGGCGCCGTCGACCCGGAGGAGCGCGTCGAGCATCCCGAGCGCCTTCGCATAGCTGCGCGCTGCCCCGTCGTTGTCGCCCATCCCGTCCGGCGCGCTGCTCTGCAGGTCCCCCCACCGCTTGTACGCGCCGGCGAGCTCCCGCTGCAGGGACGGGTCCTCGTGAGCTTCCTGCGCCAGGTTGTCCAGGTAGCCGAGCGCGTCGCGGACCAGCCGCTCGCGAACCGGGCGGGCGCCGCGCAGATCTCGGATGGCATCGTGATAGTCGAAGAGCACCGCGTTGGCGAGCCGCCGCACGTCGGCGAAGCGCCGCTCGGCCCTGGCCTGGGCGGCCCGCGCCTCCCGCGCCTGCCAGGCGGTGGCAATCGTGCCCCCCACGAGCGCGAGCGCCACCAGTGCCGCGGCGAAGACCGCCACCCGGTTCCGCCGGACGAACTTCCCGGCCCGGTACCGGAAGGTGTCGGGCCGCGCCCGGACCGGAAGCCCGTCCAGATGCCGCCGGAGGTCGCCTGCGAACTGCTCGACCGACTGATACCGCCGCGCGGGCTCCTTGCGGAGCGCGGTGAGCAGGATGATGTCGACGTCGCCGCGCAGGCGGCGACGGAGCTTCTCGGTGGCGCCGACGGCGCTCGGCCGCTCCGGATCCGTGGTCCGGACGGCGTCGACCACGTCCTGCGGCGAGCGGCTCCGCAGGCGGTACGGCGAGCGCCCGGTGAGCAGCTCGTACAGCACGACGCCCAGCGAGTAGACGTCGCTCGCCGTGGTGGCATGCTGGCCCTCGACCTGCTCGGGGCTCGCGTACTCCGGGGTGAGGAGCCGCATCCCCGTGACGGTGCTCGTCGCCTGGTCGGCATCGGCGTGGAGGACCTTCGCGATGCCGAAGTCGAGCAGCTTCGGCGCGCCCTCCGAGGTCACCAGGACATTGAGCGGCTTGATGTCGCGATGCACGACCAAGTGCTGATGGGCGTACGTGACCGCGCCGCACACCTGCAGGAAGAGCCCGATACGCTCCTCCACGGTGAGCCCGTGCCGGTCGGCATACGTGTCGATCGGCTGCCCCTCGATGTACTCCATCGCGAAGAACGGCACGCCGTCGTCGGTGCTGCCGCCGTCCAGCAGCCGCGCGATGTTGGGGTGGTCGAGCGAGGCGAGGATCTGCCGCTCGGCCCGGAACCGCGAGAGCACCTGCTCCGTGTCCATCCCGCGCTTGATCAGCTTGAGCGCGACCCGCTGCTCGTACTGGCCGTCGGCCCGTTCCGCGAGGTACACCGCGCCCATGCCGCCGCGCCCGATCTCCCGCAGGACCCGATAGGGGCCGATCCGTCGGTCCACCCAGCTCTCCGCGTCTCCGGAGCGCTCCACCGTGGCAATAGCGGGCGAGGCGATGAAGTCGCCCGCCCGGGCGTGGGCCGCCAGGAGGCGCTCCACCTCGCCTCGCAAGTCGGGGTCCCCGCGGCAGGCCCCCGCCAGGAACTCGTCGCGGTCGGGTCCGGCGAGCTCGGCCGCCGCGTGGAACAGCTCCTCGCAACGCCGAAACCGGTCGCTCGTCATCGGGAGGCTTCCGTCCTGGAGCGCTCGATCGCGTCGTAGAGCCAGGCCCGGGTGAAGGCCCACTCGCGCTCGACCGTGGCGCCGGAGACCTGAAGCACTTCGGCGATCTCCTCGATCGTGAGCCCGCCGAAGAACTTGAGCTCGACCACCTTGCTCTTCCGCTCATCCAGCGCGGCCAGCCGCTGGAGCGCGCCTTCCAGGGCGATGAGCTCGATATCGGGGCGCCCGGAAGGCGATTCCACCAGGCTCAGGGACACCCGCTCCGGATCCCCACCGCGCTTCGCCGCGGCCCGGTCGCGGGCGTGGTTCACGAGGATGCGGCGCATCATGCTGGCGGCCAGCCCCAGAAATTGAGCGCGGTTGCGCCAATCCACCCGGCGCTGGTCCACCAGCCGGAGGTAGGCCTCGTGCACCAGGGCGGTGGGCTGCAGGGTATGGCCGGTTGCCTCGCGGCCGAGGTAGCGGGCCGCGATCCGGTGCAGCTCCTCGTATACCACGGGGAGCATCTGGTCGAGGCCCTGCTTGTCACTCCGACCCCACTCCAGCAGCCACTGGGTGATGGCGCCTTGGTCGGCGGATTTGTCGGTCATGGGGAGGCGAATGTGGAAAGAGCCATTGTACGCCCGAAACAGCCGTTCCTCAATGCCCCGAGCTTGGGTTCTCGTCCATCGTGCAGGCTCTTGCGCTGGCGACCGGCATCGAGAAAGCGCCCCGGGAGGAATTCCTCCCGGGGCGCCTGGCTTTCGGTGGTCTGCGATCCTCGTGCGCCCTATTTCTTGCGGGTGACCGCCGGTCGCCATTCGAACGCGCCGATATCGCACCCATCAGCGACGTTCGGACGGAGCGGCTCGTCGATGGGACGGGCCAGCCCGCGCTGATCGGCGGTCTCACCCGGGCAATAGCCGGCGTCTACAGGGCGGCCACGCTCGATGAGCGCGTGCGTCGCGGTGGGACCACCATTGTCCTGGAGGGTCCGGTCGAGGACATCGGTGAACACCTGAGACAGAAACGCGACCTTCAGGTCGGTGGCGGCCCCGAACGCGTCGCACCCGCCGTACTCCGTCGTCAGATTGTAGCCGAGTGAAATGAACCGGTCGGCTTCATCGCAGTCGTGTCCGGCCGAGCCCGCGGTGTTTCCGGCGACGATGGAGTTCGCCACCGTCGCGAAGTCGTTGGTAGCGAAAATGCCGCCCCCGAAGCCGGTGCCTTCCGCGCTGTTCAGCGTGACCGTGCTGCTCCGCAGCAGCAAGGAACCGTCGGCGTAGATCCCTCCCCCCCGCGCGGGTCCCCCGGCCCCCACGACATTCCCCGAAATCGTGCTCGCGAAGATTCTCGCCGAGGCCGCCGTGGCATAGATGCCGCCGCCATCGGCCACGGCGAAGTTCCCGAACAAGGTGCTTCGCTGCACCGTCAACGAGCCCGAGCTGTAGATGCCTCCCCCCGATTGCTGGGCGTTGTTCGCGGAAACCGTCGTGGCCACCAGCGTGAGGGTGCCGGTGTTGGTGATGCCGCCCCCGTTCGCGGTGGACTCGTTCTGCGTGATCGTGCTGTTCGACACCGTGAGCGTTCCGGCATTGAGAATGCCGGCCCCGTCGCTGCTCAGGCCTCCGGTCAGCGTCAGTCCCGTAAGATTGACGGTCCGGCCGCTGCCCACCGTCAAGACCCGCCCACCATCCTGCGCGTCGATCGTGATGCGCCCGCCGCCGTCCACGGTGACGTCGCTCGTCATGAATGACAGGAACCCGACCGTGAGCAGGATCGTACCCTTCACGTTGCTCTTGAACACGATCCTGTCGCCATTGGCGGCGGCGGCGAGGGCCTGTCGAAGGGTGCAGGAGTCGCTGGTACAGTCGCCGGTCCCCGGGTCGGCCAAGGTGGTTACGGTCCACACCCGTTTCAGCGGTTGCCTGGCGGGGGACGGCTCGAAAGACTGCTCCGGGCCGGCGCCGTCCTGGCAGGCAGAGATCGTTATCGCCGCCAACCAGAGTAGGGGTGAAAGGCTGCGTCGTCGCGACATGGGGCCTCCGGCTGAGATGGGTGGGGAAAGGCGCGTGCACGGAACGCACGGACCGCGCTGAGTTCCCCTCACGCGGAGATCGGGTGAGGCGGTCGGCTCACCTGTGGGGCGTTCCTACTGGCCTCCTGAATCGGACCCACACCGAGCACACCGCCAGCGTGGAGGTGGAGTCATGCAGCACACGTTGCGTAGCATCCCCGCAGGACTCGCCTTGGCGCTCGCCGCGGCACCCCTCGCCGGTGGCGCGGCCGCCGCGCCGCCCTGCCCGAGCACCGCCGATGTCGAGACGGCGGTCGGGTTCCCGGTCAAGGCCGTTCCCGTTCCGGTGGACGGATGCATGTACGAGCTCACCGGTCCGTATCGGGGCGTCATGATCAGTCTGATGTATCAGCCCGCTACCCGCGCCAATGACGTGTTTGGGGACATCAGGGAAGCCGTGAAGGCCGAAGGACCGAACGCGCAGCCGGACCGCCTGAGCCTGGGCGAAGGCGGCTGGGGTTACGGCAGCAGAGGCAAGAAGGAGGCGGCCGCGGTTTCGCGGGGGCGGCTGTATCACGTCGAGATCGAGTACGATCGCTTCGAGAGCCTGAAGCTTCGAGATGATGCGGCGCTCCAGGTGATCGCGCTCGGGATGCGAGCCGCGCCCGGGGGCGAGGGCAGCGCGTCGCTTGACGCGTGCGCCCTCGCCACCAATGCCGAGGTCGCCCAGGTCGCCGGGGAGAAGCCCGAGCTCGCCAGGTTCTGGTCGGCTCCCACGGCCTCGTTGGGCGGCTCGCACTGCGACTACGACGGCGGCTCGCTCCGGCTCTACCAGGGCAAGGCGCCCGCCGCCGATCTCGAGTCGACGCTGAAGAGCTTCAGGGCCGGCCAGGCCCAGCGGGTCACGGTGCCGGGGATCGGGGACAAGGCGTTCTTCATGATCCCCTACCCCAACGACAAGTACAAGCGATTGGGTCTGCTCGCCGTGTACGCCGGCCCGCGGGTGGTACAGCTCACCCTCGACGCGCAAGGCGACGAGCCGGTCGAGGCGACACGCCCGAGGCTCGAGCGGTTCGCCAAGCTGGTCCTGCCGCGGCTGCGCTGAGGGCGCGAAGGTGAGGCGAGTGCTTCCGACCGGCTCGCGCGCGCGGCGATGGAGAAGCTGTGACCGGGGCCGGGCTCCTCGCGGGCGGCCGGCCGGAGTAAGCCACCTTCACGATCGGAGCACGTCCATGACCCCGCTCCTCCGCTCGGCGGCCCTCACCGCCGTGCTCGCCGCCACGCTGGCCACGAGCCTCGTCGCCCGGAGCAACCAACGCGACCCGGCCTGCACTCTCCTCACGGATCAGGAGCTCGATACCGCCACCGGCCTGGACTACGGCCCGGGAGAGGCGATCGAGGTGGGCCAGGGGAGCTTCGGCGGAACGACCTGCCTCTGGGGCGGCATGGGCGCGGACCCCGCGAAGGACCTTCCACAGATCGGCGTCGTCTTCATCCCGCCCGGCTCGCGCGGCAGCCACACCGAGTTCTACCGCGACCGCGAGCCGGAGGCGGGCTGCACCCGCGAGACGCTGCGGGGCGTCGGCGACGTCGCCTTCGTGGATTCCTGCGCGAAGGCCCAGGCCGGCGTGCGCGTCTACGTGAAGACGGGACGGAACGACGTCTTCCTGGTGATAGACCAGCTCCGGAAGAGGCCGCTGTCGTGGGCCCAGCCGGTCGCGGTGGCGCTGGCGAAGGCGACCGCGCCCAGGGCGCGCAAGCGGTAGTCGCCTGGCAGGGCCGTGAGGCGGTCGGCAGCCGACCCGGGCGTTCCTGATGACCCATCCGCGACGGACGGGCCACACCGAACACCACCTGCCCCAGGAGGCACCATGCGTCGCCTGTACCCTGCCTTAGCGCTCGCGTTTGCCGGCCTGCTGGGCATCGGCTGCCGCGAGGAGACCACTCCCGCGCCCACCGAACCGCAGTTCGAACGACTGGGCCGCATCGAGATCGACGGTGTCATCGGGCGCAACGAGTGGCGCGATGCCGAAACGCTGCACTTCATGGCGAGCGCCCCGGAAGGGCTCGTCCCCGCGGAGCTGCTCGCCCTGCGGGACGATCGGGACTTGTTCCTGGCCGTCAGGGTCCAGCGCCCCGCGGGCGGGCTGGACGGGAGTCTCTCCATCGAGTTCGACAACGACAACGACGGCGAGCCGCTCGAGGAGTTCGACGACTTCATCGCTACAGGGGGCGTGCCGCCGGCCGATGGTCTGGGGGACCTGTACTTGCTGGCGGGAGCGAGGGGGTATTCGGCCGACGTGGAGGATGGCGGGACTTCCGACGGCGCCGGGGCAGCCGGGAGCGACGCCGGCACCACCGTCTACGAGATTCGCAAGCCGCTCAATTCGAAAGACATCCACGACTTTTCGCTGACCAGGCTCACTCGGGAGGTCGGCATCCAGGTCGCGCTCTACATGACGATCCCCGGCGGCACGAGCTCCGCCATCACCGGCGAGTGGACCCTCACGCAGGTCCCCACCTATCAGCGCTACTGCACTCTCACGGCAATTCCCCGCTTGAGCATCGGCGGGTGCTCGACCGGCGACGTGGCGACGGTTCGGATCACGCCACGGCAGACGGATCCCGTCGTCAGCCTCATCACGATGGGAACGCACCAGGCCTTTCTCGAGCCGCTGGGCCTGTTCACGTACGACTACCTGGGCAATCCCGTGACCGCGACCTGCACCTGGCAGTCCGACAATCCCTCGGTCGTTGCGGTGGACGAACAGGGAGGCGTGTCGACCGGGGCCGCCACCGGAACCGCAGCCGTGGGGGCGGTCTGTCTGAACACGCAGGGGAAGCCGATCCTGGGCACCGTGAAGATCACTGTGGAGTGAACCGCAGATGCCCTCATGATGGCTTGAGGCCGCGGCGCAGGAGCTATGGGCAACGTCATTGGAAGGCAGAACGCCGGCTGTCGGGTGCGGGTGCTCCTCATGGCCATGGGGGTCGCGATGGCCGGGTGTACTCGAGCGACCCCTTCGTCGCCGTCGGAGAACGGGGAGGACTCAGAGGTTCTCAAGGTGGACCAGGCCGCCGCAGCGCACTTTCCGATCTCGGTCAGCCCCAGGAGTGTCCGGCTGACCTGCCCGTGCTTACCGTGGTCGTTTTCACTTCCGGCGAGTCCGGCCGGCGAAAGGGCATCATGACGATCCGGGAACTGAGCACCGGAGCGATCAAGACCGTGCGACTCACCGCCCGGGTGAAGTGATCCGGACCGGCGCACGACGAAGCGCCCGGGAGCCAGGCTCCCGGGCGCTTCGTGTGCTTTCGCCGCTGCCGACGCCTACAACTCGTCGTCCGCCAGCACCGCGGCGAGCTGCGGTGCGGGCACCGGCTCCTCGATCCGCGGCGGCGGCGCCTCGTACCCCGCCGGCGGCTCGATGTCGATCTCCGCGTAGCGGTAGATCCCCGAGCCGGCCGGGATCAGGTGCCCGATGATGATGTTCTCCTTGAGACCGAGGAGGTCGTCCTTGGCCCCGCGGATCGCCGCATCGGTGAGCACCCGCGTGGTCTCCTGGAACGACGCCGCCGAGATGAACGACTGCGTCGTGAGGCTCGCCTTGGTGATGCCCAGGAGCACCGGCTCGGCTTCGGCCGGCGTCTGCTTCCGCTTCTGGATCCGCTCGTTCTCGTCGCGGAAGGTCAGCCGGTCTACCGTCTCCCCCTCGAGGAAGTCGGTGTCGCCCGGGTCGGTCACGCGCACCTTCTGCAGCATCTGGCGCACGATCACGCCGATGTGCTTGTCGCTGATGCGCACGCCCTGGAGCCGGTAGACCTCCTGCACCTCGTTGAGCAGGTACTCCTGCACGGCCCGCGGGCCCTTGATGAGCAGGATGTCGTGCGGGTTCACCGGGCCCTCGGTCAGGCGGTCGCCCGCCCGCACCCGGTCGCCCTCGTGCACCCGGAGGTGCTTGCCGGCCGGCACCTCGTAGAGCTGCGGCTCGACCTCGGCCTCGGGCGTGTCGGGGTAGACGTAGATCTCGCGCTTGCCGCGCTTGATCTCCCCGAACTTCACCACGCCGTCCACCTCGCTGATCGTGGCCGGATCCTTGGGCCGCCGCGCCTCGAACAGCTCGGCGATGCGCGGGAGGCCGCCCGTGATGTCGCGGGTCTTGTAGGCCTGCCGCGGGATCTTGGTGACGGTGATGCCCTTCGTCACCTTGACCGGCGGGCTCAGGAAGACGGTCTTGTCCTTCGCCTCCTTCTTGCTCTTGCTGGGCCACGCCTCGTTGATCGGACGCTCCTCCACGTGGAACTTGGTGCTCCACGGGTTGGCGGCGTCGGGCATGTCCATCGCCCGGCTCACCGGGTCGGTGGGCGAGCCCAGAATCACGCGGCTCCCCTCCGCCAGGGTGTACTCCTGCGGGTCCTTCCGGTTGGCGATGTAGACCAGCACCGACGGATGCAGCTCGCGGTCCGGGTCGGCCATGACCACCAGGCTTCGGAGACCGGTGCCCTCGTCGAGCTCCTCGCGGAGCGTGACACCAGGCACCAGGTCCTTCCAGCGCAGCTCGCCGTCGGCCTTGATGATGCTCGGGTCGTTATACGGGTCCCAGGTGTAGAGGATCGTCGCCCGGCGCTCGGTGTCGCCCCGGGTGGCGAGGTCGCCCTCCTTCACCATGAGCTGCGCGCCCTCGGGCACCGGATACCGGTTGAGCACGCGCTTCGGCTCCTTCGGATCGACCACGAGGATCCCCTCACGGCTCTCCTCCGAGGCCGACTCGTCTTCGCGGGTGAGCACCACGCGGATGCTGCCCGAGGTCCCGTCCTCGAACTCGACCGGCACGTCGGCCCACTCGAGACCGTCGGTGTACTGCACCTTCCCGTCCAACCGCGCCCGCCGCTCCGCCTCTTCCGCGATGCGCGACGAGGTGCCGCCGATGTGGAACGTCCGCAGCGTGAGCTGCGTGCCCGGCTCGCCGATGGACTGCGCGGCCAGGATGCCCACCGCCTCGCCCATGTCCACCATGTCCATGGTGGCGAGGTTCCGGCCGTAGCACATCCGGCACACGCCGCGGCGCGCCTCGCACGTGAGCACCGAGCGGATCTTGACCTTCTCGATCCCGGCGTCGTCAATGGCGTTGGCCACGTCCTCGTCGATCAGCTTGCCGGCCTCGACCAGCAGCTTCTGGTCGCCGTCGTCGTCGAGCTCGTGCGGGTCGAACACGTCCTCCGCCGCGACGCTCCCGACGATGCGCTCCTTGAGCGGCTCGATCACGTCCTCGCCTTCCTTGAGCGACGCGATCTCGAGCCCCAGCACCGTCCCGCAGTCCTCCTCGGTGATCGTGACGTCCTGCGCCACGTCCACCAGGCGGCGGGTGAGGTATCCCGCGTCGGCGGTCTTGAGCGCCGTGTCGGCCAGACCCTTCCGGGCGCCGTGGGTGGAGATGAAGTACTCCAGCACGGTGAGCCCCTCGCGGAAGTTCGACTTGATCGGGCTCTCGATGATCTCGCCGATGCCGCCGGTGAGCTTCTTCTGCGGCTTGGCCATCAGGCCACGCATCCCCGCGAGCTGCCGGATCTGGTCCCGGCTGCCGCGCGAGCCCGAGTCGAACATCATGAACACCGGGTTGAACCCGCCGCGGGAGACCCGCATCGAGTTGATCATCGCCTCGGCCACGTCGTTGTTGGCGTGGGTC
>DASUXW010000132.1:0-3636 GCA_036377715.1 Gemmatimonadales bacterium
CGAGTCCATCGTCCGCATCGGCCTCGACCCCGCCACCGGCAAGCTCGCCGAGCGGCAGGACACGCTGCTCAGCGGCAGCTTCAACAACTTCAGCGTGACCGCCGACGGCTCGACCCTGGTGATCGACGACGGCGCGCCCGATTACAGCCTCTGGACCGTCACCCTGGCCGACGCGCTGAAGGGCAGGTTCGCCGACGCCGGCCGGCGGTTCACCACCTCCTCGACGGTCTGGTCGCTCATCTCGCCCGACGGCTCGCGGCTCCTCATCGGCCGCCGCGTGCCGACCGGCGCGGGCACCAACGAGCGCCGCTACTCGCTCATGCCGTTCGCCGGCGGGAGCGAGGTCGCCCTCAACATCCCCGGCGGCGCCGAGCGCGCGGGCTGGGTGGATTCCGTGACCCTGGAGGTCGCGAGCCGGGCCGGGTCCGGGCTGCGCGTGGGCCTGCTCGACGTGCGCACCGGCGCGATGGCCCGTACGACGACGATCCCCGACTCTCTCGCATCCGACGTGCGTCCTCTTCCCGACGGCTGGGCGTGGATTCCAAGCAGCAAGGACCGGGTGCGCATCGAGCGGGCGGGGAAGACGGTGGAGATCCCGAAGCCGGCCTGGTTCGGCCAGCTCGACCGCATTGCCGTGGACGCGAAGAGTGAGCGCGTCGCCATGGGGGGCTGGAACGCCGGCACCTACGACTCGATCGGCATCGCGGTGGCCCCGCTCGCCGGCGGAACGGCCACCTTCTGGACCGCCGACGCCGCCGAAGGCGCCGACGCCGTGTGGCTCGACGACGGCTCCCTGCTCTTCGCGCCGAGGGACACGCCCGAGTCGTCGCTGCTCTACAAGCTGACTGGCCCCGGCAAGCCCACCCGACTCGGCCGCATCGCCCGTCCCAACGCCGGCATCAGCGTCTCCGCCGACCTGAAGCACATCAGCGTCATCGAGCGTAATTATCACGGCGACGCGTTCACCAGCCGCATCGTGCGGCGCTAGGCGGGCTTGCGGGAGTCCTCCTGAGCGCCGAGTCATCCGGCCCCACGGAGTCATCCCGAGCAAAGCGAAGGAGCCATGCCTCAGGGCAGCCCCCCTTACCCCGCCGAGCCCTTCACCGTCCCAGCCCGACTCCGAAGGTAAGCGGAACGATGACCCCGGGACCGGTCGAGGAACCGGGAATGGCATGGACCCGCGCTTCCAGAAACGCGAAGACGAGCCGCGACAGCCGGCCCCGTACGCCGGCCCCCGCCGAGAGCAGCGGATCCGACTGGCGGAGATCTACCACCACCCCGGCACCCGCCAACAGATACGGACGCACCGCTCGCCCGCGCGGGCCGGGTTCGAACATCAGGTCCGCGCTGAGCCACAGCCGGCTCACCGTTTCCGACCCGCTCACCCGACCGCCCAGCGAACGCGGACCCCGGTACCCCACCATGCCGAAGAGGTTCCGATTGGCGGAGTGCCCGTCCAGCACCGGCGTCGGCCCCGCGCCGGCGGCCGCGTAGATCGCCTGGGCCGGAGCGCGGGTCGCCGGCAGGAGACCGAGGGTCAGCACGAGCAGCGGGACCGCGCCGGCCAGGCGCATCACTGCGCCACCAGCTTCTCGAATCTCGGATTGTTACGCAGTGGGTCGAAGTTCGGATCGATCCTGAGCCACCCGGGCGAGAGGAAGTACGGGATTCGAAGCAGCGGCTCCAGACGGTCGAGCGCCTTCTCGGGCTCACCGGTCTCGATGTAGATCCGCACCAGTTGGTGCTGCAGATATGGCCCGGTAAAGGCGTCCTTCTCGATCGGCAGCAGCGCGACGCCGCGCTCCCCTTCGGCGATCGCCTCGGCCTTTCGGCCGAGAAGCGCCAGGGCGAGCCCGCGGAAGACATGGGTCTGCGCGTCGTCCGGAGCGCCGGCAAGGCGCTCCTCGAAGCCGGCCAGCGCCGAGTCGGCGTAGGCTCGCGACCGGGCCCGGTCCCCGCGAAGCCGGTAGGTCTGCGCCAGCACGATGGCCCAGGTCGGCCGGTCAGGGAAAGCCGACGGCGTGAGCCGGAGCAGCACGGCCTGGTGCTCGGGCGGGAGCACCCAATAGAGGTCGAAGAAGTTGCCGAACAGCGCGGCCAGGCTTGATGGGTCCATGCCGGCCGGCGCCTCACGAACGACACGGCGCGCCGACTCCAGATCGCCCTGGGCCAGGTACACCATCGCCTTGTTCTCGAACAGGCCCGGATTGTCCGGCGCGAAAGTCATCCCTCGGTCGGTCGCCGCCATCGCCTCCGGGTAGCGCCGGAGCCGGAGCAGCGTGTACGCCAGGCGCCGGGTAAGCGCGACCGAGCGTGGGTCCAGGGCCTGCGCCCGACTGTAGTGCCCGAGCGCCTGGTCCCACTTGCCGGTGAGGACCTCCATCACCGCGGTCGCGCCGAGCAGGTCGGGGTCGTTGGGGGCCAGACGGAGGCCGGCGTCGTAGGCCGAGAGCGCGCGCTCGAAGTCCAGGGCGACGTGGGTGAAGTAGTCGCCGAGCGCGAGGTGAGCCCCCGGCTGGTCGGGTCCGAGCCGGAGCGCCCGCTCGGCGGCCTCGCGCCCCCGGCGACCACCCTGGGGATCGGGCGTGCCGTTGACATAGAGCAGCGAGTGCGCGCGCGACAACTCGACCCAAGCCTGGACGAAGCCCGAGTCGAGCGCCACCGCCTGCTCGTAAAAGCCGATGGCCGTCCGAAGTGCCGGGGGATTGCCGTTCCCCATCGCCTGGGACGCCGCCTCGCCCTTGAGATAGGCATCGTACGCCGACGTGTTCTCGGTCGGCCGGGCTGCGAGCGCCGTCTTCTGCCGCGTGCCGAGCGCCACGTCGAGCGCCTGCGCCACCTGACCTGCCATCTCCGCCTGCACCTGGAACACGTCCGTGAGCGCCGCGTCGAACGGCTCCTGCCATTTGGTGGACCCGGTCGAGACCTGGATCAGCTCGGGGCTCACCCGCACGTGGTTGGTGCCGTCCGACTTCTCCCACCGCACCGTGCCGGTGAGCAGGTAGTCCACGCCGAGATCGCGCCCGATCTCCTGCGGGCTCTTGGCGGTCTTCCTGTACTGATTCGAGCTGCTGCGGGCGGTTACCTGAAGTCCCGGCAGTGCGGCGAGCTTGCCGCGCACCTCGTCGGTGATCCCGTCCGCGAAGTACCCGTCGGTGGAGTCGCCCAGGTTCTCGAAGGGGATGACGGCGAGGAGCCGGGTGGTGCCGGGGCCCGCGGGCTCGGCGCCGTGCGAGCGCAGCCAGCCGAACAGCACGCCGAGCCCGAGCAGGAAACCCGTCCCGAGCGCGAGCGCGAGCGGCGCCCGGCGCCGCGGCACGGGCGAGACGACGATCGTCGGTGCCGACGATGACGCGGTCGGGGTCGGGGCCGTCCGCAAGCTCGCCTCGTCCAGCGCCCGGGCGAACTCGGCGGCCGACGCGAAGCGGTCGGCCGGCGAGCGCGCCAGCGCCCGCGCCACCGCCTGCGCCACCCCGTCCGGCACCGTGTCGCGCAGCTCCCGCAGCGGCCGAGGCGTCTCCAGCATCCGCCGCGCGATCATCGCCTGCGCCGTCGGCGCCGTGAACGGCGTCTCCCCCGCCAGCATCTCGTAGAGCACGATGCCGAGGCTGTAGACGTCGGTCCGCGCATCCACCG
>DASUXW010000133.1:0-41782 GCA_036377715.1 Gemmatimonadales bacterium
CAGGCCTGCTACCCTCCCCAGCCGTTCACCGCCGGGGACCAGCTTCTCGATGAGCACGAATCCCGCGATCGCCGCCACCCAGAGGAGGTTCATGACGCCGGCCACGAACAGCAGTGCCATCAGCAGCCAGCAGCAACCGACGCAGTAGCTCCCGTGACGGATTCCCATGAGCAGCGCGCCCCATCCGCCCTCGCGCCACCCGGCCGCGAAAAAGCCGAGCGGCGAGCGGCAGTGCGCGAGACAGGCGCCCTTGAGGGGGAGCCACTGGTAGATCCCCGCCGCGATGAGCAGCCCGCCGCCGAGCAGCGGGCTCGCGGCCCGCATGGCCGGCGAGAGCAGCGCCGCCCGGTGCAGCCCCCACTGCAGGGTTCCCGCCGCCGCGGCGTAGGCAGTCCACACGAGGAGATAGCCCAGGGTGAACACCGCCACGGGCACGGCCGGGCGGCCCTGCTGTCGGCGGCGGCGCGAGACGCTGGCGAAGAGCAGGATCGTCGGCGCGGCGGAGGGCACCATCATCGCGACCATCATCACCGCCCACATGGCGACCAGCCAGGCCAGCCCCGGCGCGCCGTCGACCATCCCCGGCATCGCCATCGCCATGTGGGCCGGGGCGCCCGCCATGTGCACGACATAGGCCCATGCGAGCGCGGCGAGGCCCAGGAGCCCCGCCGCGACGATCGCCCGGTCCCGCCGGAGGAGCGCCTCCGGCACGCTCAGCCCTGATTGGTCCAGGTGGTGACGGCGTAGCTGGCAAATCCGCCCGGGTGCTCGAAGCGGATCGGGCCGTGGTTGCAGTACATCTTCGCGGTGGTGGTGATGTTGCCCACGTCCCAGAAGAAGCCGCCCTTGGGATAGACGATCTGCACGTCCTTCTCCTGCCCCGAGACTGCGTCGCGGATCGGCGTCTGCGACAGCTCCAGCACGCCGGGGATCCGGTAGGACGACCTGGTGCCGTTGACCGAGAGCTCGATCGGGGCGCGGATCGGCCCGTCGAGCGAGCTGATGGTCCCGGCGAGCGCCTCGAACGGCATCCCGCCCGCCTGGCCGGAGAGGATCATCGTCATCGCTTCGGCCTGGGCCGGTGTCGCGCGGTCGTCGAGGAACACGGCGACCCGGCCGTTCCCCTCATGGATCGCCCTGGGGTACATGCAGGCGATGACGTACCGGATGCCGTCCAGCGACACGTCGCCGTAGCTCCCCTCCTTCACCTCGCCGCCGATCAGCGCCTCGCACGGCCCGTCGTCCGGGTAGCCCTTGAACTGGCATCCGCAGCCGCGGCTGCAGTTGCACGCCTCGATGTTGTGCACGGTGATGCTGTAGGGCACCCGGGCGACGGCAATCGGCTGTGCCATGGAGAACCTCCTCTGTTGAACGATCGGCGGGATGCCGGTGCCCCGGCCCCGGAACCACAGAATATGCGAGCCGGCGCGCGGGTTCGAAAGGCGCCGGTTAGACTTCGGGCCATGACCGAGCGGCTGTACTACACGGACGCCTACCGCACCGATTTCGATGCGCTCGTGGTCGCGCGGGGCGACCAGGGGCGCCGCATCTACCTCGATCGCACCGCCTTCTATCCGACGTCGGGGGGACAGCCGTACGACGTCGGCTTCCTGGACGACGCGCCGGTTCAGGACGTGGTGGACGAGGGCGACCGGATCGCCCACCTGCTCGCGGTGCCGCTCGCGGTCGAACGTGTCCGGGGCCGAGTGGACTGGCCCCGGCGCTTCGATCACATGCAGCAGCACACCGGGCAGCACCTGCTGTCCGCCGTCATCGCCGACCGGTTCGGCTTCGAGACGGTGAGCGTGCACTTCGGCGCGGAGGCCTCCACGCTCGACCTCGCTGTGGCGGCGTTTTCGCCCGACCAGGCGCTGGAAGCGGAGCTCCGCGCCAATGAGGTCGTCACCGAGAACCGGCCTGTGTTCGTGAGCTTCGAGGATGCGGCCTCGGCGACCGGGTTGAGAAAGCCGTCGGAGCGAAGCGGGACCATCCGCATCGTCACCATCGAGACCCTCGACCGAAGCGCCTGCGGCGGCACCCACGTGCGCGCCACCGGCGAGATCGGCCCCATCCTCATCCGGCGTGTCGAGCGTGTCAAGCAGCAGGTACGCCTCGAGTTCCTCTGCGGCATGCGCGCGGTGCGCCGCGCCCACGCCGACGCCGACCTGCTGGCCCGGCTGGCGGGCGCGCAGTCCGCGGCGCCTGACGAGCTGCCCGCGTTGCTCGAGGCGCAGCGCGCCGAGCTCAAGACCTCGAGCGCCGCCCGCCGGGAGCTCGAGGAGATGGTGGCGCGCTACCGCGCGCGGGAGCTGTACGACGCCGTCGCACCCAACGCGAGCGGCCGCCGGGTGATCGTCGTGCGAGAGGAGCAGGGTCCCGTCGAGCGACTCCGCCCGCTCGGACAGGCGCTGGCCGGACTGCCGCGCGCCGTCTTCATCGGCGCCACCGCCGAGCCGGCCGCGGTCGTCGTGGCGGCCTCGGCCGACGCCGACCTCGACGCGGGGCGCCGCCTCAAGGCAGCGCTGCAGCGGCATGGCGGGAGAGGTGGAGGAAATCCGCGACTGGCGCAGGGAAGCGTCGCCGACTCCGGCGCGATCGACGCCGTCGTGGCGGCGGTACTGGAAGGCTACTGATCGCTGGCGGTGCTGGTCCCGCCCATGTGGGTCTCGAGTACCCCCCGCAGGTCCACCCCTTCGGCCCCGAGCAGCCGAAACAACTCCCACTCCGCCGCCCGCGCCCGGTTGATCCGCTTCCCATTGTACATCAACGAGAGCACCAGCACGCCGTCTGGCCGGCCCAGGTAGCCCGCGAGCGTGGCCGCGTTGTCGAGCGTCCCGGTCTTGGCATGCACCACGCCGCGGCTCATCCCGTGGCGCAGGCGGCGGAGGGTGCCGGTCCCGTTCGCCGGGAGCAGCAGCGGGAACTGCTGGTTGCCCGGCAACTGTGGATAGCGTGCGAGGTAGAGCATCTCGGTCAACGGGCTCACGCGATTCAGCTCGCTGAGCCCGCTCCCATCCACCAGTGACACGCGCGCCGACGGGCCGACCACCCGCCGCACGTGATCGGTGACGAGCGACGGCCCGGTCGTCTGGCTGCCCGCGCCCCACTGCAGCAGCAGTTCCGCGCCGATGTTCAGGCTGCGGCGGTTCACCTCCATCGCCACGCTGTCGAACGGCGCCGATTTCACCTGAGCCAGCACCGTTCGTTGGCTCGCGCCGAGCACCACCGGACCCCCCGGAGCCAGCCACCGGATCCCGGCGCGCTCCAGCGCCGCGCCCCAGGCCACGGCCAGCAGCCGCGCGGGATCGTGCGCCACGGCCGAGAGGCCGGCGGTCCGCCGGCTGATCCCGATGGTCCCGCTCAGCGTCCACCCACCGTCGGGATCGGAGCGGAGGCGAAGTCGGCGGGCGCTCCCGGCTACCGTCGTTGCTGCCATCCTGACCATACGCTCCACCCCGTCGGGGTAGGCGCTGACCAGGCTTGGCGGCTCGCCGATCTCACGTCCCGGACGGAAGGTGAGCGAGATCGTATTCTCGTGGAGGGTGACCGGGCCGACTGGAGGCGCATAGAGCTGGCCCTCGAAGTCGGCCGCCCATACGGTGGGGTAGCTCGCGGCCGCGGGGCCGGTCGGGCTGGTGAGCGCGAGCGGCCCTTCGAGCTCGCGCACCCCGTACTCGCGGAGCTGCCTGGCCAGCTCGCGGAGCGTCGGGCCGTTCCGACCGGTCCGCTCGAGCGTGGGGTCGCCGCCGAGCTCTAGCGCCCAGGTGCCGCGCCAGCGGCCGGTGGACTGATCGAGGCTGCCGTCGCCCATCACCCGGGTCGTGATCCGTGAGTCGCCGCCGAGGCGGGCCCGGGTGAAGCCGGTGGTGAAGAGCTTGGCCGTCGAGGCGGGGATGAGCGCGAGCTCGGGGCTCGCGCTCCAGAGCACCCGACCGTCCATGGTCCCGATCGCCACGCCCCACTCGCCGCCGGGACCGGCCTGCTCAGCAGCGCGCCGGTACCAGTCGTTGAGTGCCGCCCGCTCAGCCGGCGTGAGCGTCTGGGCCGCGGCGGTCGAGCCGAGGACACACAAGGCTGCTGCGACCAGCGTCCCGAGAAGACGGCCGGGCATGGGCGGCTCGCGGTGGGTGAAGAGCAATGACGGTAGACGGGGCCATTCAACCGGCGGGCAAGCGCCGAGCCACCTATCAAGTTGCCATTTTACAACAGCTTACAAGTCGTGGCCGAGGTCCGGCGTCGGGCATTTCGCGAGCCCGACGGCGGCGCGGGGCGGAGGGAGTGCCACACCTTGCGTTCAGACCCCGCCAGCTGCCGGCTCGGGGAACGCCGGAGCGGTCTCCACTCCGCTCACCGCCTCGAGCCGGGGCGGCGGCTCCTCGAACTCGGCAGCCAGCTCGTCGCTGGCCACCCGCGCCTGCACCCGCTGCATGACCATCTGGGCGGCGGACGCCGCCAGGCCGAACTCCCGCACGTAGTGATCGGCAGCGGCGTTGACCGGCATCACCCCCCGGAGCAGCCAGGCCAGCTCGAGCGCGTTCTCCACGTGGGTCCCGATGACCGCCTCGGATGCCCGCGCGCCGGCCATGCGGGCCAGGTCGATAGTGCGCTCCAGGTGCCGCCGGCGGTAGCGGCGGTATTCCAGCAGCAGGTCGAGGCGAAGGCGGGCCCATCCCGTCAGCACCGGCATCTCTGCCGGCGAGGGGAGCGTCTTCAGGTTGAGTGCGGTGAGGGCGCGCGACCGCACCACCTCATGCATCGACTCGGGCACCGCCGTGACCCGGAAGTAGAGGTCGAGCGCTTCGAGGGCGGGAATCCGCGGGGCGAACTCGCCGACGAACTGGTGCGCCTCGCGCGTATGGATGTCGATCAATGCCTCCCAGCTTGCGGCGTAGGCCACTCGGACCGGGAGGTGCATCGCTTCGGGTATGCGGCGGAGGGACATCCGGCTGGGCACCGTCATGAACCCGGCTCCATCGCAATATCCGGTCCCCCTGTGGCGAGGACCGCTGCACCGACGCAAGTCATTTGACGACGGGAAGATCCTGTCGGCCGGACGGGTACCGATAGAGGTGCAATTCGCGCGGGACTGGGCAGAGCTCCGCGCTCAGCGAAGCGGCCTGGGCAGGTGGCGCGCGTAGCGGCTTTCCCAGCGGCGGAGCGATTCCAGCGACAGGCTGTCCAGCTCTTCCGACACGGCGCGCGCCGCCGTCAACGCCGTCTCGACGTCGTCGGTCCGGGTCGGTCCGCCCCGGCCGGCCTTGAGCTCGGCGACCCCGACAAGCACGGTGAGCTGATTGTTGACCTTGTCCTGGAGCATCGCCCGCATCTTCCTGATGAGCCGCGCGCGTGCGAGGCGGGAGTGGCGCCGCACCGCCCAGATCAGGAACCCCTGGCACCAGACCAGAAACGTCAGGGCGAGCCCGCGCGTGCCCTGATCGAGTTGCGCGAAGGTGAGCGTCACCGAGATGAACACCCCGGCGGCCGTAAGAACCAGCTCGAAATATTCGACGAGCCACGCCCGGAGGGCGCTGGAGAGCCTGGTGGACGAAGACACAAATTCCTCGCGAACGGGGCTGGCCAGGGGAGAAGGCCATTCCCAATCTCGAAGGAAGCACTCACGCCGTCCAGTAGCAGGATCTGGACACCGACAAAAAAACGACCCCGCCACGTGCAAGACGTGGCGGGGTCGCCTCTCGGAGGGGTCCGGGTCAGGCCGCGAGGTCGCGCAGCTTGTCGCCGTGCTGCTCGCGCAGCTGCCGGAGCGCCCGATCGCGGAGCTGACGGATTCGTTCCCGGGTGACGCCCATCATCCGCCCGATCTCTTCCAGGGTCCGCGTCTTCCCGTCGTCCAGACCGAAGTAGAGTCGCAGGACCTTCGCGTCCCTGGCCGGGAGGGCGGCGAGCGCCGCGTCGAGGTCGCTGGTGCGGCTGTTCGCCATCGTGCTCGCGTCGGTTCCCTCCTGCGTCAGCGGGACGAACCGTTCCATCCGGCCGCGCTCATCGGTCTCACGCACCGGGTGGTCGAGCCGCATGGCCTCGATGTGCAGTGCGCTCAGCGCTCGCACCGCGTCGCGGGTGAGGCCCGTGGCCTGGATCAGCTCCTCGGTGGTCGGGGCGCGCCCGAGCCGCTCCGTGAGCAGGGTCGTCGCTCGCCCCAGCCGATTCAGGTCGGCGGTCCGGTTGAGCGGCACGCGGACCGGCCGGCCGTGACGCGCGATGGCCGCCTGGATCGCCTGCCGGATCCACCACACGGCGTACGAGATGAACTTGACCCCTCGATCGGGGTCGAACTTTCGGGCCGCGGTCATGAGGCCGAGGTTCCCCTCGCCGATGAGGTCCATGAGCGGGACCCCCCGGTTCTGGAACTTCTTGGCCACCGAGACCACGAACCGGACGTTGTGCCGGGCCAGCTTCTCCTGGGCCTCTACGTCGCCCCGGAATGCCCGACGCGCCAGCGCCGTCTCCTCCTGGACGGTCAGCAGGGGGATCCGGCTGATCTCCTGGAGGTAGAAGTCCAGGCTCTCGCGCCCCTCATCGACGGCCCGGGGAAGCTGCGCGGCGTGCCGGCGCCCGGTCCGGCGGGTCCGCTTCTTGGCTGGCACTTGATCACTCCTATCCGATACAGGATCAATGACTTGCGCTACACTGCCGTGGAGGGCTTGCCCGCGTCATCAGCATGATGACCAGCGATCCCCAACCGTTGCACCACGTTAGCTCAACAGCGCGATGCACCCCCGGGTTCCCTCGCCACCCGAAGTAATGGGTCGTCCGAAAACGTGCGAGGTCACACATCACTTGTGGGTCCTGACCGGCCCTGCCCGGTCACCACGGAAGCACGGAAGGCACGGAGGTGACACGGACACCGGAACGGATCGGGAATGGGAACCCACAGCAAATTTGTTGTTGACCGGGTCCAGGGAGCCCGTCCGAACCCGAGTCCTTCCGTGCCGCCTCCGTGCCTTCCGTGCTTCCGTGGTGAATCGGACGCTCGAGCCTCAGCCGCTGGCACGGAGCGTGCACAGTCGTGCACCTCCGCTCCGCGGTGGAGCGTGAGGCGAGAGAGGATGGCAGGCGGACCGTGTTGACGTGCGATTACAACGGCTGGAATGACGCGCCGGAGGACGAGCGCGAGTGGTTCGACCAGCACCCCGAAATCTGGAGCGGAACCGGGCCCGTCACCGACGAGCGCCCGATGCGAGCAGCAGCCGGACGCCGTCCGCGCCGGCACGGCGCCCGGTAGCACTCCCACCTCAAGCCTGCTACGCGCTCGGCGACAGCTTCTTCTGGATCGCCTCTGCCTTGTCCAGGTGCTTGTCGATGACCGGCTTCGCCTTGCCGATCAGATCCTTCAGCTCCTTGTTCTGGGCGGCATCCTCGGATTTGTCGAGCAGGTCCTTCACCGCCTTGTGCACCGTCACTTCCTGATCGATATAGGCCCGGTCGAACTGCGCCCCCTTCGGGGTCGACTCGAGCGTACTGCTCTCCTGCTGCGCCAGCTGGGCCACCGGATCGTTGGCCGGCGCCTCGGGTGTGACGTTGAGCTTCTTGGCGAGCTGCTGGCCCGCCACCCGCAACGCGTGATGCTCGCTCATCATCAGCTTGGCGAACTGCTTCACGTCGGCCGAGGTCCCCTTCTGGGCCGCGACCGCCCCGGCCGCGCTGTCAGCCTTGTTGGCCTCATCGAGCAGGTAGACGATGTTGGCGTCGGTCATCTTGGTCGCGCTGGCGCTCAGGCTTCCGGTGTCGGCCATGGCCGGCCCGGCCGTGGTGTCGCTGGCCATGCCGGTCGTCGTGGCCGCGCCGGTGTCCGCCATCCCGGCGGTCCGGTTCCGATCGCTGCTGCACCCGGCCAGCACGGCGGCCAGTGTCAAAGCGGCGCTCGGAACGGCGTGTGTCCACAGTCTGCTGCCCATTGTTCCCCCCAGGTATGCTCGTGATGCTGATCCCGAGAGTCCCAGACTAGAGCGGCCGCCGCCGACCGGTGGTGATCCGGATCACCTGACCTGCCTGTGAGTGTGGTCACCGCCGGATGGCCCGGTCCCGTGGAGATTCATAGCCTCCAGGGATTCGGTCCAACCCTTCGACAGGAGCGCGAGATGCTGACGAAGCTTGCAGCGGGACTGGCGGTGGTAGCGTTGCTCGGCGCGTGCGAGCGCCCGGCCGACCGCGAGACGGGGGCGGCGGATCGCGACCGCTCCGGCACCGACACGATGGTTCAGTCGAGTACCGTGAGGGACACGACCGTGGTTCGGGCCGATACCAACATCGACGTGGATACGGTCAAGCAGACCGAGCACAGGCCCGACAGCCACTAGCCGGTGAGCGGGCTCACGGGGGGGCGTCGGCGGAAGCGGTAGGATGTCGCTTCCGTCGCCGTCCCCCAAATTTTTCCAGGAGGCACTGTGGTCCAGCGAACCGATGGTGGCGGCCGGCAGGCCGTCGCGAGTCGCACGCGCTCCGATGGCGGCACCCAGCGGCACGAGAGCCCGCCGAGCCCACGCCCCCACGTGGGTCAGCAGGCGCCCGAGATCCAGCGCTTCGGCACGGTGGCGCGCCTCCCGATCGGCCTCGACGATTCCGTCTGCAAGCAAAGCGTGCAGGCGCTGAACCAGACGCTCGCCGATACGCTCACCCTTCGGGATCTCTACAAGAAGGCCCACTGGCAGGTGGCCGGCCCGACGTTCTACCAGCTCCACCTGCTGTTCGACAAGCACTACGCCGAGCAGGCCGAGCTGATCGACGGCATCGCGGAGCGGGTGCAGATCCTTGGCGGGATCAGCCTGGCGATGGGCGCCGACGCCGCCGAGGAGACCCGCATCCCGCGCCCGCCGCGCGGCCGCGAGGAGGTGCCGGTCCAGATCTCGCGCCTGCTCGAGGCGCACGAGCTGATCCTGACGCAGGCCCGCAAGGCCGCCAAGCAGGCCGACGAGGCGGGCGACGACGGGACCAACGACATACTGGTGAGTGACGTGATCCGCACCAACGAGATGCAGGTCTGGTTCCTGGCCGAGCACCTCGTGGACGAACCCGTGGTCAGGGCCCGCTAGCGCTCCTGACCGGGCCGCGCGGGGCCCTTTCCCGCCCCGGTCCGCTCGACCGCGGCGGCGATCTCGTCGAGGTCTGCCGCCGCGAGGTGGAGCGTCGCCGCTCCGATCCAGCCATCCACCTGCTCCGCCGACCTGGCCCCGACGATCGCCGCGGTCACTCCCGGCCAGGCGAGCGTCCACGCCACGGCGATCGCCGCCACCGTCGCCCCGTGCCGCTCGGCGATCGGCCGGAGCGCGTCCCTCAGGGCCAGGTTGCGCTCGAGGCGGGGCGGCAGGAAGTCGGCCGAGCGGCGCCGCCAGTCGTCCTCTGCCAGGCTCGCTACGCGGGCGGCATCGAACCGGTCGGTGAGCAGGCCGGACTGCATCGGGCTGTACGCGATCACCCCGGTGCCGTGCTCGCGGCACCAGGGGATCTCGGCGCGCGCCGCCCCGCGGCGAACGAGCGAGAACGGCGGCTGCAGCGAGTCCACGTGGCGGATCGCCTCGCAGCGCTCGAGCAGCGCCACGTCGAAGTTGGACACCCCGGCCGCTCGCACCTTTCCCTGCTCGACCAGCGGTCCCAGCGCCGTCCATGAGTCCTCGACCGCGACCCCGGTCTCGTCGGGCCAGTGGAACTGATACAGGTCGATCCGTTCGACGCCGAGGCGGCGGAGCGAAGCCTCGACCTCCCGGCGGATGGATGCCGGCGCCAGCGTCTGGACCGGCGGTGCCATCGGGTCGGCCTCGTCCCAGACCAGCCCGCCCTTGGTGAAGACCAGCGGCCGCTCGCCTTCCGGCAGCTCGCGGAGCAGTCTCCCTACCAGCTCCTCCGAATGACCCAGTCCGTAGACCGCGGCCGTGTCGATCCAGTTGACGCCACGCTCGAGTGCGCGGCGCATGGCAGCCAGTGACTGCTGGTCGTCCTGCGGGCCCCAGCCGAACGACCAGCCGCCCCCTCCGGCAGCCCAGGCGCCGAAGCCCACCGTCGTGAGCTGCATCCCGGTGGTGCCGAGCGGTCGGGTGGGCAGGGTGGTCGCCATGGTGGCCTCCGGGGTTGGGTTGCCACATGAACGGATGAACGGCGCGGCGAGCCGATGCAAGCCTCCCGGCCGGGACCGGTCGCCCGCACATTACACCATGCCCTCCCGACGCCGCATGACGCGTCCCCGGCCGGCGGTCCGGGCGGCCAACCTGCTGCTGCTGGCGGTGCTCCTCTGGGCCGGCTCTTACCGTGTCGGCCGGCTGCCCCCCCTTGGAGCGCTGCTCGATCCGGTACGCGGCGCGTGGGGTCTCGCCGCCACGGCCGACCTGCCCCGGCGCGCGGACGCCGCGTTGCCCGGCCTGGGCGCGGGTGTCCGGGTCGTGTACGACGACCGGGCCGTGCCCCACATCTTCGCCGCGAGCGAGCTCGACGCCTGGCGGGCACTGGGCTACGTGACGGCGCGGGACCGCCTGTTCCAGCTCGATCTCCAGGCACGAGCCGGCGGGGGAACGCTCGCGGAGCTGGTGGGCACGCCGGCACTGCCGCTCGACCGCGCCGTGCGCGAGCTGGGAATGGCGCGAGCCGCCGAGCATCTGGCCGACTCGCTGCCCGACACCAGCGAGGCGGGGGCGACCCTCGATGCGTACGCCGCCGGCGTCAACGCATGGCTGGACCGCATGCCCGCGCGCGCGCTTCCCCTCGAGTACCGGCTGCTCGATCGCCGCCCGGTTCGCTGGAGCAGACTCCGAACCGTTCAGGTGCTGCTCCGAATGAACTACACGCTCGCCCGGAGCACCACCGAGCTGGACTTTCTTGCGGCGGCCGCCGCAGTGGGTGATTCGGCGGCCGCCGCGCTCTTCCCGCTCCACTGGCCGATTCAGGAACCGCTGCAGCCCGCGCCCGGCGAGCCCCGCCGGGTGCCGCTGGTGGTGCCCCCACCGGGAGCGCCCGACAGCGTGGCGGCAACTTTTCTCGCGGCGTTCCCGCCGCTGCACGCGTCACGGGAGCTGGGGAGCAACAACTGGGCGGTGGCCCCGGCCCGGACCCGCGATCGCGTGGCGCTCCTGGCCGGCGATCCGCATCTCGATCTCACGCTTCCGTCCGTCTGGTACGAGGCCCACCTCGTGGTGCCGGGCGTGGTGGATGCCTACGGCGTCACGATCCCCGGCCTTCCCGCCCTGGTGCTGGGCTTCAACCGCGACGTCGCGTGGACCTTTACCAATACCGGCGCGGATGTGATGGACCGCTGGGCCGAGGTGGTGGACGACTCGGTGAACCCGCTGCGGTATCGGCTGGACGGCGCCTGGGTGCCGCTCGAGCGGCGGCTGGAGGTGTATCGCGGCTCGAGGGACGAAGTACTGGCGGTGGACACGCTGCGGTTCACCCACCGCGGCCCCATGCGGCACGCAGGCGCCGGCTGGCTCTCGCTCCGCTGGACCGCGCTCGAGAGCGCGGGGGAAGTGGCCGGACTGCACCGGGCCGCGCGCGCCCGCACCGTGCACGAGTGGATGGACGCGATGGCGGGGTTCGCATCGCCGCCGCAGAACATGCTGGTGGCCGACCGTGCGGGCACGATCGCCATCCGCAGCACGGGCCGGTTCCCGATTCGCGCAGACGGCGGCCGCGGCGACCGGGTGCTCGACGGCACCACACGCGCAAGCGACTGGACGGGCGACTGGCCCGTGGCCGAGTACCCGCAGGCGGCCGACCCGGCGCAGGGGTTCCTGGCCTCGGCCAATCAGGAACCGCTCGACCCGCGGGATCAGTCACGTTATCTCGGCGCCGACTGGCCGCCGCCATGGCGCGCGCTCCGCATCAACGCCCTCCTGCGCGCGGACTCGTCGGTGACGCCGGAGACGATGCGCCGCTGGCAAACCGATCCCGGCAGCGCACGGGCCGACTGGTACGTCCCCTACTTCCTCGCCGCGGCGGCGGCGCACCCCGGCGATAGCGTGCTCGCACAGGCGGCCACCGTGCTCGCCGCCTGGGACCGGCGGTATACCGCCGAGAGCGATGGTCCGGTGCTGTTCGAGGCGGCGGTCCGGGCCACGGACGCGCTGTTGTGGGACGAGCTGCCGCCCGGGGTGACTCCATCGCCCGCCGCATTCGTGGCCCTGCTGGACGATCCCGGAAATTCGTGGTGGGACGACCGGCGCACGCCGGGACGAAGGGAGCGGCGGGACGACGTGCTCGCCCAGGCTTTGACGGACGCATACCTCACCACCGTCAGGGAATACGGACCGCCCGAGCTCCTCAACTGGAGCTGGTCCCGGGTGCACCGGATCGACATCTGGCACCTGCTCCGGATCCCGGCGCTCTCGGCGCGGGGGATCGCGGTGAACGGCGGCCCATCGACGCTGAGCCCCTCGAGCGTAACCGGCGCCAGCGAGGGGCCCAGCTGGCGCATGGTAGTCGAGCTGGGCGACGAGCTTCGCGCCTGGGGCACCTATCCCGGTGGCCAGAGCGGCAATCCGATCAGCCGCCGCTACGCCGACCGGATCCCCATCTGGACCCGCGGCGAGCTGTCCGCGCTCCGGTTTCCACGCACGCCGGACGACGTAGGTGCGGCCGCCGTGCTCGTCCTCGTGCCCGGGAGCGCACGGTGAAGCGCGTGGTCCTGGTGGCGCTGCTCACCGCCGGTGCTACGGCAGCCGCCGGGTGGTGGACGGTGCCGCTCGTGGCGGGAGCGTGGACCCGCGTGGCACGCCGCGACCGGCACCCCGTTCGTTCCGCTGCCGTCGGCGCGGCGCTTGCCTGGGCGCTCCTGCTCGGCATCGGAGCATTGCAGGGGCCGGTGGGCGCGGTCGCCCGGCGGCTGGGCGGCACGTTGGGCATGCCCGGCTGGGGTTTCGTGCTGCTCACTCTCCTCTTCCCCGCGTCGCTCGCCGCGGCCGCAGCGCAGGTGGCCCGCCCGGCGGTTCCACGGTGACCCACGCCACCTCCAGAAGTGCGCGGCGTGCTTAGCATGGCGCCACACACGGGAGGCCCGATGCGGGTACGGCTCAAGCGGGTGAACGAGCAGGTCATCGTCATCACCGGAGCATCGAGTGGGATCGGTCTGGCCACCGCGCGCATGGCGGCGCACCTGGGGGCGCGCGTCGTGCTCTCCTCACGCGACGAGGTCGATCTCGAGCAGGCGGTCGAGCGGATCCGCGGCGACGGCGGGGTGGCCACCTATGTCGCGGGCGACGTCGCCGACCTGGAGGCCATGAAGCGCCTCGCCGCGACCGCGGTCCGCGAGTTCGGCAGCATCGATACCTGGGTGAACAACGCGGGGGTCTCGATCTACGGCCGGCTCACCGAGGTCGGCCTGATGGACGCGCGGCGGCTGTTCGAGACCAACTACTGGGGCGTAGTGAATGGGTCGCTCGCGGCACTGCCCCATCTCCGGGCACGCGGCGGCGCGCTGATCAACCTCGGCAGCATCCTGTCGGATACGGGCTACCCGCTCCAGGGCCACTACGCGGCGAGCAAGCATGCGGTGAAGGGGTTCACCGACTCGCTGCGGGTCGAGCTGGAGGAGGAGGGAGCGCCGGTCTCGGTCACCCTGATCCAGCCGGCCGCGGTCGACACGCCCTACCCCGAGCACGCCAAGAGCTACCTGGGCGTCGAGCCCACGCACGTCCCGCCGGTATACGCGCCGGAGGTCGTCGCGCGAGCGATTCTCCGGAGCGCCGAACACCCCCTGCGCAACGTGCTCGTGGGCGGCGGCGCCAAGCTGTTCAACACCGTGGAGCGCTTCGTCCCGCGCCTGGGCGACCGGTTCAAGGAGGCCACGGCATTTTCCGGCCAGCGGAGCGATCGGCCGCGCGGGGAGCACGACACCCTGTTCGGACCGCGCCCGGGCGACGCGCGCGAGCGCGGGCGCTACGAGGGTCACGTGATGCGCTCGAGCGCCTACACGGGTGCGCGACTGCACCGCGGCCAGGCGCTGCTCGGGCTGGCGGTGGTGGGCGCCGCGCTGGCGCTGCTGGACCGGGCGGGGGTCTTCGGTGGCGAGTGAGGGCTCGGCACTCCCGGTGGCCACCGGCTCCGCGGCTGACTTCCTCCCACCCCACCCCACGCTCACCCGCCTGCGCGAGGCGGCCGCCGGATGCCGCGGATGTCACCTCTGGGTCAACGCCACGCAGACCGTGTTCGGCGAAGGGCCCCGTACCGCCGACGTGATGTTCGTGGGCGAGCAGCCCGGCGACCAGGAGGACCTGCAGGGGCACCCGTTCGTGGGCCCGTCCGGCCGTCTGCTGGACGAGGGACTCGAAGCGGCGGGGATCGAGCGGCGTCGGGTGTACGTCACCAACGCGGTCAAACACTTCAAGTTCGTTCGGATCGAGCTGACCAGGCGGCGGCTGCACAAGAAGCCGAACGCCGCCGAAGTGCGGGCCTGCCACCCATGGCTCGACGAGGAGATCCGCCTCGTCAAACCGCGCGTGATCGTCGTCCTCGGCGCCACCGCCGCGCAATCCCTGCTCGGCGCCAAATTCAAGGTGACGCAACAGCGCGGCAAGCCGATCCGTTCCGATTGGGCCGAGGCCATCTTCGCGACGGTCCACCCCTCCGCCGTCCTCCGCGCGCCGGCGGACGCGCGGGCGGAGGCGAGGAAGGAGTTCTTTGCGGACTTGAAGCGGGTGGGGAAGTACCTGGCGTAAATCGGAAGGACGGAAGGACGGACGGCAACGGCACACCAGGCGGTGTGCCGTTGCCGTCCGTCCGACTGTCCGACCGTCTGTCCGTCCCGGATTACTCTTCCTCCTCCTCCTTCCGCAACGCCGCCACGGCCGCGCTCACGTCGCAGGCCATGGTGCGCTCGCGGCGCATCGCCTCGACCAGCGCTTCGGCCTGCTTGATCTGGAGCGTCAGGGCGCCGGAGCGCTCGATCACGTGCTCGACCACCGCGCGCTGGGCCTGCAGCGATTCCACCGTGGCGCGGACCTCGAGCGCGAGCGCCTCCGCCCGGGCGAGCCGCTGCTCGGTGCGCTCGAGGTGCCGGCGCCGGGTCTCGAAATCCTGCAGCGCCTCCTCGGCCGACTTGAGCTGCGCGTGGGTGTCCTGCAGCAGCTCGTGGGTCTCCTCGATCTCGCGCCGGGCGGCGCCGATGGTCTGCGCGTGCTCGACCGAGCGCTCGGCCAGGTCGAAGACGTGCTTGACCTGGGCCTCGAGCGCGTCGATCGCGCCCTGGCGCGCCAGCGTCTGCTCCAGTCCGCGGGCCGCCTCCGCCCGTGCCGACTCCCACTGCGCCAGCAGCGACTCGAACTGGCCGAGCTGGCGCTCGATGGGCCGGAGCGCGGCGGCGCGCGACTCGAGCTCGCCCGCGAGCCGGTCGAGCCCGCCGGCCTGCCCGTCCGCCTTCTGCAGCATGGCCGCGATGGCGCGCGAGAGCTCCTCGAGCCGCTCCGCCGTGTCCGCGGACTCCTGCCGCAGCGTCGACGCGCGGTTCAGGTGCTCGGTGGCCTTGTCGAGCGCGCCCTGCCGCTGCTCCAGCTCCTGTCCCAGGAGCCGGATGCGCTCGGCGAGGTCGTCGAGCTGTGTGGTGCGCCCCTCGAGCGCGCGCACCGAGCCGTCCACCGTCTCGAGCCGCCGCTCCGCGACGCCGACCGACGTCGCCACGCCCGCGATAGTGTCGGCCACGCGGCGCGCCTCGTCGGCCTGGGTGGCGAGCTGGGCGAAGCGGCCCTCGGCGCCGTCCATCCGGCCGCGCAGCGCCTCCGCCTGCTCTTCCAGCTCGCCCGCGCGCTCGCCGAGCTCGGCGAGGCGCCCGTGCATCTCCTCGACCGTACCGCGCCGGGACTCGATCTCACTCATGGCGGCCCGCACCTGCGTCACCTCGCCGGCGATGCGATCGACCTCGGGCTCGAGCCCGCGCAGCGCGGCCACCTGCGCCTCGACCTTCCGGGTCCAGGTCTCGGTCGCGGTGAGCCAGTTCTGGGTCTCGCCCTGGCTCTCGCGCACGCGGGTCATCTCGCCCTGCGCCAGCCGCATCTGCTCCAGCCCGTCGGCCATCATCTCGTGGGCGCCCTTGAGTGAGGCGAGCTGGCGCACCGCCTCTTCGAGCTGGGGCCGCACGGCCTCGATCCGCTGCATCCGCTCCGCGGTATCGCCCGCCATGCTCTCGAGCCGCTCGGCGTCCTCACGCATGGTGCCGAGGCGGCGCGCCTCCTCCGCCAGCCGCGCCAGTTCGCCGGTGAGCTCGCCCGCCTGCTCGGTGACGGTCCGCACCTGCGCCTGCACCGCCGCGGCGCCCTGGCTGGCCGCATCGAGCACGGCGAAGCGCGCCTCGCACTCCTTGACGGCCCCCCGCAGATCGGCCACGCGCTCGCTCACCGCGTGCAGGCCGCGGTTTTCCAGCTCGAACCCTTCGCTGCTCTTCCGCATCTGCTCGCGGAGATCGTTCAGCGCCTGCCGCGCGGCCTGCTGCGCCATCTGGGCCTCGGCCTGGGCCGTCTGCAGTTCCTCGGCGCGCGCCATCACCTTCACGTTGAGCGCCTGCACGTCGGCGATCTTCGCCTCGATGGCGCCGAACCGGCGGATCTGCTCCTCCTGCCGGCGGAGCCAGGTGTCGAGCTCGCGATCCATGACGGTGAGCTTGCTGATCTGCCCCGCCGCCCGGTCCACCGCCTCGCGCTGCTGCTCGAGCGAGGTGCTCTTCTGCGCCAGGTGGTCGGCCAGCGACTTGATCACCGCGAGTTGGTGCTGCACCGCGGGGATGGACTCGGTGGCCTGATTGAGCGGGTCGAGCGAGCGCTCCACCGCCTGCAGCCGTCGCTCGGTCTCCTCCAGCCGGCCCGAGGCCGCCTGGTGCTCCTCATCGATCGCTTCGAGGCGCGACATCGTGTGCCGGTGCGCCGTGAGCGCGTCGTCGTGCTGCGCCCGGATGCGGCCCACGCCTTCCGCCATGTCGGCGATCTGGGCACGCAGCGCGTCGGCCTCACCCCGGACCGCGGCCACCGGACCTTCCAGGCTCAGCACCCGCTCCACGTCCTCACGGAGCTGCAAAGCGCCTTCCACCTTGGCACCGAGATCGCCCATGCGCTCGTGGATCTGGTCCATCTGGGCGCCGGCGCTCACGACCCGCTCGGCCTGCTGCTCCGCCTCGGCGAGGCGCGCCCGCAGCGCCTCGAGCCCCTCCACCTGCTGCTCCACGGCGGTGCACCGCTCACGCAGCGCGTCGAGCTCGGCCGCGCGCTCCATGACCGGCGCGAGCATCCGGAGCTGCTCCGCGGCGGCCTCGGCGCGTTTCACCAGCGCTTCGAGCGCGGCCGTAACGTTGTGCCCGCTCTCGTCGACGGCGACCACGGAATCGTCGTTGCGGCGGCGGCCTTTCAGGAACGTGACCATGTCTCACTCCAGGCAAGAGCGCGGGAACTCGGCATCGGATCGGATGGCACGCAGTGATGAGGATCGTGACACGGGGGTGGACCACGCGAACGTGTGCAACGGCTGTGCCCGCGGCGAGCGCGCCGATGCCGGTCGGGCAACCGCGTGTGGCCGCGAAGGATGCCGGGTTGTCAACGTGCGATGTGGACACCTGCGGGTCGCGAGGTGCGGGGCTTCTGGCAGGTCGCGGGAGGGCCGCCGCATCCGCCGCGTTCCGTGACCCGAGTCACGTCGGCTGCAGGGCCGGAGGGCTACCGTGCAGGCTCGCGACGGGCTTCAACCCGCAGCACTGGAGGCCAAGATGGCGATCGACAACAACTGGGACGTGGAGGACCGGTGGTGGGAGCAGAACTTCAGCTCACGCCCCTATGCGACCGGCCGCAATTACAGTGATTTCCGGCCGGCCTATCGGTACGGATGGGAGTCGGGCCGGCACAACATGGGTCGCAACTGGAACGACGTCGAGTCCGATCTGCGGACCGGCTGGGACAAGTACGAGGACAAGGGCGACTCCACCTGGGACAACATCAAGGATGCGGTCAGGGACGCCTGGCACCGGGTGACCGGCCAGAAGGACGTCGATGCGGACCGGATGAGCGAGTCCAACGTCAACCGGAGCTCGAATCGGTACTGAGCCGGGACGCAGGTCCTGACGATCGAGACGAGGCCCGGGCACGTGTCCCGGGCCTCGTCGCGCATGCGACTAGGCCGGCTGCAGATCCAGCTCGCGGACGGTCTCCTCGTCGAGCTCGAGCAGCGCCGCGGCGGTGTTCTCCTCGAGATGCTTCACCCTCGAGGTGCCCGGGATCGGCAGCATCACGGGCGAGCGGTGGAGCAGCCACGCGAGCGCCACCTGCGATGGTGTGGCCCCGAGGCGTTCGGCGGCACGGGCCAGCGGCCCGCCCGGTTGTGCCAGGTCGCCCGTGGCGAGCGGGAACCACGGAATGAACCCGATCTCCTCGCTGTCGCAGAACTCGAGCACGTCCTCGCTCTTCCGGTTCACGACGTTATAGAGGTTCTGCACCGTCACCACGTCCACCAGCTCGCGGACGGCCCGGATCTGGTCGACCGACACCTCCGACAGTCCGATGTACCGAATCTTCCCCTCGCGCTGCAGCCGCGCCAGCGCGCCGATCTGGTCGCCCAGCGGAACCTTGGGATCGATCCGGTGAAGCTGCAGCAGGTCGATCCGCTCCAGCCGCAGCCGCCGCAGGCTCGAGTGCACCTGCGCGCGCAGGTATTCCGGCCGGCCGTCCTCGCGCCACTGGTCGGGGCCGGGCCGCCGGAGGCCGGCCTTGGTCGCGATCACGAGCCCGGGCGGATACGGATGGAGCGCCCTGGCGATCAGCTCCTCGCTCACCTCGGGGCCGTAGGAGTCCGCCGTGTCGATCAGGTCGATGCCCAGCTCGATGCACCGCCGGAGCACCCGGACCGCCTCGTCGGGATCCGCGGGCGGGCCCCAGATCCCCTTCCCCGTGATGCGCATCGCGCCGAAGCCGAGCCGGTGCACGGGCAGGTCGCCGCCGATGAGAAAAGTGCCGCTCCGTGCGGCGGGTTTCTCGTGTGCCATGGTCCACTCCCCACGAAGAAATGTCTGCGGACAGTATGTCCGCCGCGCGAGCGCGCGGCGGGGACCTGGCTCACGTTGCCGGGGATATATTGCACACCATCCCACACCGGAACGGCTTCGTGCACCACTGCCCCACGCTTCGCGTGGTTCTGCTCACGCTCGGCCTGCTCCTGCCGGCCGCCCTGCCGGCCCAGCAGACGCCCGACGAGCGCGCCGCCCGCGCCCTGTTCGCCGAGCTGGTCGGCATCAACACCACGCACGACCATGGCAGCACCACGCGGGCCGCGCGCGCGGTCGCGCAGCGGCTGCTGGCGGCCGGCTTCCCGGCGAAGGACGTGGTGATCGCGGGGCCTTCGCCCCAGCGGCAGAACCTCGTGGCCCGCCTGCGCGGGACCGGCGCCCGGCCGCCGATTCTGCTGCTGGCCCACCTGGACGTGGTGGAGGCCCGGCGGGAGGACTGGTCGCTCGACCCGTTCACGCTCACCGAGCAGGACGGCTACTTCTATGGCCGCGGCACGAGCGACATCAAGGACATGGCCGCGATCTTCGCGCAGACCCTCATCCGCCTCAAGCGGGAGCGCGTCCCGCTCGACCGGGACCTCATCCTGGCGCTCACCGCCGACGAGGAGGGGGGCGACGAGAACGGCGTGCAGTGGCTGCTCGCGCATCGCCGGCCATTGATCGATGCCACCTACGTGATCAACGGCGACGGAGGCGACCCGTCGATGCACGACGGCCGCGTCGTCGCGCGCAACGTGCAGGCGGCCGAGAAGGTCTACACGGACCTGCGGCTGGAGGTCCACAATCCCGGCGGCCACAGCTCGATGCCGGTGAGGGACAACGCCATCTACCGGCTGGCGGCGGCGCTCGGCCGGGTCGCGGCGTACGGGTTTCCGATGCGACTCAACGAGATCACCCGCGCCTACTTCAGCCGCGCGGCCGCCTCCGAGCCCGACACGATCGCCGCCCGCATGCGCATGGTGGGCGAGAGCGGCGACACGGCCGCCATGCGGCGGCTCGCCGCCGGCTCGCCCTGGTTCAACGCGGTCCTGCGCACCACCTGCGTCGCCACGCGGCTCGAGGGCGGGCACGCCAACAACGCGCTGCCGCAGCTCGCCGCGGCCAACGTCAATTGCCGGATGCTTCCCGACGAGGACCCCAACCGTGTGCTCGAGACCATCCGTCGCGTGGTGAACGACACCGCGGTGCAGGTGACGGTCACCTCGCCCGCGGTGCCCTCGCCGCCGTCGCCGCTCGTGCCCGAGGTGCTCGAGCCCATCGACAGCATCACGGCGGCCATGTGGCCCGGCGCGGCGGTCGTCCCCAGCATGGAGACCGGAGCCACCGACGGCCTGTTCCTCCGCAACGCCGGGATCCCGGTCTACGGGGTGAGCGGCGTGCCGCTGGACGACGACGACATCCGCGCCCACGGCCGCGACGAGCGGATCCGGGTGGAGGCGTTCTATCAGGGGCTCGAGTTCACGTACCGGCTGGTGAGGGCGCTGGCGGGGAAATAGACGGAGGGACCGGAGAGACGGAGAGGAACGGCACACCGCCTGGTGAGCTTCGACTCTCCGTCTCTCCGTCCCTTACCTCACTCTGATCCCGCCCTTCATCACGAACTCGACCTTCCGAACCGCCCCGATCTCCCGCGTCGGGTCGCCGCGGACGGCGACGAGGTCGGCGAGCAGACCGGGGCAATGCGCCCGACGCGGTCGGCGAGGTGGAAGATCTGCGCGTTGCCGCTCGTCGCGGCCTTGAGGGCGGCCAGGGGAGTCAAGCCGTATTCCACCATGGCTTCCAGCTCCCGGACGTTGTCGCCGTGCGGGAAGACCCCGACGTCTCCCCCGAAGCAGATGGTCACCCCGGCATCGAGCGCCGCGCGGAAGCTGGCGCGCTTGGCGACCAGCGCGGGGGTGGGCGCGTCGCGGCCCTTGACCCAGCCGTCGAAGTAGGTGGCGTAGGCTTCCGCGGCCGCGATCGTGGGACAGAGCGCCACCCCGCGCTGGCGCATGAGGCGGAACACCTCGGGGGTGCCCTCGTCCCCGTGCTCGACGGTCGTCACGCCGGCGAGCACGGCCCGCCGCATTCCCTCTGCCGTCATCGCGTGCGCCGCGACCGGCCGCCCCGCGTCGCGCGCGGTGGCCACCAGCACCTCGAGCTCGTGCTGCGAAAAGGTCGGGCGCAGCGCGCCGTCCGGTCCCCACCCGAAGTCGGCGTATACCTTGATCCAGTCGGCGCCCCGGCCGATCTGGCTCCGCACCACGTGCCGAACCCCCTCGTCGCCGTCGGCCTCCTCGGCGCCCTGCGGCGGATCGAACGCATACCGGCTCCGCCGCGGGGCGTAGCTCCCCGTCGCCACGATCGCGCGGGTGACCGCGATGAGCCGCGGACCGGGAACGATCCCCTGCTCGATCGCGCGGCGAAGCTGGACGTCGTTGTCGAGCGCGCCTTCGGTGCCGAGATCCCGCTCGGTGGTGATCCCCGCGCGCAGCGTGGCCGCGGCGTGGGCCACCGCGCGCGCGATGCGCAGGCCGAGCGGCTCCTTCAGGACCTGATCGTCCCACAGCGTCTCGTCGTACGGATGCAGGAACAGATGGGAGTGGCCCTCGATCAGGCCGGGAATAAGCGTGGTCCCCGCGAGCGCCACCCGGTCCGCGCCGGCGGGCGGGCGCACCCGGTCGGCCGGGCCGGCGGCCGCGATGTGCTCCCCGCGCACCACCACGACCCACCCGCGCCGGGGCGCATCGGCCACCCCGTCCCAGACCGCGTCGGGCACGAGCACCACGGTGCGGCTCGTGTCGGCGGGCACCGGCTGCTGGGCGCCGGCCGGCCCGGCACCGAGCCAGGCCAGCGCCGCCAGGGCCGCCCCGGCCCTCCCACGCTTGACGACCGCCCGATCGGGCCGTAACGTCGCGGTGCGGTTCCCACCACAGCTCCGGTTGCTTCTCTCCCACTGAAGGAGGCAGCACATGGACGCGCTCGTCGCACTGGGACTCAGCATCGGCATCCTCATCGCGGGGTGGACCTACGTTGCGGTCGGACCGGGCGCGCTGCCGGTCTGGGCCGGGATCGTGGCCTGGGGCTGCTTCTTCGCCGCTGGCGGCAAGACGCAGGGCCTGGTCAAGACGGTCGCGTCGAACCTGAGCGGCGTGCTGTGGGCCTTCCTCGCCATCACCCTGTCGCAGCAGTTCGGCGGCGGGCTCGGCGTGCTCTCGGTGCTCGTCGGGCTCGCGGCGCTCTTCATGGTGGTGCAGGCCAAGATTCCCGCCCTCAGCTTCATCCCCGGCGCGTTTCTCGGCGCGGCTACGGCGGTGAGCGTGGTCGTCGGGGCGAACGGCGAGTGGATCCGGACCATCGTGGCGCTGGTTGCCGGCGCCGTGCTTGGCTACCTCTCGGAGATGCTGGCCGGGGCGCTGACCCGGCCCAAGCGGGCCGCCGCGTAGCCGACCTCGCCGCGCGGCGCCTGGAAGCCAGGGCGCCGCGCGGCTCCGGCCTTTCTCCTCAGGGCACCTTCGCCCGCACCACCCGCACCCGAATCCCCCCGTTCTCGGTCGCGAGCACCGTCGCGAACGGGAGTGCCGTTTGCCGCTCCAGCTCCGCGTGCGCCGAGAGCATCGCCACCTCCCAGCCGCCGCACCGCCGCCTCAGCACGTGCCCGAGCTGCGCGTACAGGTCGCGCAGGCGCCGCCGCTCGCCTACGCGCGTGCCGTACGGCGGGTTGGTCACTACCCAGCCGGGGCCCGTGGGCGGCTCGATCGCGGAGAGCGCTGCCCGTCGCCAGACGACGTCGCCGGCGACCCCCGCGCGCTCGGCGTTGGCGACAGCGGCGGCGACCGCGCCCGCATCGCGATCCGAGCCCGCGATGGGCGCCGGGGCCCGCGGCACGATCGCGTCCCGGGCGGCCGCGAGGAGCGCCTCCCACGCACGCACCTCGTACCCCGGCCAGTGCTGGAATGCGAACTCCCGGCCGAGACCGGGCGGGATCCGCCGAGCCCGGAGCGCCGCCTCGATCGGGATCGTCCCCGATCCGGCAAACGGATCGACCAGCGGCGCCTCGCCGGTCCAACCGCTCGCGGCCAGCATGGCGGCGGCGAGCGTTTCGCGCAGCGGTGCCCTGGCCGTCGCGAGCCGGTACCCCCGGCGGTGCAGCAGCTCACCGGACGCATCGGCGCTGACGGTGCACTCGTCGCGGAACAGCCGCACCACGAACTCCTGGGGGGGCGCTTCGCCGGCCGGATCGGCGTCGGCCGGCGTGCCCACCACCCGCGCGAGTCGCTCCGCCACGGCGTCCTGATGATACAGCCTGGACTTCTTCGACGTGACCCGGAAGCGCACCGCCCGTTCCCGCACCACGAACTCGGCCCAGGGCAGCCGCGCGGCGCGGCGCTCCAGCTCGCGAAATGAAGCCGCGTGAAACGACCCCAGCCGCACCAGCACGCGCGAGGCGATCCGCAGATGCAGGTTCGCGGCATAGAGCCCTCGCCGGGCGGCACGAAACGCCACGCCGCCCGGCTCGGGGGTGCCCGGGTCGAGCGGCACCAGGGCGGACAGCGCCCGCAGCTCCTCGGCGACGAGCGGCTCGAGACCGGGTGTCGCGGCGGCGAAGCAGTCGAGCGGGTGCGCGGCAGGCACGCGGTAAACTATAGCGTGATGCGGGTCATGGCCGCGCCGGCCGGGTGACGGCGAGCTTGGGTGATGATTGCGCCTCGAAGCTGGCTTCGGAAGCTCGGGATCGCCGCCACGGGCCTGCTGGTGCTCGTGGTGGTCCTGGTGGGGCTGCTCCAGCTTCCTCCGGTCGCGACCGCCGTGGTCCGCAGGCTGCTCACCCTGGCACCGCTCGCACCGGGCAACCGGCTCGAGGTCACCCGGGCCTCCGGCAACCTCTTCGGCGGGCTCACCCTGGAAGGCGTACGCCTGGGTCAGTCGGGAGACGTGCTGGCCCATATCGACCGGCTGCGAATCGCGTACGCCATCCCGGACCTGCTCGGCGACGTGCGCCGCCTGGACCGACTGGAGATCGTGGGCGCGCGGGTTGCCGCGCACCGGGGCCCGCGGGGCTGGGATGTGCAGCATGTGCTCCGCGCCTCCGCCGACACTACGGCGAGTGGCGGTGGCTTCGCGGTGGGGCAGCTGCGCGTGCGGGATGCCGCGGTGACCGCGACCTTCTCACCCGATTCCACCGCGCGACTGCGCGTGCTCGACCTGACGGCGCACGACCTCACCGTGGCCGACACGACCACCGTGGCCATCGACTCCGTGTCGCTCGCCGTCCAGCCGCCTGTCAGCGGCCGCTGGTTCGCCGTCACCGCCCGCGGCGCCCTCACGCCGGAGGTGATCCGGCTCGACCCGCTCCGCATCCAGACCGAGGACAGCCGGCTGGCCGGTCACGTCATCGTGCCCCGGAGCTTCGAGCGCGCGCAGCTGGTGGACCTGCTCGACGTCCGCCTCGCGGCCGAGCCGCTCGACCTGGCCGATCTGTCGGCCATCATGCCCGCGGTTCCCCCCGAAGGACAGCTCCACCTGGATGCGACCGCCGCGGGTCAGGGCGACCTCGTGACCGCGCACCTCGCCGCCTCGCTCGACAGCGCGCGCATCCGGCTCGACGGCGATACCCGTCTCCGCGAGGGCCGGCCGCAGGGGTACCGCGTGCAGGCGACGATGCGCGGGCTGGATCCGTCCCGGCTGTACGCTTCCGCTCCCGCGGGGGCGCTGACCGGCCGGCTCGACGCCGATGTCGAGGGACCGCTGCGCGAGTCCACGGGAACGGTCCGGCTGAATCTGGCTCGGTCGCGCGTCGGTACGACCGGGCTCCGGCGACTCGATCTCGACGCGCGCCTCGACGGCGGCGCCGCCCGCCTCGAGCTCGACGGCGCGATGGGCACGGCCGTCGTGCGGGCCGAGGGCCGGGCGCGGCCGTTCGACTCGCTGCCCAGCTATCGCCTCGCGGGCTCGGCGCGCGGCCTGCCGGGCACGGCCCCCGTGGCGCGCGCGCTCGCCGGCCCCGCCGGCGATCCCGGGCTCCGTCTCGCGTTCACCGTCGCCGGCCAGGGCTGGAGCCCCGACTCCGCGCGGCTCCGCGGCCGCGTGACCTTGACGGCCGTGCGCGACGACGGCAGCCGGACGCCGCTGGGCCACACCACGCTGCGGCTCGCCGAGGGCACGCTCGACCTCCGGCCCGAGCTGCTGGCGGGCGGGGGCACGATCACCGCCGTCGGCCGGCTCACCCTGGGCGACACGCTGCGGTACGAGCTCGGCGACGGGCGGATCACGCACGTGGACCTCGCGCGCCTGGCGGGCGATACCGCGGCAGCACCGCTCTCGGGCCGGTTCCGTCTCGCGGGGAGCGGCATCGCGCCCGAACAGGCGCGCATCACCGCACACGTCGATCTCGACGAATTGCGTTACGGCGACCGCCGCCTCGAGCAGGTTGTGGCGATGGCCCGGCTATCGGACGGACGACTCACCGTGAACGGAAATGCCGCGCTGCAGGGCGGCCGGCTCACGGTCGATGCCGGCGGGCGCCCGTTCGATTCCACCGCGGTGTACACCGTCCGCCATGCCGCGCTCGACAGCGTGGACCTGGGGTCGTTCCTCGGCTACCCCGCGCTCGCCGGGCCCGTGTCGCTCGCCCTGAGCGGCCGTGCACGTCTTGCCGCTGGCTCGCGCTCGCTGCAGACGCGGGTCACCCTCTCGCCGTCACGACTCGGCCGGGTCGCGGTGACCGGCGGCAGCATCGGCGCACGGCTCGCGGGCGGTCGGTTGACGTACGACGTCTCGCTGCACGGGCCGGCCGGCACGCTCGTGCTCGCGGGCGACGGCACGCCCGGCGCCGACACGCCCGTCTATCACATCCGTCAGGGTCGGCTGACAGGCGCGCAGCTCGGCGCGCTGCTGGACCGGCCCGATCTCGAGACCGACCTCGATCTGGGCTTCACCGGCGACTTCGTCGCCGACTCGGCCCCGCGCCGGCGCGCGGCCTTCGATGCCGAGCTGCTGCCGTCTCGGGTGAACCAGGCCAGACTGAGCGGCGGCACGCTCGCCGCGCGTCTCGACGGGCAGTCGCTCGAGGGAACGCTGCGTGCCACCGGCCCCGATCTCGCGCTCGACGCCCGGCTGCATGCGGTGCCGGACGGCACGGGCAGCGCGCTCGAGACGAACGGCACGCTGCGCGTCGAGCATCTGGCCCGCTGGACCGGCCGGCGCGAGGCGGATGGGCGGATCGAATCCGGCTTCGCGCTCCGCATCGAGCGCGACAGCGCGGGCCTCCGGACGGTCGGGGGGAGGGTGGACGCGCTGGGCGGCGTGGGTGGAGTACGGGTCCCCGGCTTCCACGTGGCGTTCTCGCCCATCCCGGGCGCGTTGCGGGTCGACACCCTGGTGCTCCGCTCGAACGTCGCGGTGCTCGACGGCGCCGGCGGTCTCGCGCTCCGGCCCGGCGCCGAGCCGGACACGCTGGCGCTCGCGGGCACGTTGGGCGATCTCGCGCCAGTGGCCGAGCTCGCCGGGGTGGATACCGTCGCCTTCGACTCGGCGCGCGTGTCGCTCACGGCGTCGGGGCCCTCGACGCACCGGCGGGTGGGGGGTCAGCTCGACGCCCACGGCACCGCGGTGGCCGGCAACATCGCCGACCACGTGACGTTCACGGGCGCGGCGAGCTTCGACAGCGGACGGGTGGCCGCCGTCGCCGGCGATCTGCGCGTACAGGACGCGGCCTACGGCCGGCTCACGGTCCCGGAGCTCACACTGGCCGGGAAGTACGACTCCACCGTCGCGCTGGATCTGAACCTCAATGTGGCCGACAGCGTACGCGTCGCGACCCGCGTGCGGGGCGCGGTCTCCCAGGCCCGTGATACGGTGACCGCCGAGATTCAGCAGCTCACGCTCGACGAAGGCGGCCGCGCATGGGCGCTTCAGCGGCCGGCGGCGTTCACCTGGGGACCCAGCCTGCAGGTGCACGACCTGGTCCTTCGGGCGGGAGCGCGGAGCATCGCGCTCGACGGCGTGCTCGACCGGCGGGGCACCAGCGACATGACGCTCCGGATCGCCGGGCTCAACCTGGAGACGCTCCGAGCGGCCGGGCTCGTGCCGGTCGGCGGCCGCCTGGACGGCCAGCTTCGCCTGGAAGGACCCGGCGCCGCACCGCGGCTCCACGGCAGGACTACGCTGACCATTCTCTCGGACAAACGGCGGATCGGCACCCTCGCCACCGACCTCGACTGGGGGGCGCGCGGAATGCAGGTGGCAGCCGAAGCACGTCCCGAGCGCGGCGGCGCCGTCAGCGTGACCGGCAGCCTTCCGTACCGACTCACGCTGGCACCCCCGGACACGACGGCTGCCGCCGGCACCGAGCCGACCGGGAGCGACACGGTCGCGCTCACGGTCCGGGCCGACAGCTTCGATCTCTCGCTGTTCGAGCCGCTGCTCCCGCGCGACGCGGTCCGGGATCTCACCGGGCGCCTCGCCGCCGATGCGCGGATCGGCGGCACCATCCGCGCGCCGCGGGCCGCCGGCAGCCTCGACCTGACGGGGGCCGGGCTCGTGCTCCCGTCCATCAACGTCACCTACGAGCACGGCGAGCTCGCGGGACGACTCGACGGCGAGACGCTCCTGCTCCAGCGCCTCGCGCTCCGCACCGGCAAAGGCGAGACGCTCAGTGCGAGCGGGAGCGTGCGGCTCCGCCCGCTCAGCGCGCCAGGGCTCGATCTCGCCGGCACGCTGGATCGCTTCAGGATCTCCAACTCCGACCAGCTCCAGACCTCGGCCTCGGGGCAGGTGCGGCTCGCGGGCACGCTGCTGCAACCGGAGCTGACCGGCACGCTGCGGCTCGGGCGCACCAATTTCTTCGTCGGGAACGGCGCCTCGAGTGCGAGGGTGGAGCAGGTCGTGCTGACGCCCGAGCAGATCCGGCAGCTCGCCCGCGACTTTGGCCCGCAGGTGCTGGGGCACGCGAAGGAGACGCCCGGACTGCTTGACCGCACCAGTCTCGACCTCGGGCTCCGATTCCCCGGCCAGGTCTGGATCCGCCGGAGCAGCAGCCCCGAGATGGACATCGAGCTCACGGGCAGCATGAGGGTGCAGAAGCCCGCCGGCGGCGACTACCTCTTCTCGGGGCACGTCGAGCCGGTGCCCCAGCGGGGCACCATCGAGTTCAGCGGCCGGCAGTTCCGGCTGACCGGCGGCGACATCTACCTGGCCGGTCCGGTGGACTCGACGCGGCTGGACGTCAACGCCACCTACCAGGTGCCGGTCCAGGGCGAGGCCGCCGACGAGGGCGTGGTCATCGACGTGCACGCCCAGGGCACGCTCGACAGCATGGCGCTGGCGTTCAGCTCGGACCCGGAGCTGAGCCAGGACGACATCCTCTCGTACATCGTCACCGGGCGGCCCGCGTCGGACAATCCGCTCTTCGAAGGCAGCGGCCGGGGCACCAGCGGCACGCAGATCGCGCTCGGCACCCTGACCAACGCACTCTCGAACGCCGCGGGTGAAGGGCTCGGGTTCGACGTGTTCCAGCTCCGGCAGGATCCCGCGCGCGGGCTGACGCTGACGGCGGGGCGCTATCTCGGCCCGCGCCTCTTCCTCGACCTCCAGCTCCCGCTGCAGCTCGGCACGCAGCAGCGGCAGTCCAGCGGCGCCAACCTGGGGCCCGGGTTCGAGCTGGAGTACCGGCTGGAACGCTGGCTGCGCGCCGAGCTCAGGGGCGGGAGCTTGTCGCCCGGCTTCCTGTTCCGGGGGCGGCGTGCGTACTAGAGCCGTGCTGCTGGCCGCGGCGCTCGCGGCAGTGCCCGCCGCCCTGCCCGCGCAGGACGCGCTCAACCGCGTCGGCCCCGGCACCAGCATCCGCTCGGTGGAGTTCCGGTTCGACGGCACGCACTCGGTCGATGAGGACGCGCTGCGCCACGCCATCGCCCTCACCGGCCAGGGCAGTCTGGTCTGGCTCCGGCGCCTGCTCGGCTTCCTTCCGTTCGTCCCGCCGGTCGGCTCGCATCCGTTCGATGCCGCGGAGATGATGCGCGACGTCGTCCGGCTCCGGCACTTCTACCACCGCGCGGGGTTCCCGCACGTGGACGTGCACTACGAGGCCCGGTATCGGGCGGAGCCCGACGAGATCAGGATCACGTACGTGATCGACGAGGGTGCGCCGATTCTGGTGGACTCGCTCGCGTTCACCGCGGCGGGCGGGCCGCTCGCGATTCCCGGCGAGCTGGAGGGCGATTGGCGAAAGTTCGCCCGCAGCGAGCGGCACCAGGCCGGCCGCGCCGGCCAGGACGAGCGCCGTGCGTTGGCCGACACCACGACGCGCTGGTTCCGCGAGCACGGCTACCCGTTCGCGATCGCGAAGACCATCTCGCGAGTGGACAGTGCCGCCGACCGGGCCGACGTCACCGTCGAGGTCGAGCCGGGGATCCGCGCGCGCATCCGCCGCATCGAGGTCAGCGGGAACGAGACCGTGCCGGAGCGCGAGATCGTCCGGCAGCTCTCGGTCGGCGCGGGGGACTGGTACGACGCGGAGGCGCTCGAGCAGGCCCGCCAGGACCTCACCCAGCGCGACATCGTGCGGCTGGCGTCGGTCAGCGTCCCCCGCGACTCGACGCGCGACTCGACGGTCGTGGTCATGCTCCGGATCACGGAAAGCCCCGAGCACCTGCTCGAGGGGCGCGCCGGCATCATCTCGGAAAGCGGGCTCAGTACCCAGGCCACCTGGACCGACCGGAGCTGGCTCGGCGGGCTGCGCACGCTGACCGTCGCCGCGACGGCGCAGACCGGTCTCGTCGCGCTGGAGAGCCCGGCGCAGCAGCTCTACCGGCTCAATCTCACCGCCTTCCAGCCGTACGTCGGTCACCGCACCATCTCGGCGGCGGGCGGGCCGTTCATCGAGTACCGGAGCGACCTCATCGACCGGAGCTGGGCCGCGGGATTCCAGGGGTCGCTGGTGTGGGCCCCCGCCGCCCTGCGCTCCGTGTCGCTCGGTTACTCGATCTCGCACCGGCGGGTGTACGACTACGGGATCGGCAGCGATCTCGTCCCCTCGCAGTACCTCCCGCTCCTCGGCCTGGCGACGCCGGAGGCGGCCGGCGGGCTCGAGCGGACGCGGAACACCAACGCGCTGACGCTCGAGGGGAGCTACGGCAAGCTGGACCAGATCGCGAACCCGCGGAAAGGCTATGTGCTGCGCCCGCGGATCCAGACCAGCCTGCCCGGCTTCAACACCAGCGAGTACGTGCTGTTCGACCTCGGCGCCACGTGGTACCTGCCGCTGACCAAGCGCGTCGGGCTGACGCTGCGCGGGGCCGCGGGGCGGATCTACCCCTTCGGCAACAGTGTGGCCACCGTGGGGCAGGAGTCGCCGTTCGTGTCCCTGCTCCGCCTGCGTGACATCACCTTTACCGCCGGCGGGAGCCGCGATGTCCGCGGCTGGGGCACGCTGCTGGTCGGCCCCAAGCTCCCCCAGGTGCGGCTCGAGCGCCAGGGCGACAGCACCGTGGCCGTGGCCGACCGCTATACGCCTATCGGCGGCCTGGCGCACCTGCTCGGCAGCGCGGAGCTGCATTTTCCCATGCCGTTCCTGAGCGACAAGTTCCAGCCTTACGTCTTCTACGACGGCGGACGAATCTGGACACCGGACACCCGGTTCCGGCTCGATGCCGGCGTGCTGGACGAGGATCGGTTCTATCAGGGGATCGGCGTGGGGATCGGCTACGAGACCATGGTAGGAGCCATCCAGGTGGCGCTCGGCTACAAGCTCAATCCATCGCCGCTCGATCTCAGGGCCCCTCAGGACGTGCTCGACGCCCTTGCCGGCGGGACGCCGGTCGAGAGCGCACCGACCTCGTCCTCGCGGCGGTTCCATCTCCACTTCTCGATCGGAGCGACGTTCTAGGGGCGGACGGGCGGACGGGCGGAGGGCGCGGACCCGATAACGGCCCCGACCACGCCTCCGGCGCGGCCGAACCCGCCCGGCTCAGACCGTCCGTCCGCCCGTCCGCCCCTCCGCCAGTGATCACCGCCACCGCACCCGCCCCCGTTCCCTCGCAGTCTTGAGCATGCCTGCCGGTCCCGCGGTGCCGCGGATTTTCCTGCTGTCGCCCGCGAACGCCGGGGGCAAACGGGCGGAGCTCCTCTTCGGCGGCCGGGGCCGGTTCCCGCTGGCTGAGCGGCTCCGGGCCGGTGCCGCCGTCCCCTTGGGCGAGGCGTTCAGCTTCCTCAGCGGACTCTACTTTCGCGGGAAGCTGGCCTACGCCGAGCGGTTCGCGCAGGCTCCGCAAGGGACGTACGGCGCGTACGTGATCACCACCAATCGCGGGCTCCTGCCGGCCGATACCGCCGTCACGGCCGACGAGCTCAGGGCCTTCGCCGAGGTGGAGATCCGGGCGGAGGACCCGCGCTACCGCGATCCGCTCCGGCGGGACGTGGCGGCGCTGGAGCGGGCGGCCTTCGGGGGACCGCTCGCACCGGCACTGGTGCTGCTCGGCAGCGTGGCGACGGGGAAGTATGTGGACGTGCTGCTCGACGTCGTGGGCGAGCGGCTCCTCTTTCCAATCGAGTTCGTGGGCCGGGGCGACATGAGCCGCGGCGCGCTCCTCCTCCGGGCGGCGCGCGCGGGCCGGGAGCTCACCTACGAGCCGGTCGCGACCGCCGCGCGGCGGGGGACGCGGCCGCGGAAGAAGGGACCGGACGATGGCGACGACGAAGACGTGGACGCGCTCCACTCCTGCGCGCATCCCCACCGGCGTTGATGACACGACGCTTCGGGTCGGCCGCCGGAGCGTCGAGCTCACCAACCTGCGCAAGGTGTTCTGGCCCGAGGCCGGCTACACCAAACGCGACCTCCTCCAGTACTACGCCGACGTCTCGCCGGTGCTGCTGCCGCACCTGCGCGACCGCGCCATGGTGATGAAGCGCTACCCGAACGGGATCCACGGCAAGTGCTTCTTCATGAAGCGCACACCGCCGTCGCGCCCCGACTGGCTCGAGACCTGTCCCATCATGCACAAATCGGCCAGCCTGATCGCCTTTCCCATGGTGCAGGACCTCCCGTCGCTGCTCTGGGTGGTGAACCTGGGCTGCATCGATCTCAACCCGTGGTACGCCCGGTGCGACGACACCGACCGGCCCGATTATCTGCACTTCGACCTCGACCCGGGCGACGGCGCCTCGTTCGAGCGCGTGCGCGAGACCGCGCTCGTCGTCCGCGAGGCGCTCGAGGCCCTGGGCATGCGGCCGCTGGTCAAGACCAGCGGCTCGAGCGGGATGCACCTGTACGTGCCGATCGTGCGCGGTCCGGTGCAGAAGGCGGTGTGGCGCTTCGCCAAGCGGCTCGCGAGGCGATTGGCGAAGCAGCGGCCCGAGCTGATCACCGCCGAGTACCGCATCGCCGACCGGCCGTTCGGCCGGGTGCTGGTGGACTACAACCAGAACGCGTGGGGACGCACGCTCGCATCGGTCTATTCGGTCCGCCCCAGGGAGCTGGCGACCGTCTCCACGCCGGTGACTTGGGCGGAAGTGGAGCGCGGGTTCGCGATCGAGGACTTCCGGATGGACAACGTCCCCGCGCGCGTGCGCCGCCTCGGCGATCTGTGGAAGCCCCTGCTCGCCGCGCGCGGGCGGTTCCGGCTCGAGGAGGTCCTGTGAGCCTTCCGCTGGAATTTCCCTACGCCCCAATGGAGGCCGAGAGCGCCGATGCCCTTCCCAAGGGCGGCGGCTGGCAGTACGAGCCCAAGTGGGACGGGTTCCGCTGTCTCGCGTTCCGCGACGGCGACAAGGTGCGGATCCAGAGCAAGGCCGGGAAGCCGCTGGGACGCTACTTCCCGGATATCGTGGCCGCCGTGGAGTCGCTCGCGCCGAAACGGTTCGTGCTCGATGGCGAGATCGTGATCCCGGTCGATGGCAGGCTGTCGTTCGACGAGCTGCTGCTCCGGGTCCATCCCGCAGCCAGCCGGGTTCGCACGCTGGTGGAAGCCCACCCGGCACGGCTGGTGGTGTTCGATCTGCTGGCGGACGAGCGCGGCCGCTCGCTGGTGGGCCTTCCGCTCGACGAGCGCCGCCGGCACCTGGAGGCGTTCGCCGAGCGGTACTTCCCCGGCGACAAGAGCATTGTCCTCTCCCGCGCCACGCGCCGCCTGGCCACCGCGGAATCCTGGCTCGCCGACGGCGGCGGCGATACCGACGGGGTCGTGGCCAAGCGGCTCGACTGCCCGTATCGCGCGGGCGAGCGCGATGCCATGGTCAAGGTCAAGCGCCAGCGCACCGCCGACTGCGTGGTGGGCGGGTTCCGCTACGCGTCCCGAGGGGGCGGCATCGGCTCGCTCCTGCTCGGCCTGTATGACGACGAGGGATTGCTGAACCACGTCGGCTTCTGCTCCAGCCTCCCTGCCGCGGTGCGGAAAGGGCTCAAGCAGAAGCTGGAGGCGCTTACGGAACCGCCCGGATTCACCGGGCGCGCACCCGGCGGCCCCAGCCGGTGGAGCACCGAACGGTCGACCAGGTGGGAGCCGCTCGACCCGGTGCTCGTGGTGGAGGTGGGATACGATCACGTCTCGAACGGCCGGTTCCGGCACGGCACCCGGTTCGTGCGGTGGCGGCCGGACAAGGGGCCGAGGCAGTGCACGATGGAGCAGCTGCGATGACGGAGAAGACGGAGAAGACGGAGACGACGGAGCGGACCCGCAGGATCAGAGCGGGGAGGCTCGCGGAGTATCGGCACAAGCGGGACTTCACGAAGACGGCGGAGCCGCGGGGTGGGCCGAAGAAGGCTCGGAAGCCTGCCGCGAAGCTGGCGTACGTGATCCAGAAGCACGCGGCGAGTCATCTGCACTTCGACCTCCGGCTCGAGCTGGACGGTGTCATGAAGAGCTGGGCGGTGCCGAAGGGGCCGAGCCTCGACCCGTCGGTCAAGCGGCTGGCGATGCAGGTGGAAGATCACCCGATCGAATACAACAAGTTCGAGGGGACGATTCCGAAGGGCGAGTACGGCGGCGGCACGGTCATGCTGTGGGACCGGGGCACCTATACCTACGGCGGCGACGACGACGTGGATCCGGTTGAGGGGCTCCGGCGCGGCTATGCGAAAGGGGACTTCAAGTTCATTCTCCGCGGCAAGCGCCTGCAGGGATCCTGGGTCCTGGTCCGCACCCGGCGGGGCGACCCCACACGGGCCCAGTGGCTGCTGATCAAGCACCGGGACGAGGAGGCGGAGCCGGGCTCCGACGTGGTCGCGGAGTACCAGACCTCGGTGGCCACCGGGCGTACGATGGACGAGATCGCGGCCGGCCGCCCGCGCCGCCGGGGCCGCGTGTGAGCGCCGACACCGCCGGGAGGCGGGCAGGACCCAATATCGGGTAGTCTCTCCGGACGGCGCCCCATGACCGCCCATGACCCCCAGACCCTTCGGAGGCACGATGTCAGCCACGACGCAAGCGAGTGTGTTCCTGCTGCTGGTGTTGGCCGCCTGCGGCGGCGGTGACCGAGCGGGGCAAGCCGACACCACCGGTATGGCGAGCGCGCCGCCACCCTCCACCGATCAGGCCGCGGTGACACCCGCCCCCGGCTCGACCACGACCGGGATGGCTCCAGCGGCGCCCGAGTCCGCGGCGACGGTGAGCACCCGCGACTCCCTCAAGGCATCGAGCACCGCGACCCAGGACACCGGCAAGAAGGCATCAGCCAGCCAGGATACCGGCAAGAAGGCCGCCGCCGCGAAGCCCGCGGCCAAGCCCGCCGGCGGCGCCAGCGGTCCCACCTCGCCCGCGCTCATCGCGCTCGGCGACAGCATCTTCCACGGCCAGGTGGCCGGTGGCACCTGTACGGCGTGTCACGGGCAGGATGCCAAGGGCACCGCGGTTGCGCCCGACCTGACCGACAACCAGTGGCTCAACGGCGATGGCAGCTACCAGTTCATCGTGCACACGGTCCACACCGGCGTCCCGCAGCCCAAGCAGCACCCCGCGCCGATGCCCCCGATGGGGGGCGCGACCCTCACCGACGCACAGGTGAACGCCGTCGCGGCCTACGTCTACTCCCTGAGCCACAAGAGCTGATCGCCCTCACTGCCCCGCCGGCCCCGGTGCTTACCGGGCCGGCGGGGCGGCTCTGGGCGGACGGCAGCGAGGATTTTGGACTCACCAGCTCAGCGTATACTGCCCCCCGAGCGTGAACAGCGTCTCGTTGGCTCGCAGGTCTTCGCTGGGCTCCACGTTCGGCCACGCGCTCCGGTGCGCCGAGAGCCCGACGTTCAGCGCGAACGCGTCCACCAGGTAGAAGCTCGCGGTGAGCCTTTCCAGCGCGTCGCGGCGGCGGGAGACGATCTCGCCGCCGCCGAACGCGAAGGTCTTCTCGGCAGTGATGCTCACCGGCAGTCGGACCTCGGTCAGGTTGCCGTTCAGGCGGACCCGGGTGCTCACGATCTGCATCGTCTGCACGCCGTCGCTGTAGATCCCGAGCTGGGACGTGGCCGTGACGCCGCGGAGCATGAGGCTGGGCCCGATCCCCGCGCGCCAGGTCGTCCGGTTGCTGATGACGGGGCTCTGCACCTCCGGCAGCCAGTCGCTCCGGTCCGCATCGAGGTGCAGCGCCACGCCGTAGCTCAGCTCACCCGCACGCTTGAGCACCCGGGCGACGTCGAGCCCGGCCCCGCGCTCCCCCTGGCCCGCGTACCCCTGCACCCGCGCGCTCCATCCCTGAGACAGCCAGTCCGCCTGCGCCGACCAGATCCCGCTGCTCAGCGCCTCCTTGAACAGGACCGTCCGCCGGGAGCCCGTGAGCGACCGTCGGGCGAAGACGGTGTTGTACCCCGCGGTGACCGCGAACGTCCTGTGGTTGGCCTCCGGCAGCGCCACGGGGATCTCGTGGTAGATCTCCCGGCACTGTCCTGCGCGGCACACCTGGATCAACGCCGGCTTCATCTGCCGGGAGAGCAGCTCGCCGTTCCAACGGACCGCGTAGCGCTGCATGGGGACCGAGTCGCCGAACGACGGCCCGAGCCGGATCTGGAGCGTGCTGCTGTCGCTCCAGTAGCGGTCGAGCCCGTTGGCCGACATGAAGACGATGCTGTCGGCCGACGGGCTCTGAATCGTGAGCTGGGCCGTCTGGCCCGCGCTCGGAATGGCGGGCTCGAGCTTCACGGTCACCGGGTCGGGGCCGGCGACGAGCCGAGTGCTCTGCGCGGGAACGCTGCAGCCGGCGAGCACGAAGGCCGCCGCAGCCAGACCTGCGATCCGGTTCAACGTTTCCATCGGCGTCTTGTCGTGTGGGAGGGCGACGGCGTTACCGCGGCTTCCTGCTCCCAGGATACCGCGCGGATCGCGATTGGGCCAGAGGGCGCGCTGGCGCCCGCATCCGCTGCACGCAACATTGTGCAGCGGGAGGCCCTCATGTTCCTGCATTTCGGACGAGCATTTCTCGTGCTCGGCTGGGCCCTCACGATCGCGGGGGTCATCTACCTGCTGGTGGGCCTGCGCCACATGACGAGCGTCAGGGGCGCATCACCGGCCTTCCTGCTGATCGGCCTCACGGCGGTCGTGGTTGGGTCCGCACTCGTCCGCTGGGCGCGGCGGGCGCGGTGACGCCGCCGCCCCGCGTCTGGGTGGGCACGTCAGGGTACGTCTATCGCCACTGGCGTGGAGGGGTGTTCTACCCCGCCGGCCTCCGGGCACGTGAGGAGCTCGCCTGGTACGCCGCCCGGTTCGACACCGTGGAGCTCAACAACCCGTTCTACCGCCTGCCCTCGACGGAGTCGTTCGCGCGCTGGCGCGACGAGACACCGGACGGGTTCTGCTTCGCCGTCAAGGTGAGTCGCTACATCAGCCACGTGCAGCGGCTCCGCGGATCCGCCGAGTCGCTGCGGCTCTTCCTCGAGCACGCCGAGGTACTCGGCCCCAAACTGGGGCCGCTGCTGGTCCAGCTCCCGCCGCAGTTCCATGTCGACATCGCGCGCCTGGAGGAGTTCCTCGCCCTGCTCCCGCCGCGCCACCGGTGGGTCCTCGAGGTACGCCATCCGAGCTGGCAGACACCGGCCGTGTACGACGTGCTCGGCCGCCACGGCGTCGCCCTGTGCGTGCCGGTCGGCGGGCGCGTCCAGCCCGACCTGGTTACCACCGCGCCGTTCACCTATTTGCGGATGCACGCCGGCAGCCTTCCCGGCGGCGGCTTCGGGGACGACGAACTCCGCCCCTGGGCCGCCCGCATCCGCGCACTGGTCCGCTCAGGAAAGGACGTCTACGTGTATTTCAACAATGATTGGGAAGGTCACGCGGTGAGGGACGCGGAGCGATTGATCGAGCGGACAGGTGGACGGGCGGACGGGCGGACGGGTACACGGGCTTCGGCGCGTACCCGTCCGCCTGTCCGCCCGTCCGCCCCTCAATGCCTCTCCGGCCCCGGCTCGTCTTCGAGTCCCCCGCTACCGGCGGAGCCGAACTTCGGCGCGGCGAACGGGCTGCTCACCGTGAATCGCGGCTCATGCCGCTCGGCCTCGCCCGGAGCGTAGCGGGCGGGATCGGCCTCAAAGGCCCGCCGGCACTCGTCCGAGCAGAAGTACACGTCGTGGCCCTCGTGGGTGGATCGCGCCTTCGCGGTGTCCCGATCGATGATCATCCCGCAGACGGGGTCCCGTACTTGGTTCATGGTTGTGCCTCGCGTTGTGCCTCGGGTTGTGCCTCCGCTTGGCCCGCGGCGGGCGGTCTCAGCTCGGGTACCGGCTCCAGGTCATGCACGCCGCACCAGTTGAGCAGCCCGGCGACATCGGCCGCGCGCTCGGCGCTCTCCATGACCAGCTCGGTGCGCTGGTTGGTGATGACGGGGATGGCGTGGGCGCTGGTTCGGCCCGGCTTGCGCACCCGGCGTCGCGCCGCGCGCCATGGGCCGATTGCGCTCCCCAGGTCCACCCCCCGCCGCTTCACGTGCTCCGCCAGGTGATAGACTGCCTGCGGTTCGTACCGACCGTGTCCGCCGCTGTCACGCCGCTGGCGGCCGTCCGACTCTGATCTCCGGCGCGTCATGGGTCCCTCCCGGTTCGCGTCCGTTGCCTCCCTTCCCTGTCGCCCTCGCTGCACCACGATGGCTGCATCGGCGAACCGGGCTCCGTGAGAGCGGTCACCCTCGGCTTGTGCCATTCGAGCCCATCCTGCATGCTTCTGGCGTGAACCCCCGGACAATCATGCTGGGCACATTGCTCGGACTTCCGCTTCAGGGTGCCGTGGAGGCACCGCTGCGGCTGCCGACATCCGCGCACGCGCCCGAGCGCATCGTGGCCAACGCCAACCGACGCCCCGCCGGACACCTGCGGAACGGTGTGCTCACGCTCCAGCTCGAGGTGCGAACCGGCGTGCTCCGGCCGCAGGCCGACGACGGTCCGGGGATCGAGGTTCAGGCCTTCGCCGAAGCGGGTGGCCCGCTCCAGGTGCCCGGACCGCTGGTGCGGGTGCCCGCGGGCACCGTGATCCATGCGTCGGTCCGAAACACCCTGAGCGACTCCACGCTCGTCCTGCACGGCCTGCAGACCCGCCCCGGCGCCGCCACGGACACGGTCCAGGTGGCGCCCCGGTCCACCCGCGAGGTGCGCTTCACCGCGGGTGCGCCCGGGACCTACTACTACTGGGGCACCACCACCGCGCGCGAGATGGAGGACAGCCGTTGGATCGACAGCCAGCTCTCGGGCGCGTTCGTCGTCGATTCCGCCGGCGCTCCCGCGCACCCCGCCGACCGGGTCTTCGTGATCGGCGTGTGGCTCAAGCCGGCGGACTCGCTCGCCGGTGAGCCGGAGCGCGAGCTGATGGTCATCAACGGCAGGTCGTGGCCGGAGACCGAACGCCTCGAATATACCCAGGGCGACACGGTACGCTGGCGCTGGGTGAACCCCTCGGCAAGCTCTCATCCGATGCATCTGCACGGCTTCTATTTCGACGTGCTGAGCCGGGGCGCCTGGGCTGCTGATACCGTCTATCACGTTGCCGAACGACGCAGCGTGGTCACCGAGCTCATGCCGCCCGGCGGCACGATGACGCTGCGCTGGGTGCCGGTGCGCCCCGGCAACTGGGTGTTCCACTGCCACTTCGCCTTCCACGTGTCGGACGCGCTGTATCTCGCGCCCCATCACTCCGCCGCCGACCCGATGCGGCACCGCATGGCGGGTCTCGTACTGGGGCTGCACGTGCGCCCGCGCCCGACCGTGACTTATGCGGCGGCCAGGCCCGCGGGGGAGGCGCGGCCCTACCGGCTCGTGGTCCGCCCGCTGCCCGCGCCCGCCGATTCCGCGCATGTGATGGGCTATGCCCTCGAGACGGAAAATGGGGCGAACGCCGCGTCCATCCCCGGACCCCTCCTGCTGCTCGAGCGCGACCGCCCCGCGCGCATCACCGTCGTCAATCGGCTGGCCGAGCCCACGGCGGTACATTGGCACGGACTGGAGGTGGAAAGCTTCCCCGACGGGGTGCCGGGCTGGAGCGGGACGCCGGGCCGCCTGTTCCCCGGGATCGCGCCGGGTGATTCGTTCACCGCCGAGCTCACGCCTCCTCGCGCCGGCAGCTTTATGTACCACGCGCACGCGGACGAGCTGGTACAGATCATGGGCGGGCTCTACGGGCCGCTGATCGTGACGGCGCCGGGCGAGACGTTCGACACCTCCGCCAATCGGATCGTCATGATCGGTGGGCTGTTCCGGAACGACAGCGCGTTCGGCGTGGTGAACGGACGGCTCGACCCGGCACCCATCGAGATGGTGACGGGCCGGACGTACCGCATCCGTCTGTTCAACATCGGCGACGCCCGGACCTGGTTCAGCCTCCGGCGTCGGGACTCGACCGCGGCGGGCTGGCGGATCGTCGCCAAGGACGGGGCCGACCTCCCGACCTCGCAGGCGCGGACCTTGATCGAGCCGTTCCTGACCGGCCCGGGCGAGATCGCCGACTTCGAGTTCACGCCCGCCGCAGCGGGCGACCTCACCCTCGCCCTCGACTCACCGTTCGCCGTCTGGCACCTGAACGTCCCGGTCGAGGTGCGCAGCCGCTGATCTTGACGGGAGCGTCCCGCCCCCTATAGTGGACCCCACTCAGAAGCCATGAACCCCGGTGCAGCCGTCGAGGTGGTCGCCCAGGCGCCGAGGAGAGCGAATCGCGAAACCGGCTGAGCAGGCTTTTGCCTGGCCGGTTTCATGCTTTTCCACATCGCCTCTCACGGAGGAACCATGTACGCGATGATCCGGCGCTACGGCGTGAAGGACCAGTCGGCCTTCGACGACATCCAGGGACTGCGGCAGCGCATCGAGCGGGGCATGCTGCCACGGCTGCAGGAGATCCCGGGCTTCCACTGCTACTATGTCGTGGCGGGCGACGACGATCGTGAGGTGGTCACCATTTCCATCTTCGAGAACCAGGACGGCGCGCGGGAGTCCACCCGCCGCGCCGCCGAGTTCGTCCGCAACGATCCGATGCGCGATCAGCTCGGCACGCCCGAGATCACCGAAGGCGAGCTGCTGGTGAGCCGGGAGGCGGCCGTCGCTGCCCACTGAGGTCCCTCCTGCGAGGGCAGCGGCGCTAGCGCGCGGTCGAGCGACCAGGCCCCGCTGCCCTGCAGGATCACCGTCGCCGCCAGTGCGATGACGAGCAGGTGATATTCGAACCCCTCCTGGCCCGCCGGAAGGCTCCCGAACCAGTTCATGAAGAAGCCGTTGCCGAGATGCGTGCTGAGGGCTCCGGCCATGAGGCCGACGACGCCCAGCGCCGCGACGCGGCCGCCGATGCCGAGCAGCAGCGCCACGGGGGCGGTGATCTCCGTGACCAGCGCCAGGACCGCGAGCGGCGCCGGGAAGCCGAGCGCTCCCGTCATCCAGCCGAGCGTGCCGGCGAAGCCGTAGCCCCCGAACCAGCCGAGGACGTGCTGCGCGCCGTGGGGGAAGAGGATGAGCCCGAGCGCCACCCGCGCGACGGCGGGAGCGGGGGCATTCGTGGTCCTGAGCAGGGATCGCAGCATCGTGCCCTCCTGGGGTTGAATATTGCTCGCACAATAGTTGCTATGCTATGTATTGCGCGCGGCGAGCGCTACCTCGCGGCCCCGCGCTCGGCCGCCACCGCCCGGATCTCGTCGAGGGTGGCGACGAACGCCCGGAGCCGTCCCGCGCCCAGGTCGCCCGCGAGCTCCTCGTCCAGGGCGTCCACCTGCGGATCGAGACCCCGGAGCAGCTTCCTGCCGGCCTCCGTGATGCGGCAGACGACCTGCCGACGGTCGGGATCGGTCCGCTCCCGCTGGATGAGCCCGCCGGCCTCGAGCTTGTCGAGCAGACGGGTGATGGTGGTGCCCTCCTCGATCATCCGCTGCCGAATGGCGAGCGTGGGGATGCCCGCGCTCCCCGCCCCTTGAACGACCCGGAGCGCGTTGTACTGGGCCCAGCTCAGGCCTGCCGGCTCGACGATGCGCGCGAAGGCGCGGGTGACCAGCGACGCCGTGCGAAGCAGGCCGACGACCGCTTCCTGGCGCGCGGACCGGAACGGCCGGTTCTGCCCCATCTCGACCTGCAATCGGCTGGGCTGCGGACGCGGGCGGGTGGCTGCCATGAGCGATCTCCCGGTTGAGATTGCCTGCACAACAGTTGCTATGCTAATTATTCCGTTGGATTCGCGCAATCTCCCAAACGAAGAGGCCGCTTCCCTGGGGAAGCGGCCTCCGGTCGTGCGACCTGCCGGTGCCGTCCTAGAACCGGACGCCCACCGTGATCGGGATCATGTAGCCGGTCTTCTCCTCGCCGGTGGTGAGATCGGCCGCGCTCTTGAACATCGCGTGGAACCGGCCTTCGGCGTACAGCTTGGCCTTGCCCAGCGCGAAGTCGAAGCCGGCGCCGGC
>DASUXW010000134.1:0-2767 GCA_036377715.1 Gemmatimonadales bacterium
CGGCGGGAAATACCGCTCGGCGTACAGCTTGCCGACGGCAAAGCCCAGGGCATCGTTGGTGGCGTCGACGGCGCGCTTCCACCGGTCGCGCTGCTTCGTGGCGCCGGTGAGCGCCGAGAGGTAGGTGAACGATTCACGGTCCAACTTCGCGGGCAGCACCCCCGCGCGCGACTGGATCGCATGGTAGGCGAGCCAGTCCTTCCAGACGTCGAGCGGCTCGCTCGCCACCAGCGCCGAGATGCCGGTGAACGCGCTCGGCTGCCAGACCACGAACTGCTTCGGCCGATCGAGCTTCGCCCCTGAGAAGTAGGTCTCCCAGTCGAGCCCCGGCGCGCGCTTGCCGAACTCCGCGCGCGGCCAGTGGTTGTTGCCCTTGGACACGTCGCCCGTGGCCTCGCGGCTCCAGTGCGCCCGGGCGATGGCGGTCTCGAGCCGCATGATCCCGCCGGCCTTCTGCGTCGCGCCGGCGATGCCCGCGAGGCCGAGCATCGCCCCCACGTGCCGCTCGTACTCCTTGCGAATCGAACCCATCGAGGCCGACGAGTCGAGGTAGTAGCTCCGGTCGGGCAGGCCGAGGCCGCCCTGGAGCAGGAACGCGGAATAGCGCGACGGGTCGTCGAGGTCCTGCGCCACCCAGAGCCCGAACAGGCGCGAGGTGTGGAGCGAGGTGGCGTTGAGCGCGTCCATGTCGGCGCGCAAGGTAGTTCCGAGATAGTGAGCCAGCTCGGTGCGGTTGCCGATCGCGGCGATCGAGTCGAGCGTCGGACGGATCGGCTTGAGCCCGGCGGCCTCGATGGCCGTCGTGTCCATGAAGCTGGTGAAGTAGTCGCCGACCTTGCGGGTGTCGGAGCCGGCGGGAGCCTTCGCCTTCGCGGCCTCGCGGATCAGGTCGGCCACGCGGCCGTCGGTCCGCTCGGCCACCATCGCGCCGGCGCTCCACGAGCTCCGGTCGGCCGGGATCTCGGTGGTCTCGAGCCAGTGGCCGTTGGCGTAGCGGAAGAAGTCGTCGCCCGGACGGACCGAGCGATCCATCCCGGCCACGTCGATGCCGGGGTCGGTGGCCGCGGCCGCGAGCGCGGCAGAAAGGGTGAGGGTGAGGAGGATTCGGGGCGAACGGAAGCGAAGCATGAAAGGTCTCGCTGCTGGAGTCGGTTCAGGTCACTGTGTATTCGCTCTGCACCAGCCCGGTGGCGTAGACCCGGGTCACGACGTGCTCGAGCACGATGTCGCGCCCCGTCTCGCCGAAGAGCGGGATGCCGCAGCCGATCAGCACGGGAATGCGGTTGACGATGAGCCGCTGGATCAGGCCGGCCCGGAGGAAGCGCTGGATGGTGTCTCCTCCGTCCACGTAAATATGACGGATGCCCCGGGCTTCGAGTTGCAGCACGATCTCGGCGGGGTCGCCCGAGAGGTGCTCGACCGTGGCCCCGGGCGGCGGCGGGGCCAACCGGCCGGAGCTGAGCACGTAGACTGGCTTCTTGCCGTAGGGCCACTTGGGGAAGCCGAGCACCGTCTCGTACGTCTTCCGGCCCATGACCAGCGCGTCCACCGTGGCCATGAAGGCGTCGTATCCGTAGTCCACCGGGGCGCTTCCGGCACCCGAGTGAAGCCAGTCGAGATTGCCGTCCGGCCGGGCGATGTAGCCGTCCAGGCTGGCGGCGATGAAAACGGAGGCCTTCACGCTCGGGCCCTCATTGTGGTCGGAAGATCCGTTTGACCACGCTCAGGAGGTCAGCCTCTTCAGCTCCTCCTCCATCAGCGCGCGGAAAGAGGGATAGCGGTTGGCGCCCGGCACCCAGTGGGCGAAATAGAACGCTTCCCACTCGCCGGCGGCGTCCACTACCTCCGGGTTCAGCAGGTAGACGGCGGATCCGATCCGTTCGACCTCGCTCACCTGCAGACATGACGAGAGATGGCGCTCGAAGGTATCGGGCGCCTCCGTGCCGCCGGGCTCGCGCAGGGCCTCGGTCCAGACGTCGATCACGTCCTGGTGGCGTGCGCGATACCAGTCCACCTCTTCGGAGGGGAGGACCCGCGGCACGATGAGGCCCGGTTGGAGGAAGCCGTTGGACGCCTGCAGGAACGAGCGGTAGGACGGCGGGAGCCTCCGGCCGAGCCGTGCTTCCAGCGCGGCGAGCTGCTCGCCGGTGGCGCCGGGCGCGCCGAGCCGGCCGGAGGCGAGCCGCTCGGGCGTCACCAGCTCGGGGTCCACGAACGCGCTGTACTTCGCGGGGTCGTAGGACGCCAGGAGCACGCGGTTCCACTCGCGGAGCCAGGGTTTCCAGTCGTGCTCGTTCACGGGGCTAGCCTCCGCGTGGTGTCGGGGGTGACCGCGTGGGGTTCCCGCTGCGGACAGGCTGCGGGTTCCTCCGGGGCGCTGCAGAACGCTCTGGTACGGAGCCCGCGCAAACTGCGCGCGGTCTCCTCCCCGGCGCGTTCAGACGCGCCCGTCCGGAACCCGCAGCCTGTCCGCAGCCCGTGCCAGAACAGGCGCGCGCCGGGATTGGATTCCACGGGGCAGTGTTCAGGAATCCGAGTCACGTAAGCCCCGGCGCACTCGCGGTACCAAGGTCCAGGTGCTACGGGTCGGCGTGACTTGGGGCGGCTTCCGTACCGCACTCCTATGACCCCTGCCCCTCGGCCCGCAGGCGAGCGTCGTAGCTCCAGCGGCGGAGCTTGCGGGCCCGCACCGCGCGGGCGTGGGGATGCCGGGGGTTGATGAGGACGTTCGCTTCCTCCGGTAGCACCACTGACGGGACCTGCGCCA
>DASUXW010000135.1:0-2676 GCA_036377715.1 Gemmatimonadales bacterium
CGGGCGACTGGCCCATCGTGCTGGCCACCATCGCGTCGGAGGACGGGCTCTCGACCCTGCGCCAGCTCCTGGCCGCGCACCGCTACTGGCGCCGGCGCGGGATGACGGTGGACCTGGTCGTGCTCAACACCCACCCGCCCAGCTATCTGCAGGAGCTGGCCGACCGCATCACCACGGCCGCCTACACCGTGGGCGATCCGGGCTCGATGGACAAGCCCGGAGGCATCTTCGTCCGCCGTGCCGACCTGCTCGGCCCCGCCGAGCTGCTCATGCTGCGCACGACCGCGCGGGTGCACGTGCCCTGCGACGGGCGGCCGCTGGGCCGCATCGTGGCCGCGGCGATGACGACGCACGAGCCGCTCGACGCCGAGCTCGAAGTCGAGGAGCACGAGACCCGCGCGCCGATGCGGAGCCAGTCGCTGGTCGCCCGCGCGGTGCGGCGCATCGGGGGCACCCTGCGCGCCCACGCCGCGCCGCCGCTCGCGGGCTCCGGCGCCCCCGCGCTGGAGAACCTGCTCGGCTCGCTCAACGAAGCGGGCGACTACGAGATCCGGCTCGGCGGCGATCTGATCCCGCCCGCGCCCTGGGCCAACGTAATCGCGAACCCGAAGGGCGGATTCGTGGTGACCGAGCGGGGCGGCGGCTTCACCTGGGCCGAGAACAGCTACTTCTACCGGCTCACCCCGTGGCATAACGATCCGGTGAGCGATCCCCCGGGCGACGCGATCTACCTGCAGGACGCCGAGACCGGCGAGCTCTGGAGCGCGACGCCGGCTCCGGCCTCCGGCGACGGCCCCTGGACCGTGTGCCACGGTCCGGGCGCCTCGTCGTTCGAGCACATACACGACGGGATCGCCACGCACTACTCGCTCGGCGTGCCGGAGGACGCGGCCGTCAAGCTCGGCGTGCTCCGGGTGACCAACACCGGCGACGGCCCGCGCCGCCTCGCGGTCACGACCTACGTCGAGTGGGCGCTCGGCAGCCTGCGCGAGCACACCCAGCACCAGGTGAGCACCAGCCACGACCGCGAGCTGGGCGCCGTGTTCGCGCGGAACACCTTCGCGCCGGAGTTCGCCGGGTGGACCGCGTTCCACGCCGTGAGCGAGCCGGTCGCCGCGTGGACCGCGAGCCGGCGCCAGTTCCTGGGAAGAAACGGCACGCTCGAGTCGCCGGCGGCGCTGCGGCCCGGCGGCGAGCTCACCGGCGCGGGCGGCGCGGGGCTCGACCCGTGCGCCGCGCTCCAATGCGTGCTCGAGCTCGACCCGGGCGAGAGCCGGGAAGTGGCGGTGGTGCTCGGCGCGGCGGCGGACGAGGCCGAAGCGCGGCGGGTGCTGGCCGAGTACCGCGACGCCGCGCGGGCGCGGACCGCCATCGAGCGCTCGATCGAGTGCTGGCGCTCCCGGCTCACCGTGGTGAAGGTGCGCACGCCGGAGCCCGCGTTCGACGCGATGCTCAACCGGTGGACCTTCTACCAGGCGCTCGCCTGCCGCATGTGGGCCCGCTCCGCGCTCTATCAGAGCAGCGGTGCCTACGGCTTCCGCGACCAGCTCCAGGACGTGATGGCCTTCGTCTACGCCGAGCCGGCGCTCGCGCGGGCGCACATCCTCCGGGCGGCGAGCCGCCAGTTCCTCGAGGGCGACGTGCAGCACTGGTGGCACCCGCAGAGCGGCCGCGGCGTGCGCACCCGGTTCTCCGACGACCTGGTCTGGCTGCCGTACGTGGTGGACTACTACATCCGCACCACCGGCGACGGCTCCGTGCTCGAGGAGTACGTCCCCTTCCTCACCATGCGCGAGCTCGCGCCCGACGAGCAGGAGCTCTACGACCTCCCGCAGGTGACCGACGAGCACGGCAGCGTGTACGAGCACTGCCGGCGCGCGCTCCGCCGGGCGAGCACCGTCGGAGTGCACGGGCTGCCCCTCATCGGCGGCGGCGACTGGAACGACGGCATGAATCGGGTGGGGATCGAGGGGAAGGGCGAGAGCGTGTGGCTGGCCTGGTTCCTCATCGCGACGCTGCGCGGCTTCGCGCCGTACGCCGAGGCGCGGGGCGACCTCGAAGTGGCCGCCGACTTCCGCCTCCGGGCCGACGCCTACGCCGCGGCGGTCGAGACGCACGGCTGGGACGGCGCCTGGTACCGCCGGGCGTACTACGACGACGGGACGCCGCTGGGCTCGGCCGAGAATCTGGAGTGCCGGATCGACTCGATCGCGCAGAGCTGGAGCGTCATTTCCGGCGCGGGCGATCCCGCCCGCCGCGCGACGGCGATGCGGTCGCTGGAGCAGCATCTGGTGCGGGACGATGCGCGGGTGATGCCGCTGCTCACGCCGCCGTTCGACGAGACACCGGAGGACCCGGGCTACATCAAGGGCTACCTGCCCGGCGTGCGCGAGAACGGGGCGCAGTACACCCACGCGGCGCTCTGGGCCGTGCTCGCCATGGCGCTCGAGGGCCACGGCGACCGCGCCTTCGAGCTGTTCCAGATGCTCAACCCGCTCACCCACACCAGCACGCCGGAGGAGGTGGAGACCTACCAGGTCGAGCCCTACGTGGTGGCGGCGGACGTGTACACGGCGGAGGGCCAGCTCGGCCGCGGCGGGTGGACCTGGTACACCGGCTCGGCGAGCTGGATGTACCGGGTGGGGCTGGAGGGGATCCTCGGCTTCACGAAGCGGG
>DASUXW010000136.1:0-5752 GCA_036377715.1 Gemmatimonadales bacterium
CGATGCGGTCTCCATCTGCGTGCCGACGCCGCTCTCGAAGTTCAAGGACCCGGACGTGAGCTACATCGTCGCCGCGACCGAGGCGGTGAAGCGGAGCCTCCGGCGCGGCCAGGCGATCATCCTCGAGAGCACCACGTATCCGGGTACTACCCGCGAGATCCTCCTGCCCGCGCTCGAGAGCACCGGGCTTACGGTCGGCGAAGACTTCTTCCTCGCGTTCAGCCCCGAGCGGGTGGATCCGGGGAATCCGGTCTACGGCACCCGGAACACGCCCAAGGTGGTCGGCGGCATCACCGAGGACTGCCGCCGGGTGGCGGTGGCGCTCTATCAGCCGGCGATCGACACGCTGGTCCCGGTCTCGACCACCGAGGCGGCGGAGCTGGTGAAGCTGCTGGAGAACACCTTCCGCAGCGTGAACATCGGCCTGGTCAACGAGATGGCCATCGTGTGCGACAAGCTCGGCGTGGATGTGTGGGAGGTGATCGAAGCGGCCGCCACGAAGCCGTTCGGCTTCATGAAGTTCCTCCCGGGGCCGGGATTGGGCGGGCACTGCATCCCGATCGATCCGCATTACCTCGCCTGGAAGATGCGCGGGCTCAACTACAAGACCCGCTTCATCGACCTCGCGGGCGAGCTCAACACCGAGATGCCGCTGTTCTGGGTCCGCAAGCTCGCCGAAGCGCTCAATGCCTGCGGCAAGGCGGTGCGCGGTGCCTCGGTGCTGGTGCTCGGCGTGGCCTACAAGCGCGACATCGACGACATCCGCGAGAGCCCCGCGCTCGACATCATCCGCCTGCTCGAGGGGCAGGGCGCCCGGGTGAGCTACTCCGATTCGCACGTGCCGCGGTTTTCCGAGGACGGGCACGAGTTCCGATCGGTGCCGCTCACGCCCGAGACGGTGGCCGCCGCCGACTGCGTCATGATCGTTACCAACCACAGCGACGTGGACTACGGGATGATTAAGCGCAAGGCCCGGCTGGTCGTGGACACCCGCAACGCTTTGCCCAAAGAGGACTGACATGCACGTGGCGGTGATCGGGAGCGGCTACGTCGGCCTGGTGGCCGGCGCCTGCCTGGCGGAGACCGGGAACGACGTGGTCTGCGTGGACAAGGACGCGGACAAGATCGCGCGGCTGCAGCGCAACGAGATCCCGATCTACGAGCCGGGGCTCGAGCCGATGGTGCGCCGGAACCAGGCGGAGGGGCGGCTGACGTTCACCACCGATCTCGGGGCGGCGGTGCGGGCCGCGCGCGTGGTGCTCATCGCCGTGGGCACCCCGCCCGACGAGGACGGCTCCGCCGACCTGCAGCACGTGCTCGCCGTGGCCCGCGAGATCGGCCGGAACATGAACGACACCAAGGTGGTGGTGACCAAGTCCACGGTGCCGGTGGGCACGGCGGAGAAGGTGCGGGCGGCGATCCGGGCGGAGACGCAGCAGCCGTTCGCGGTCTGCTCCAATCCCGAGTTTCTGAAGGAAGGGGCCGCCATCGACGACTTCATGAAGCCCGATCGCGTCGTCATCGGGGTGGACGACGAGGAGGCCAAGGCGGTGATGGGCGAGCTGTACTCGCCGTTCACCCGGCAGGGCGGCAATCGCATCCTGTTCATGGACATCGCCTCGGCCGAGGTCACCAAGTACGCCGCCAACGCGATGCTCGCCACCCGGATCTCCTTCATGAACCAGATGGCGCGCTTCTGCGAGCTGGTCGGCGCCGACGTGAACAACGTCCGGCTCGGCATCGGGTCCGACCAGCGCATCGGTCGCGCGTTCCTCTATCCGGGTCCGGGATACGGCGGGTCGTGCTTCCCGAAGGACGTCAAGGCGATTATCCACACGGCCGATTCGCTCGGCCTCTCGCTCGACGTGCTCAAGGCGGTCGAGGACGTGAACGAGGCCCAGAAGCGGGTCGTGCTGCACAAGACGCTCAAGTACCTTGGCCCGGACCTGAGCGGGAAGAGCGTCGGGATCTGGGGCCTCGCGTTCAAGGCCGAGACCGACGACATGCGCGAGAGCCCCACGATCCCGCTCATCGAAGGCCTGCTCGACGCCGGCGCGCGGGTGCAGACCCACGATCCCAAGGCCACCGACTCCGCGCGCGCGATCTTCGGCGACCGGGTGATGTACTGCGCCGACCCGTACAGCGCGGCCCACGGCACCGACGCGCTCCTGGTCATGACCGAGTGGCTGGTCTACCGCAACCCCGACTTCGAGCGGGTGCGCAAGCTGCTGCGGCGGCCGCTGCTCATCGACGGCCGCAACCTCTACGATCCCGCCCGGATGACCGCGCTCGGCTTCGAGTACCACGGCATCGGACGGGCCCGGCGGTGACCCGGGTCCTCGTCACCGGTGCGGCCGGCTTCATCGGCTCGCACCTGGTCGAGGCGCTGGTGCGCCGGGGTGACGAGGTGGTGGGCATCGACAACTTCGACCCGTTCTATCCGCGGGCCATGAAGGAGCGAAACCTTCGGGAGATGGGCGTCGATCGAGGGTTCGCGTTCCACGAACAGGACATCCGCGACGTGGACGGCCTCGCGGCGCGACTCACGCCCGGGACCGTGATCGTCCACCTCGCCGCGCGCGCCGGCGTCCGTCCCTCGCTCGCCGACCCGGTGGGGTACACGGACGTGAACGTCGCCGGCACCGCCGCCGTGCTGGAGGCCGCGCGGCGCCGGGGCGTGTCGCGCATCGTGTTCGGATCGTCTTCGTCGGTGTACGGCGACTGTACGCCGGTGCCGTTCCGGGAGGACGCACCCGCCGTGGATCCCGTGTCGCCCTACGCCGCCAGCAAGCGCGGCGCCGAGCTGCTGCTGGGCTCGGTCGCGCGGATCTTCGGATTCCGCAGCGCGTCGCTCCGGTTCTTCACGGTGTACGGGCCCCGTCAGCGCCCCGACCTCGCGATTCATGCCTTTGCCCGGCGGCTCGTCGCGGGCGAGGAGGTCACGCTGTTCGGCGACGGCACCCAGGCACGTGACTACACGTACTCCGACGACATCGTGGCCGGCGTAACCTCGGCCGTGGACTGGACGGCGGATGCACCGCTCGGGGTCGAGACGTTCAACCTGGGCGGCAACCACCCGGTGCCCACCGGCGCCATGCTCGACGAGGTCGCCCGGGCCCTCGGCATCGAGCCGCGGGTCCGCTGGGCACCGATGCAGCCGGGCGACGTGCAGCGCACCGCGGCCGATCTTACCAAGTCGGGCGCGGTGCTGGGCTATGCGCCGCGCACGCCGTTCCCCGAGGGCGTGCGGCGGTTCGTGGCCTGGTTCCGGGAGGCGCATGGCCGGGCCGACTGAGCGGCTGCTGGCCCGCGCCCGCGACCGGTTCACGGTGCAGGACTACTACGGCGCGATCTACCTCCTGGAAGAGATCGTCGCCTCGGGCCGTGCCTTCGCCGATGTTCACCATCTCATCGGCGTATCCCTGTCGCTGCTCGGCCGCCCCGACGAGGCCCTGGCGCAGTTCGAGCGCGCGCTCGAGCTCAACCCGCGCTACCTCGAGGCGCTGATCCACCAGGGGCTCGTGCTCGTCGAGCTGGGCCGGCGGGAGGAGGCGGAGGACTCGTTCCGCCAGGCGGCCGAGAGCGTGGCGCCGCCCGCCGCGGGCCTGCCTGCGCCGGTCGCGGCGCGGCTCGCCAACCAGCACGCCGAGCTGGCCGATGCGTACGCGGAAGCGGGCGCGCTCGCGCGCGCGGTCGAGCAGTACGAGCACGCGCTGGAGCTCGGCCCAGGGTTCCACGATCTGCGCTACCGGATGGCGCGGGTCATGCTGGAGGCCGGGCGCGCGCTCGAGGCCCGCGAGGCGCTCGAGGACGTGGTGAGAGCCAGGCCCAACTTCGTCGATGCCGAAGCGGCGCTGGGCCTCGCCCACTTCCTCTCGGGCGATGCCGTGGGCGCGCGGGATATCTGGCAGGCGTGCCTCGCGCGCCGACCGGAGAATGCGCGGGTCGAGGCGTACCTCGCCATGCTGGGCCGGACCGGAGGGTGACCACGGGCCTGACGACGCGGGTGATGTTGCTGGTCGCATTGATGGCGGGCGCGACAGGGTGCGGCTCGAGCGGCGATGCCGCGCGGCCGGGCGATGCGGCCTACGCGCGGGGAGACTGGGCGGAAGCGCTCGTCCACTACCGTCGGCTCGCGGCGGGCCAGCCCGAGGCCGGCGTGCTCGTCCGACTCGGCGCCGCGGCGCTTCACGCCGGTGAGCTGCGCCAGGCGGCCGATGCCTACGGCCGTCTCGCGGGCGAAGACCCTTCCCGGGCCCATGAGGCCATCGAGGGCCTCGAGAGCGTGGCCCGCGCGGCCGAGCGGGCGGGCAACCTGGACGTGCTGCGCGAGGTGCTCGCCACGCTGGAAGGGATGGCCCCCGAGCGTCCGATCGGCCGCTACGCGCTGCGGCTCGCCCGCCAGTCCGGCCTGGACCCCGCCGAAGCGGCCACGCTGTTGCCCCATGCGCTCGCGGTCGCCGGAAACTCTGCGCTGGTGGATTCGCTGCTCACGGGCTATGGGCAGGCGTTGGAGGCCACCGCCGGCTGCGGCCGGGCGCTCCTCTACTACCGCGCCGTGCTGCATCGGAGCCACGACGACGGCACTCGGGAGCCTGCGGGACGGGGCGTCGCCGACTGCGCCTATGCCATGGGGCTCCGGGCCGACTCCGAGGGGAGCACCGCCGACGCGGCGCTCTGGTTCGCCGAGTCGGCGCGGGTGGACTCCACCACCATGACCGGCCGCCGCGCCTTGCTGCGGTATGCGCTGGCCCGGCTTACTCAGGGCGACACGCTGGCCGCCGCGCTGGCGTTTCAGGCGGTGGTCACGGCCGGTGCGGCAGATTCGGCGGGCCAGGCGGCGGTGAACCGCCTGGCTTCGCTGGGCTTTTCGTCATCAGGAGACCAATGATCCACCGTTTGGCCTGGGCCTGCGTGATCGCGGCCGTGCTGGCGGCGTGCGGCGGAGCGCGAGCGCCCGCGCCGGGCGCGAGCGCCGCGCCGCGTCTTCCGGAGACGGCCAGCGCCGCCGCCGTGGACACGCTGTGGGCCCAGGCGATGCATGCGGTCCGGCACGGCAAGTGGGGCGACGCGGTGACCCGCCTCGAGCGCGTGCTGCTGGAGTTTCCTCCCGGAGACGCGAGGGCGTCGCGGGCCCGCCTCTTCCTGGGCGAAGCGCAGCTCGCGCTGGGCAACAACCTCGATGCCGCGCGCGAGTTCCGGAAGCTGTCCGACGACACGCCGAACGACCCGCTCGCACCGGAGGCGCTGCTCCGTGCGGCCGACGCATACGCCGAGCTCTGGCGCCGACCGGAGCTCGACCCGTCCTATGGCCAGACCGCGCTCGCGACCTATCAGGAGCTGCTCAACCGATATCCAGGCGGCCCTCCGGCCAAACGGGCCGAGGAGCGGATCAAGACCCTGCAGGAGCGGTTCGCCTACAAGGAGTACAAGTCGGCGCTCTACTACATGCGTCTCAAGGCGTACGATTCCGCGATTCTCTACCTCAAGGACCTGGTCGCGACCTACCCGCGCAGCGAGGTTGCGCCCGACGCCCTGCTCCACCTCGTGCAGGCCTACCAGCGGCTGGGCTACAAGGAGGACGTGGCGGAGACCTGCGGGTACATTCGCCGCTTCCACTCCGACGTGCCGGGGGCGGCCAAGGTCTGCCCCGCCGGCCCCGGGGCTTCGTGAAGATCGGCCTCTTCGGGGGCTCTTTCGATCCCGTTCACCATGGTCACCTGATCGTCGGCCAGGCCGCCGCCGAGGCGCT
>DASUXW010000137.1:0-2355 GCA_036377715.1 Gemmatimonadales bacterium
ATGCTCTCGGAGACCGGCAGCTCGCCTTCGCGCGCCACGCGGGCGCGGAGCGACTCGCCCGCAACGAAGGGCATGATGAAATAGGGGAGCGTCCCCGCCTCGCCGGCGGTGAGGAGGGGGACGATGTGCGGGTGCTGGAGCTGGGCGGCGAGCTGGATTTCGCGCCGGAACCGCTCGATGTTGACGCCGGCCGCGAGCTCCGGGAGGAGGACCTTGACCACGACGTTCCGGCCCAGCGCCGTCTCCACCGCGAGGAAGACGCGCGACATGCCCCCGCCTCCGAGCTCGCGCTCCAGGAGATACGCCCCGGCGAGGGCGGTCTGCAGCTGGTCGTGGAGAGTGGAGCTCACGGTGCCGTGACCGAATGGGAAGCAACAAGTTAGCAATTGGTCCCCGGGGGCGACACCCTGCGCCGGCGCCAGAGCCCCAGGAGCACCGCCCCCCCGACGATCCCCAGGATCAGGCTGCCGCGGCCGATCCACTGCTCGGCCACCCGCCAGCTTGCGCCCAGGATGTAGCCCAACAGCACGAACGTCACGGTCCAGAGCACGGCGCCGAGGGCGTTATAAGCCAGGAACCGGCCGTACGGCATCCGGGACGTGCCGGCCACGAACGGCACCAGCGCCCGGGCGAACCCGATGAACCGCCCCACGAACACCGCCTTGGGCCCGTGGCGCTCGAAGAACCGCTCCGCCCGTCCGAGCCGGGCCGGGGTGACGCCGAGCCGGCGGCCGTGGCGCAGGAGCCACTCGCGGCCGAGCCGCGCGCCGAGCTGGAAGCCGATGTTGTCACCCGCCACCGCGCCGAGTGCCGCCGCCGCCATGACCGGTCCCAGGTCGAGGGCCCCCTGGTGGGCCAGGAAGCCCGAGGCGAGCACCAGACTTTCGCCGGGGACGAACAGGCCGACGAACGCCGCGCACTCGAGCGCGGCGGCCGCGAAGATGATCAGGTAGCTCCAATGGCCCAGTCCGGCCACCAGGGCGAGCAGGCGCTCCAGCATGCCCCGAATTCTACCGAATGGGCTTCCATTTCGGCCTTTACACTGCTAAAGTCTTTGGCTGGCAAAATTTCACGGAGCAGCGAGGCTCGTACAGATGAAGCGTGGACCCAAGGTGAAGATCGCCCGGGCGCTCGGTATTGCGCTCACCCCCAAGGCCGCCCGGATCATGGAGCGGCGGCCCAATCCGCCGGGGCAGCACGGCGCCGCCACCCGCCGGAAGGTGAGCGACTACAAGAAGCAGCTGGTCGAGAAGCAGCGGCTCCGCGCGCAGTACAACGTGAGCGAGCGACAGCTCCGGAACATCTTCGCCGAGGCCACCCGCCAGCCCGGTAACCCCGGCGTGCGGCTGCTGCAGTTGCTGGAGATGCGGCTGGACGCGGCGGTGCTCCGGGCCGGGTTTTCGCGGACCATCTATGCCGCGCGGCAGGCGGTCACTCACGGCCACATCCTGGTGAACGGCCGCAAGGTGGACCGGCCGTCGTATCGGCTCAAGCCGGGCGATACCATCGCCCTCGCGGCGCGGAGCCGCGAGATGCCCGCCTTCACGGTGCCGCTCGAGAACGCGCGTCCGCCGGCGTACCTCCAGGTCGATCGTGAGCGCCGCCAGGCCCGCGTGGCCGAGCTGCCCGAGCGCGAGCAGATCCCGGTGCAGTGCGAGCCGTCGCTGATCGTGGAGTTCTATTCGCGGTGAACGGTGGGGGCGGCGCGGCGCATCGCCCCCTACGACCTCCGCGACCTCAAGAACGCCACCAGCGCATCCACCTGCTCCGGCGTGAGCGTCCGCGCGTACGCCGGCATGTTGGGCCCGCCGTTGGTGATCCGGGCGGCGATCTCGTCCGCGTCCATCCGGTTTCCCACGTCGCTCAGCTCCGGCCCGCGCTTCCCGCCATAGCCGTCGATCATGTGGCAGAACTCACAGCCCTTCTGGTGAAAGAGCGCCGCGCCGTCGGCCGCGGGCCCGCCGAGGGTTCCCGCCACCGACGCGGGCAGCGGCCGGGCCGTGAAATCGGGTGACCAGTCCGCCCGCACCCCCGCCATCCAGAACGCCACGATCACCGTCCAGATGAAGACCACGAGCAGCCCGGCCAGCGGCCGGTCCTTGACGCTCCGCATCCCCTTGTTGAACAGCGGCAGAAGCAGCAGCACCGCCCCGAACACGAGCGGCCCCAGGACGATGATCGCGGTCTCCAGGTTCTGCGGCGCCATCGCGAGCAGCGCGAAGTACCACAGGAAGTACCAGTCCGGCCGGGGGTAGGCCTCGAGGATGCTCGGATCGGGCGGCTTGCCCAGCACCGGCGGCCCGACGATCACCGCCAGCAGCACGATCGCCGCCACCATCGCCGCCCCGAACACCA
>DASUXW010000138.1:0-6591 GCA_036377715.1 Gemmatimonadales bacterium
CGGAGTGGCGGGTACGCATCCGGCATCACTCGACGTGCCGGGTACTCTGCTGCTCGTCACGATCGTCGGCTTTCTCGGGATCCTGGAGGCGCGGCGCCGGAACGAGCACATCCTGCTGGCCAACTTCGGCACGTCTCAGGCGCTCCTGGGGACGCTCTGCGCCGCGCCGGCGGTGCTGGCCGAGCTGCTGATCGGGGTGGCGGGGCGCGGATGACGGCGGCGCTGCTCGCCGAGTGCGTCGGCAAGTCCTTCGCCGGCCGGCCGGTCCTGGCATCGGCCTCGCTCCGGGCGGACGGAGGGGGCATCACGGCGCTCGTGGGCCGGAACGGAATCGGGAAATCCACGCTCCTCAAGATCGCGGCCGGATGGATGCGGCCGGACTACGGTACGGTACACTACAAGGGACGCTGCCGAATCCCCGCGCGCCTGCACCGCCTCGCCTGGGAAGGTCTTTTCTACCTGCCCGATCGTGACCTGCTGTCGCCGGGGTTCACCGTGCGGCAGCACCTGACATCCGGACAGCGGCGGTGGGGTCGCGGGCGCTTCGACGCGGCGGCCGACGCAACCGGCATCCAGGACACCCTCGACCGGAGGCCACCGGCGCTCTCGACGGGCCAGCGCCGCTGCGTCGAGCTGGCGCTGGTACTGCTCCGCCGGCCCGACTGCCTCCTGGCCGACGAGCCGTATCGTGGCCTGGCGCCCCTGGAGCGCGACATGGTCTCGGCGGTACTGCGCCGCCTGGCGGCCGACGGCTGCGGCGTGGTGGTCACCGGACACGAGGTGCCCACCCTGTTCGGGGTCGCCGACCGCGTCGTCTGGTGTACCGACGGCACGACCCACGACCTCGGCACACCCGCCGCTGCCGCTGCGGACTGGCGCTTTCGCCGCGAGTACCTGGGGCTCCTGCAGTGGGCGTGAACGAGCCGGCGGCGCTCTTCCATCGGCTCACGCTCGGGGTGTACGTGGTCGGAGTGGCGCGCGGCGCCGCGCGCGACGCCTTCACCGCCGCGTGGGTCACCCAGGTCTCGTTCGATCCGCTCCTGCTCGTGGTGAGCGTCAACCCGTCCAACGCCTCGTACGAGCTGCTCGAGGGCGGAGGTTTTGCCGTGAGCGTGCTGCGGCAGGGGCAGCTCGAGCTGGCTCGCCGGTTCGGCACGCGCTCGGGCCGCGACGAGGACAAGCTGGCCGGTATCGGCTGGCGACCCGGGCGCACCGGCGCGCCGATGCTGGACGACGCGCTGGCGTACTTCGACTGCGAGCTGGCGGGCCGTATGCCGGCCGGTGATCACGAGCTGGTGCTGGGGCGGGTCATCGACGGGCGGATTCTCGATCGCGCGGCCCGTCCGCTCACCCGCCGACACGGGCGACATGGACGGCAGCGGCGCGCTCTACCGATGAAGGAGCTCGCCCCCAACATCGGTCCGCGGGAGCGCCGGAAGCGGCTGACGCTCGGGATCGCCGCGCTGGCCGTCGGCGCGGGTCTCGTCGCGCTGCTGGTCGTCGCCGATGCGGCGCGCGCCTGGCGGCTCCTGGCCGCGCTGCCCTTCTGGGGCGCGGCGCTCGGATACGTTCAGGCGCGCGACAAGACCTGAGTGCGTCTGGCGTCGCGCGGTCAGCGCGATCTCGACCGCGGCCCCGAATCCATCGAGAGTTCCGCCGTGCGCGAACTGGTGCGTCGTCAGGCGCGAGGGGTGTACGTGAAGGCACTGGCGGCCACGATCGTGCTCACCGCTGTCGCCCTGCTGATCTGACCCGCCCCCGGTTCGTTCCTTCACCGTCCGGGTGTTCGATGCTCCAAGTGATCTCGGTAGTCGGCGCGCTGCTGATTCTCCTCCCGTTCGCCGGCAGCCAGCTCGGCCGGCTCGCGCCGGAGACGATCACCTACCAGCTCATGAACCTGATCGGCTCGACGGCGCTGACCATCGTGGCCGTAGTCGAGCAGCAGTATGGGTTCATCCTGCTGGAGGGGAGCTGGGCGCTCGTGAGCCTGGTCGGATTGGTGCGAGTACGGCGCCGGCCAAGCACCTGAGCCGGGTCCGGGCTGTCGAATCCCGACCCGGCCCGCCACATTGCTCCAGGTGGCCAGGGGACCCGTTCCGGATCTGATCGCGCCGGGACTGCGCGTGCTCTTCTGCGGGATCAATCCGGGGCTCGTCTCGGCGGCGACCGGGCACCACTTCGCGCGGCCCGGGAACCGCTTCTGGCCGGCGCTGCAGGCGAGCGGCTTCACCGAGCGGCGGCTGCGCCCATCCGAGGAGCGGCGCTTGCTCGATGTCGGGCTCGGCATCACCAACCTCGTCGCCCGTGCGACGGCGTCGGCGGCCGAGCTCGAACCGGTCGAGTTCCGGGCCGGGCGGCGGAGGCTGGAGCGGAAGGCGCGCCGCTACGGACCCGCCTGTGTGGCCGTGCTCGGGCTCGGAGCGTTCCGCCTGGCGTTCGGCCGGCCCCGCGCCGAGACGGGGTTGCAGCCGGAGCGGCTCGGCCCGGCCGCGCTCTGGCTGCTGCCCAACCCGAGCGGGCTCAATGCCCATCACCAGCTCCCGGATCTCGTGCGAGCGTTCGGTGAGCTCCGACGGTTCGTAGACCGCTGATCATCACGGATCTGCAAGGAGGAATCCCATGGCAGGCGCCAAGATTGTCGTGCTCTATCCCACGCCTCGCGACTCGGCCGAGTTCGAGCGCCGCTACCGGGACGAGCACACCCCGATGGTGACGACCGCGAACTTCAAGGGGATGACGAAGTTCGTCGCCTCGCGCATCACCGGCACGGCCGACGGGAGCCCCGCACCGTACTCGCGCATCGCCGAACTGCACTTTCCGTCGCTCGACGCGCTCAAGGCGGCTGCGTCGAGCGAGGGGGCCCAGCGGGCGGTGGCCCACGCGATCTCCATCTCGACCGGCGGCCCTCCGGTGTTCCTCATCTCGGAGGAGTCCGTTACCTCGTTCTAGTCCCGTGTGGCATCCGCGCGTCTGGACCATCGGGCATTCCACCCGGACGGCCGCGGAGCTCCTCGATCTGCTCGCCGAGCACGAGATCGAGGCGCTGGCCGACGTGCGGCGCCACCCCGGCTCGCGCCGGCTGCCCCAGTTCGGGGCCGAGCAGCTGGCCGCCGCCCTCGAGAGCCGCGGCCTGCTGTACGTCGGGTTTCCGCAGCTGGGCGGCCGCCGCCGTCCCGCGCCCGATTCGCCCAACACCGCCTGGCGCAACGCGGGGTTCCGCGGCTACGCCGACTACATGCTCACGGAGCCCTTCGCCGAGGGGCTGGTCGAGCTCATCAATCTGGCCTGCGGATTTCGCACGGCGATCATGTGCGCGGAAGCGGTGTGGTGGCGGTGCCACCGCGCGCTGCTCGCGGACGTGCTGCGCCTTTCGGGCTTCGAAGTGATCCATATCCTCGGAGCGCGCTCGTCCGTGCCGCACCCGTACACCGCCGCCGCCACCGTTCGCCGCGGCCGCCTTCTCTACGAAGCAGAAAGCGGCGGCGCTACCGGCCCACCTCGAAGTTCCCGGTCGCGGTCTTTCCTTCGTACTTCATCGGTCGCGACTCGTACTTCCCCGTCAGGGAGTCGCCCTTGAAGTGTACGACGCTGCGGGTGACGACCTGCTCGTGCAGGTCGCTGCTCTTGTGCGGCGCCGATTCCAGGATGAACGCGGTATCCGATGTCCACACCACCTGGACCGGGAACGCAGGCTCACCCGCCACGGACACCTGGCCGTCGAGGCCGCCCTCGGTCGACTTCGTCAGGGTCATGGCCATGCGTTCGGCCTGCGTGGAGCGGGAGCTGGTCCGCTGGCCGGTCCAGTGCCCGGCGATCCGGGCGGCGAGCGCGCTGTCGGGCGGGGCCGTGACCGTCGCGGGCGCATGGGCGGGGGCACCCGAAGCGGCCAGGGCCACGGCCGTGCCGGCGCTGAGCGCGGCGAGAAGAATGAGTTGCATGGGACCTCCAGGAAAACGTATTGGTACCCATACGATGCCGGGCGCCGCCCGGTGGTCGCACGGTCCGCGCCCTTGCTCCCGTGCCGCGCGCGAGTAGAGTCCATGGGATGGAGTCCACGGCGGAGCGAATCCGGGCCGCGCTGGTCCAGGCGGCGCTCGAGGCGTACGAAGACGCGGGCGTACGGGGTCTCTGCGGCGAAGGGGCCTTCGAGGCCGCGGTCGCCGCCATGCGCACCCTCGATCTCCGCGGCGCCAGCGCTGGCGGTCAGGTGTCCGGGGGAGCAGTCTTCGAGGGTGGGCGGCGCCGGGCCGCCCCCAGCGAGGAGTGATCCATGGCACAGTGCGAAGTCTGCGGCAACGAATACTACCTGTCCTTCCAGGTGGTAACGGCCGGTCAGACGCATACCTTCGACAGCTTCGAGTGCGCCGCCCACCGCCTGGCCCCCATCTGCGCGCATTGTGGGTGCCGGATTCTGGGCCACGGCATCGAGGCCAACGGCACGTTCTACTGCTGTGCGCATTGCGCGCGGCATGAGGGCGTGACCGCGGTGGCCGATCACGCCTGAGCGGCCCCCGCCGCTCGATCGCTCGGTCGTGGAGTGCTGGCTGGCCGGAGGGCGGCTGCCCGCCGTCCGGTTCGGCTGCAACGACCCCGTGGTGGTCCTGGCGGGACCGATGGCGGGACGGCTCGGGACCATCGTGGCGCTCGTGGCGCTCGAGCCGGAACCGGTCTACACTGTCAGGCTCGGGGCCGGGACCGGCGACCTGCATCTGTCCGGGTCGGCGCTGGGCCCGGCCTGACGGCATCGCACCGTCCGACGTTGGAGGACGTCCCCATGCAGCTCGTCCTCACCGATCAGGAGGCGGTCGTCCTGCGCGGCCTCCTCGAAGCCTACCTGCCCGAGCTCCGGCGCGAAGTCGCCCGGACCGAGGACCACGGCCTGCGTCACGAGCTGGTCCGGCGACAGGAGCTCGCCGAGCGCCTGCTGGACCAGCTCGCGCGGGCCGCGGCCGGCTAGCGTTCAGACCATGACCTGGGAAGGCGGATTCGCCGAGGCGGCGGTGGCGCGCGAGTTCGTCGAGCGGCTGGCGCGGCTGGAGCCGTCGGCGCTCCGGCCCGCCGTGCCGCCGGTGCTGGACCGCGACCCGTACCTCAGCGCATGGACCAACGTCGAGGCGGCGCTCGGCGACGCGCCCGCGCCCGACCGCGACCGCATCGAGCAGCTGCTCCCCGAGCTCGACGCCCGCCTGGAGCGCCTCGAGGCCGATCCGCGCATGCGCGAGGCGGCCCGTCGTGCCGTCCGGGGGCTGCTCGCCCGCCCCTGGCTGCTGACCGATGAAAGTCTCACGTTCGTCTACGAACCGTTCGAAAGCGTGGTGCCGGTCCGCTCGCTGGGCGGGCGGTGACCGGGTTCCCCTACCTGCCACAGGAGGTCGTCGCGTGACCGCGAGCGTACAGGACGAGCTGTCCCGAATGCGGACCATTCTGCTGGATCTCGAGCGCCGGCTCGCCTCGGGTGAGGTGGCGCCGGAAGGGCTCCCCGAATTCAAGAGCATGGTGGACGAGATCCGGCTCCGCGTGTGGGCGCTGCTGACCGCTGCCGGGAGCGACGAGCCGCGCGCGACGGCGGAGCGGTTCCGGCTCCGGCGTGCCGCCGAGCTCTGTCGCGGATTGGTCCAGGAGCTCGCCTCGGGCGCGGAGGTCCGCCATCCGGAGTGGCGCGAGGTCCAGCAGGCCGCGGCGAGTCTCCAGGCCGCCATCGGTGAGCGGGCCGGTCACGCGGCGTGAGTGGGAGCGGCTTCGGCGCGCCGACGATCCGTGCGGCTTCGGCCTCGGACGCCGGGCGGCTGGCCGAGCTGAGCGGGGAGTTGGGCTACCCTGTCTCCGGCGACACGATCGCGCGCCGTCTGGAGCGCCTGCTGGCGCGGGACGACAACGTCGTGCTGGTCGCCGAGCTCGTGCCGGAGGGCCAGGTGGTGGGCTGGATCCATGGCGCCGAGCAGGACCTGCTCGAGTCGGATCGGCGCTGCGAGATCCTCGGGCTCGTGGTGGACGAGGCGTGCCGGGGGCAGGGGATCGGCCGCCGGCTCGTGGCTGCGGTCGAGGGGTGGGCCGCCTCGCGAGGGCTCGAGCAGATCGCGGTCCGCAGCAACGTCGCGCGGACCGGATCGCATCCCTTCTACGAGCGGCTGGGATACGTACGGACCAAGACCCAGCACGCCTACCGCAAACCGAACCGGCGAGCGCCGACGTGAATCGCAGGATCACCGGCTTTCATCAGGACGAGGAGCGGCACTGGGTTGCCGAGCTCGAATGCGGCCACACGCAGCACGTCCGCCACGACCCGCCATGGCAGGTGCGTCCCTGGGTGGTGACACCCGAAGGCCGGCACGGCCGGCTCGGTACCACGCTCGACTGCCGCCGGTGCGACGAGGAGTAGCCGCATGCCGACCGATCGACTCTCCAACATTCTCGAGCTGTACCTCGGCGGCGAGCTTCGGCTCGACACCACGGTGGCCGAGCTGACACACGTCTACGTGGAGCGGGGATGGGCCTTCTATCTGTTGGAGCGGGAGTGCCGGCCGGAGTACCTGTCCAGGATGCGCGCCCTGGCGTCGCGCCTGCGCGCTCCGGTGTATCCGCAGGCCTGAA
>DASUXW010000139.1:0-7153 GCA_036377715.1 Gemmatimonadales bacterium
GGGTGGCTCGATCTGGATCGCCCACGGTGAGGTGCTGCGCTGCCGGATCGCGGTTGGCGGCCGGGGGCAGCAGCTCGTGGGCGCGGAGGTCCCGCTCGGCAGCGGATTCGTCGGCGACGTGGCCCAGCGCCAGCACACCACCGTCGTCACCCATGCCGTGGCCGACCCGCGCTTCCAGGCCGAGATGGATGCCTCCAACAACGGGCTCGCCAGCGACGTCATGGCGACCCCGATGGTGGCCAACGGACTCACGGTCGGCGCAATCCAGGTCAGCAACAAGCATGGCGGCGCCGGCACCTTCGACGCGGGCGACCGCGAGCTGCTCGAAGGGCTCGCCGCCGCCGGTGCCCTCGCCCTCCGCAACGCGCAGCTCCACACCGCCGAGAAGCGCGCCGGCGACCTGGCCGTGCTGCTCGACATCAGCCGTGAGATCACCGCCACCCTCGATCTCGACCGGGTGCTGCAGTCGGTGGTGAACCTCGCCTCGCGCGCGCTGCCGTTCGACCGCGCGGCGGTGGCGCTCTACGAGAAGGGCCGCTGCGACGTGCGCGCGGTGGCCGGCGAGGAGACCGTCGATCCCAAGGACCCGAAGCTGCAGGACCTGGTCGCCCGGGCCGAGTGGGCGGCCGGACGGGGTCAGCCGCTCTACCTGAGCGAGCGAGTCGCGCCGGGCTCCGACGCCGAGCGCATGTTCGTCACCATTTTCGGCCAGGACCTCGAGACCGACGGCGTCGAGAGCGGGCTCTACCTCCCGCTCAAGGACGAAGAAGGGGTGCTGGGCGTGCTCGTGTTCGAGTCGGGGACGGTGGACTTCGCCACGCCCACGCAGCGCGAGGTCGCGGCGATCCTGGCCAACCAGACAGCCGTGGCGCTCCGCAACGCCCAGCTCTATCACCAGGTGCCCATGGTGGACGCGCTCGGCGCGCTCGCGGCAAAGCGCCAGGCGCTGCGAGCGATGCCCAGGCGCCGCATCCAGATCTACGCAGCCGCGGCGGCGCTGGCCCTGGCGCTCCTGGTACTGGTGCGCTGGCCGCTCCGCGTCCGGGGCGAGGGAGCGACCTTCCGCGCCGTCTCCTACATGCCGGTGCGCGCCCTGGTGGCCGGTGTGGTGGAGCGGGTGCCGGTCGCCGAGGGCAGCGTGGTGGCGCGCGGCACGCCGGTCGCATTCCTCCGCGCCACCAGCCTCCAGGCCGATCGCGAGGCTACCGCCGCCGAGGCAGCCTCGGCCGACCGACTCGCCGCGCTCGCCGCGAGCCGCGGCGACGCATCCGAAGAACGGCTGCAGCGCACCCGCGCCGACGCGCTCCGGCGGGAAGTCGCGCTGCTGAACGAGGAGATCGAGCTTACCACTCTGCGCGCCCCGGTCGGCGGCGTCGTCCTCACACCCCACGTCGAGGAGCGGGTCGGAAGCTCGCTCGAAGAAGGCGACCTGCTCCTCGCGCTCGGACGCACCGACTCGCTCGAGCTCGAGTTCGGGGTGGCTCAGCAGGACATCGGCCGGGTCCGGCCGGGCCAGGAGGTGCGGCTCCGCGTGACCGCGATGCCGCAGCGCACCTTCAGCGGCCGGGTGCGCTCGGTCGCACCGGTTCCGACCGACACCGCCGGCGAGGTGCGCTACCCCGTCCGTGCGGTCGTGGCCAACCCGGACGGCGTGCTCAAGCCGAGCATGGGCGCGTACGTCCGCGTGCTCACCGATCCCGCGTCCGCGGCCACCCGGCTGGTCCGGGCACCGGCCCGCTGGGCGCGACTCCTATGGTGGAGGATCTGGTCGTGACCCGCTATGTCCTCCCGCTGCTCGTCGTCGTCGTCGCCTGCGGCGGCGGCGACGCCCCGCCGATCCGCACCGCCGCCGCGGCCACCGTTCCGGCTCCGTCTACCGCTGCCGCCGTCACGGTCGAGAGCACGACCGTGGACCGCCCGCTCAGCCTGCCGTCGCAGCTCTACGTCGAGCACGACGCGGCAGTGGTGGCGCGCTCGTCGGGTATCGTCGAGAGTATCCTGGTGGACATGGGGGCACGCGTGGCCGCGGGCCAGTCGCTGGCCCGGCTCGAGAGCACCGATCAGGAGATCGCGCTGGCGCAGGCGCGCGACCGCACCGCCAATGCCTCGCAGCGGGTCGACCGCCAGCGGGCCCTCGCGACCGCGGGCGTGGTCACCCGCGCCGACTCGGAGCAGGTGGAGTTCGAGCATCGCGACGCGGAGCTGGCGCTCCGGAAGGCGCAGCGCGACTACGACCTGACCCGGATCCTCGCGCCGTTCGACGGTGTGGTGACCGCGAGGATGGCGCGGGTGCAGCGGATGGTGAACCCGGGCGATTCGCTGTTTCGCATCACCGCGCTCGCGCCGGTGCTGGCCGTCGTGCACGTTCCGGAGAGTGCCTCGGCCGGCATTCGGGTCGGCAGCGAGGCGCGCGTGCTCACCGCGCGAGGGGGGAGCGCGGATGCCCGCGTGGTGCGGGCGTCGCCGGTGATCGACCCCGCGAGCGGCACGCGCGAGGTGGTGCTCCAGCTCGCGCGCGGCGCCTCGCTCACGCCGGGCAGCAGCGTCACCGTACAGCTCGGCGCCCAGCAGCGGGCGGTGCTGGCCATTCCGGCCGCCGCCGTCAGCCGGGACGGCTACGCGCTGGTACGCGAGAACGGCCGGACCGCACTCCGCGCGGTCTCCCTCGGCTCCGATCTGGGCGACGGCCGGGTCGAGGTGCTGAGCGGGCTCTCGGCGGGCGAGCAGGTGGTGCCCGCCGAGCCATGAGCGCCGCACCGAAGCTCCGCGAAGACCTCGCGCTGGTGGAGCAGACCTACCGCGGCGAGCAGAGCTTCATCCTGAAGGATCCCAAGACGCACAAGTATTTCCGGTTCCGGCCGGTCGAGGTACGCGTCATCCGCCAGTTCGACGGCGCGCACTCCCCGGCTGAGATCGCGGAGGAGCTGGTGGCGTCGGGTCTCCGCGTCTCGGCGGCGGCGGTAGAGGGCTTCGCCGGGAAGCTCAAGGCGATGGGCCTCATGGAGCGGACGCTGGGCGAGCGGACCGTGCTCCAAATGGAGCGCCTCCGGGCACAACGCCGGCAGCGGCTCTCCACCAGCCCGTTCAAGGGCGACATCTTCCGGCTGCGCTGGTCGGTCGGCGATCCCGACCTGTTCATGGACCGCACCATCCCGTATCTGCGCTGGATGTTCACCCGCGGCTTCATCGTGGTCTCGGTGCTGTTGTTCGCGGTCTACTGCCTGGTGGCCGCGCTCAAGTGGGGCCAGCTCACGACGGCGCTGGGCGATCTGTACCACTTCCGCTATTCCGGGTGGGAGCTGCTGGCGATGTGGTGCACGGGCACCGTCATCATCGTGATCCACGAGCTGGGCCACGGCTACACCTGCAAGCACTTCGGCGGGCAGGTGCACGAGATCGGCGCCATGCTGCTCTACTTCGAGCCCGCCTTCTTCTGCAACGTGAACGATGCCTGGACCTTCCCCGAGCTCAAGGCGCGGCTCTGGGTGACGGCGGCGGGCTCGTGGATCCAGCTCGTGGCCGCGAGCCTTGCGGCCATCGTGTGGTGGGCGGCCGAGCCGGGCACCCTCGTGTCGCTCATCGCGCTCTCGGCGGTGCTGATCGGCGGAGTGACCACGGTGGTCATGAACGCCAATCCGCTCATCCCGCTCGACGGCTACTTCGCGCTGAGCGACTACCTGGAGGTCCCCAACCTGCGCCAGCGTGCCTTCGCGCACCTGGGCTGGCTGGTGAAGACGCGGGTGTTCCGGCTCGACATACCGATGCCCGCGGCCGACGAGCGCGAGCAGCGCATCTTCGTGATCTACGGGGTGCTGGCGGTGTGGTACATCGCCTCGATCATGCTGATGGTGGCCGGGGTGGTCTACGGCTGGCTCGACCAGGCGCTGGGCATCGCCGGCGGCGTGCTGTTCGTGGTGGCGGCGTGGCTGCTGTCGCGCGGCGCGATCCGGAGCGCGGTGCAGACCGTGGTGGCCGGGTGGCGCGAGCTTCGGGCGCGGGCCGCGGCCCGGCGTCTGCGCGACCGCGCGCTGGCAGTCGCCGGGGCCATCGTGATCATCGGCGCGCTGGTGCCCCGGCCGATCACGGTCACGGGCAGGTTCACGCTCGCGCCGGCGCTGTCGGTGCCGCTCACCGCGCCCGACAGCGGGCTGGTCTCGCGCGTCTACGTGCGCGAAGGCACCATCGTCGCGCCCGGAATGCCGCTGCTCGAGGTGCGCGACCTCGACCTCGAGCGCGAGGCGCTCGCCACCGGACGCCGCGCCGATTCGCTCGCCGCGCGGGAGACGTCGGCCCGGGCCGCCGGCGCCGCCGCCGAAGTCGCCCGGATCGCCGCGGAGCGCGCCGCCGAGCAGGCACGGCTCGACGGGATGACCACCCTGCGCCAGGCCCTGACCCTGCGCGCCCTGGCGGCTGGCGTCGTGATGACCCATCGCCCTGAAGAGCTGACCGGACGGTGGGTAGGTCTGGGCGAGCATCTGATGGACCTGGGCCAGCCGGACTCGCTCGAGGTGCGCATCGCCCTCGAGGGCGCCGGTGCCACGCGGGTCCGGCCGGGCCAGCCCGCGCGCCTGGTCTTCTACTCCGACGGCGGAGCCCTGCACGCCCACGTCACGGGCGTCGCCCAGTCCTCGGCCGACACCGGCACGGTCGAAGCGCGCATCGGCCTTCATGCCCTCGACCTTCGCCGCACCGGCATGACCGGCGAGGCCAGCGTGACGCTCAGGGAATCGAATCTCTGGGGCGCGCTGTGGTGGGGGGTGAGGAAGCGGGTGCGGACGGATCTGCTGTTGTAGGCGGACGGACAGACGGACGGACGGACAGACGGACGGACGGACGGGCGGACGGACAGACCGACCGAAACGGCACACCGCCGCGGTGTGCTGTCACTGTCCGTCCTTCCGTCTGTCCGTCCGTCCGTCCGTCTGTCCGCCCGCTTGCGCCGCCCGCCCCATGCTGCAACCATTGGAGTATCCCACACAGGGGAGGGGCCATCCGCCGTGACATGCTGGCCCTCGTGAGGCAGGCCTTCCAGGGGCAGTACGAGGTCGAACGGGAAATCGGCAAAGGCGGGAATGCCCGGATCTTTCTGGCTCGCAAGCCGGGGGGAGAGCCGGTCGCGCTCAAGATCCTGCACCCCGAGCTCCTCGTCAGCGTCGCGGCCGACCGGTTCCTGCGCGAGATCAAGCTGGCGTCGCAGCTGGATCATCCCCACATCGCGCACCTGCTCGACTCCGGCGAGCGCGACTGGCTGGTGTACTACGTCATGACGTACGTCGAGGGCGCCACGCTGCGCGAGGCGCTGGCGCAGCAGAGCCGGCTCTCCATCGCCGATACCCTGCGGCTCGCGGACGATCTGCTGGACGCGCTCGAGCACGCGCACGGGCACGGGATCATCCATCGCGACGTGAAGCCGGAGAACGTCGTGATCTCCCCGCAGGGCGCGGTGCTGCTCGACTTCGGCATCGCTCGCGCGGTATGGGCCTCGGGCAGCGACCGGCTCACCCGGTCGGGGATCGCGGTAGGCACTTCGACCTATATGAGCCCAGAGCAGATCACCGCGCTCAAGGAGATCGATCTCCGCAGCGACATCTACTCGCTGGCCTGTGTGCTGTACGAATGTCTGGCGGGGCAGCCGCCGTTCGTTCACCGGAACGAGGCGGTGGTGCTGCAGATGCATCTGACCCAGCCGCCGCCCGATCTCCGGGCCATTCGCCCCGCGGTGCCGGCCGACCTGGCGGCCGGCCTGGCTCGCGCACTGGCCAAGGCGCCCGAGGAGCGGTGGCAGACGGCGACCGCGATACGCGAGGCGCTGGCGTCCGTCATGGTCGGCTAGACCCCCGAACGCGCGACCCCGCACGGGCTTGCGCGTGGCGCTGCGCCCGCCGACTACTTAGTTTCACGTTCTGCTCCCTCAAGGCACGCCGGTGACCGATCCGCTCGCCCCGCTCCGTTCAGCGCTCGGGGACCGCTACGACGTCGAGCGCCAGGTCGGCGAGGGCGGGATGGCCACCGTCTACCGCGCCCGCGACCTCAAGCACGAGCGCACCGTCGCCATCAAGGTGCTGCGGCCCGAGCTCTCGGTCTCACTCGGCGCCGACCGGTTCCTCCGCGAGATTCGCGTCTCGGCCAACCTGCAGCACCCCAACATCCTGGCCCTCTACGACTCGGGCGAGGCGAACGGGCTCCTCTACTACGTAATGCCGTTCGTCGAGGGCGAGTCGCTCCGCGATCGGCTGAACAAGGAGCAGCAGCTCCCGCTCTTCGACGCGCTGCAGATCGTCCGAGAGTCCGCCGAAGCGCTGCAGTACGCGCATGAGCACGGGATCGTCCATCGCGACATCAAGCCCGAGAACATCCTGCTCCTGGGTGGTCACGCACTGGTGGCCGACTTCGGGATCGCCCGCGCGGTCGAGGCCGGCGGCGAGAGGTTGACCCAGACGGGGATGGCGGTGGGCACACCGCACTATATGAGCCCGGAGCAGGCGCTCGGCAGCGACCACGTGGATGCCCGGAGTGATGTCTACAGCCTGGGCTGCGTGCTGTACGAGCTGCTCATCGGGCAACCGCCGTTCACCGGCCCCAATTCGATGGCGATCATGGCTCGGCACTCGATGGAGTCGGTGCCCAGCCTGCAGGTGGTGCGCGCCTCGGTGCCCGACGAGGTCGAGGACGCGGTCATGGTGGCGCTGGAGAAGACGCCGGCGGACCGCTACCAAACCATGAAGGAGTTTGCCGCCGCGCTTGCCGACGTCGAGGCCGAAGCGGCGGTGGCCCGAACCGCGCAGCGGCGCGCGGTGTCGGGAGCGCGCCGGGCATCCGGGCAGCGGAGCGGCGGCCATACCCGGCGGAGCAGCTCGCGCGAGGTCCCGGTCGAGCGGCGGACGCCGGTCGAAATGGCGGCGGCCGCGTTTCGCGAGGGCGGGGTCAAGTTCTGGTCGTTCGCGGCGGGGGCGCTGGTGCTGATGGCGGGGATCGGGTTCGGGGCCTGGAAGATGGTCCACAAGGGCGCGCCCGGGTCCGCGGCCACCGCCGAGGGTTTCGATGCGAACCACATCGCCGTGATGTATTTCGACCAGCGCGGCGGCGGCGACTCGCTCGGCTACCTGGCGGACGGCATCACCGAAGCGCTGATCCACGAGCTCAGCGAGGTCCC
>DASUXW010000140.1:0-4012 GCA_036377715.1 Gemmatimonadales bacterium
CGTCCTTGCGGAACCGCACGCGGCCGTGGTCCGGCAGCGCGGCGGCGGAGTCCGCGGGGCCGTACGCCGCGCGGTGGCGCTCGAGCACGTCCTCCGCGATCTCCTCGAAGCCGATCCCGCCGATCGGCGAGGCCGTTCCCTCGAAGCAGGTGTCGATCACCTCGTGGCCCAGCCCCAGCACCTCGAAGATCTGGGCGCCGCAGTACGAGCTCAGCGTCGAGATTCCCATCTTGGAGAGAATCTTGAGCAGCCCCTTCTCCGCCGCGGCGCGAAACCGGGTGCGCGCCTCGGCGGCCGTCGGCCGCGCCTCGGCGCTTTCGCGCTCGCGCCGGGAGAGCTCGCGCGATGGATCGAACAGGGCGTCCAGCGTATCGAACGCCAGCCACGGGTGCACCGCCTCCGCCCCGTAGCCGATGAGCGTGGCGAAGTGGTGGATGTCGAAAGCGTCCCCGGCTTCGGCCACGAGCCCCACGCGGGCCCGAAGCCCGGTGTGCACCAGATGCTGGCGCACGACGCCCAGCGCCAGGAGGAGCGGGATCGGCGCGTGCCGCTCGTCCGCGGCCCGATCGCTGATGATGAGGATACGGGCGCCGCGCCGCGCCGCCCGCTCGGCGGCGCGGCGCAGCGAGGTGAGCGCGGGCCGGAGTCCGTCCACCCCGCGTGACACGTCCCACACCGCGTCCAGCGTGACGGTCGAAAACCCGGCCACGTTCCGGAGCGCGGCCATCTCGGCGGGGAGCATGACGGGATGCTCCAGCCGGAGCATGCGCGCGTAGCTCGGCCGCTCGAGCAGCGGCGAGCCGCGCCGGCCGAGGTGCATGCGGAGCGACATCACCATGGACTCGCGCAGTGAGTCGATCGGCGGGTTGGTGACCTGCGCGAACCGCTGCCGGAAGTAGGCGTAGAGGCTCTGGGGCAGCGCGGCGAGCGGGGGGATCGGGGTGTCGTCGCCCATGCTCCAGATCGGGTCGGCGCCGGAGCCGCCCATCGGCTCGAGCACCAGGCGGAGGTCCTCGAAGCCGTAGCCGAAGCTCCGCTGCGCGCGGGCCAGCGGATCGCCCGCGTGGACCGGGGGAACGCGTGCGGGGTCGGGCACCAGCGTCGCCATGTAGCGCGCCACCCAGCGGGCGTACGGCCGCCGACCGGCCACCTCCCGCTTCGCGTCGAGGTTCCGGATCACCTCGCCGCGTCTCGTGTCCACCACGAGCACCTCGCCCGGCCCGACCTTGCCGCACTCCACCACCTCGCGCGGGTCGAGGTCCACCAGCCCCACCTCGGAGCCGGCCACCACCAGCCCGTCGCGGCAGATCTTGTAGCGCGACGGCCGAAGCCCGTTCCGATCCACCGAGGCGCCGCACAGCACCCCGTCGCTGAAGGCGATCGCGGCCGGGCCGTCCCACGGCTCGAGCACGCACTGGTGATACTCGTAGAACGCCTTCACCGCCGGGTCCACGTCGGGATACTTCTCCCACGCCTGCGGGACCATCATCATCGCCGAGTGCACTACGTCGCGGCCCGAGCGGGTGAGCAGCTCCATCGCGTTGTCGAGGCTCGCCGAGTCGCTCCCGTCGCGCCAGATCACCTCGCGCAGCCGCTCGATCCGCTCGCCCCACACCGGCGAGGCGAGCATTGGCTGGCGCATGGTCATGGCGTTGCGATTGCCCCAGAGGGTATTGATCTCGCCGTTGTGCGCCAGCAGCCGGAATGGCTGCGCCAGCGGCCAGCTCGGAAGCGTGTTGGTGGAATAGCGCTGGTGGAAGACGGCGATCGCGCTCTCGTACTCCGGGAAGCGGAAGTCGGTGTAGAAGGCCGGGAGCTGTGTCCCGGTGAGCAGCGCCTTGTAGACGATGGTCCGGCAGGAGAACGAACAGACGTAGAAGCCGGGCAGCCCGCGCTCCTCCGCCCGCCGCTCCATCTCTCGTCGTGCGAGGTACAGCGCCCGCTCCCACTGCTCGTCGTCGGCCGCGAGCGCGGGGCGGCCCACCAGCACCTGCCGGATCACGGGGCACGACGCCGACGCCGTGGGCCCGAGCGCGGTCGGGTTGGTCGGGACGTCACGCCAGCCGAGGAAGGGGATCCCGTCCTCCGCGAGCACCGCCTCGATCATGACGACCGACTGGCCGAGGGCGTCGGGCTCCTGCGGCAGGAAGAAGACGCCGACGCCGAACGGCAGCCCCGGCTGCAGGTGGAGGCCCAGGCGGTATGCGTCGCGGTAGAACAGGCGATGGGGGATCTGCGTCAGGAGGCCGGCGCCGTCCCCCGAGTTGTCGGTCGAGGCGGCGCCGCGGTGCGCGACGCGCGCCACCGCCTCGAGCGCCATCGCGACGACCTCGTGCGAGCGCGCTCCCGAGGCCCGAGCCACGAAGCCCACCCCGCAGGCATCGTGTTCACGGGACGGGTCGAGCGCCTCGGACGCGGGCGTCGCCGCGTGACGCGGGTCGGAGGGACGGGGACGGGAACCGGCCGGGTGGATCCGCTGCCCAGTGGCGGCCATGGTGCCTCCTGCGGTGTGAGCCCGCGAGGCCGGAGAGGCCGATGCGGGACAAGAAAAAGCCCGCTCCGTCTGGGAGCGGGCCGGGGTCATGCGCAACAGCGTACGCTCACCCGGTCGCTCCCCTGGAGCTGGCGAGAATGGCGAGGACGGTGACCGGATTAAGTCGAGCGGCGCTCATGGCCGGATTATTATGCACGGTGGTGAATATGTCAAGCGGGGCTCGGGCCTCGAGTTGCCGCCCTTGACAGCCGTGCCCACCGCTGGTTAGCCTGTGTCTCCCCGGGCGAAACTCGTCCGGGGGTACATACCTCCGATCGGGATTCCATGCCGCTCACGCTCGTACTTCTCGTCGTCCTCCTTGGCCTCCTGCTCCTTATTGGGCAAGCGGTCCGCGGCGTGCCACGAGCAGCATGAGACGGTAAGTCTCGATCGATGCCCCGGCGCCGCGGACCCAGCAGTCCGCGGCGCCTTCGTTTTCACCCTTTGCGACGAGCCCGACACCGTATGTCACTCCACGATGTGCTGATCTTCGACACGACCCTGCGCGACGGCGAGCAGGCGCCCGGCAACAGCCTTTCGCCCGAGGAAAAGCTCCGGCTGGCCCGGCAGCTCGACGCGCTGGGAGTGGACATCCTGGAGGCGGGGTTTCCCGCGGCATCCGAGGGGGATTTCCGCAGTGTCCAGCAGATCGCCGCCGAGGTGCGGCGCCCCGTCATCGCCGCGCTGGCGCGCTGCCACGAGCGCGACATCGAGCTCGCCGGCGAGGCGATCGGCGGGGCGGCGCGCGGCCGGCTCCACGTCTTCATCTCGACCTCCGACCTCCACATCAAGGACAAGCTCCGGAGCACGCGCGAGGACGTGCTGGAGCGCGCCCGCACGGCCATCCGCCAGGCGCGCCGGTACACCGACGACGTCGAGTTCTCGGCGGAGGACGCGAGCCGCACCGACCCCGACTTCCTCTGCCGCATGGTCGAGATGGCAATCCACGAAGGCGCCACCACCGTGAACCTCCCCGACACGGTGGGGTACGCGATGCCTGACGAGTACGGCCGGATGTTCCGCATGGTGCAGGAGCGGGTGCCCGGCGTCGAGCGCGTGGTACTGAGCGCGCACTGCCATGACGACCTCGGGTTGGCGGTGGCCAACTCGCTCGCGGCGATCGCAGCCGGCGTGCGCCAGGTGGAATGCACCGTCAACGGGATCGGCGAGCGGGCGGGGAACGCCGCGCTCGAGGAGCTGGTGATGGCGAGCCACGTGCGCGGGCCGGCCCTGGGCTTCCGCTGCAACGTGGACAGCCGGGAGATCTACCGCACGAGCCAGCTCCTGGGCTACCTGACCGGCAGCTTCCCGCAGCCCAACAAGGCGATCGTGGGCCGCAACGCCTTCGCCCACGAGTCGGGCATCCACCAGCACGGGATGCTGCAGAACGGGCTCACCTACGAGATCATCCGCCCCGAGACGGTGGGGATCCCGCGCTCGACCCTGGTGCTCGGCAAGCACTCGGGCCGGCACGCCCTG
>DASUXW010000141.1:0-9056 GCA_036377715.1 Gemmatimonadales bacterium
CTCGCGGCCTTGGTCGTCCAGCACCTGCGCGTCCCAACCCGGCACCGACACCGAGCACGACCCGGGCTTGACCGGGAGGAGGCCGAGCCCGACACAGTTGCAGCCGACCGGCCAGCCGGTCTCGGTCTGCCACCAGTGGTCGATCACCGGCACGCCCAGCCGCCGCTCGGCCCACTCGAGCGTCGGCGGGTCGCAGCGCTCGCCGGCCAGGAACAGGGTGCGGAAGTTCGAGAGATCGTAGCAGCCGATATGCTCGCCCTCGGGATCCTCGCGCTTGATGGCGCGGAACGCGGTCGGCGCCGTGAAGAGCGCGCGGACGCCGTGCTGCGCGATCACCCGCCAGAACGCCCCGGCGTCGGGCGTGCCGACCGGCTTCCCCTCGTACAGCACCGTCGTGTTGCCGTGGAACAGCGGGGCGTAGACGATGTACGAGTGGCCCACCACCCAGCCCACGTCGGACGCCGACCACCAGACCTCGCCCGGCTCGACGCCGTAGATGTTCCGCATGGTCCAGTGGAGCGCGACGAGGTGGCCGCCGTTGTCGCGCACGATTCCCTTGGGCTTCCCGGTCGTGCCCGAGGTGTAGAGGATGTAGAGCGGGTCGGTGGCCGGAACCGGGACGCAGTCGGCGGGGCGCGCTCCGGCCGCGAGCTCGCGCCAGTCGCGGTCGCGGCCGGGCACCAGGTCAGCCCGTGCCTCGGGGCGCTGGACGATGATGCAGCACTCCGGGCTCACGCCGGCCAGCTCGATCGCCCGGTCGAGCAGCGGCTTGTAGGGGACCACCCGGTTGATCTCGATGCCGCACGATGCGCTCAGGATGGCTTTGGGCCGGGCGTCCGTGATCCGGCTCGCCAGCTCGGGCGACGCGAACCCGCCGAACACCACCGAGTGGATCGCGCCGAGGCGGGCGCAGGCCAGCATCCCGATCACGGCCTCGGGGATCATGGGCATGTAGATCACGACCCGGTCGCCGCGGCCGACCCCCTGCGCCGCCAGCACGCCCGCGAACCGGGCGACCTCGTCGCGCAGCTCGCGGTAGGTGTAGCTGCGGACGCTCGAGGTGGCCGGGCTGTCGTGGATCAGGGCGACCTGGTCGGCCCGGCCGCCCTCGACGTGACGGTCGAGGGCGTTGTAGCAGGTGTTGGTCTCGGCGCCGGGAAACCAGCGGTAGAACGGCGCGCGGGAGCGGTCGAGCACGGCGTCCCAGCGGCGGAACCAGTGCACCGACTCGGCCGCATCGGCCCAGAAGCCTTCGGGGTCGGCGCGCCAGCGGGCGTAGACCTCGTGGTACGAAGGGGACACAGCCCTAAGCTACGGGGCGAACGGGCGAGGGCCAGGGGGCGCGGGCGGTCAGGGGTGGACAGCGGGCGACCGACCGTCAGAGCCCCAGGCGAACCCCGGCCGTAAACGGCCACACCCGGGCGTTGTCGGTGCCCAGCTCGTCATCCTTGGTGAACGCGATGTCGCCCTGCGGGCTCAGGAGCAGCGAGACCCGGGGCGTCAGCCGGTAGCCAATGGACGCTGCGCCGTCCGGATCGAAGGTCAGCGCGCCGACACCGGCGTTCACGATCACCGACCACGGTGAGCTTCCGGCCGACAGCAACCCGTAACCGACCTTGGCCATATAATGGTAGACCTTCACGTCGGGGCCCTCGGCACCGCCGGGCAGGTCCGCACCGGAATGGAAGCCCAGGTCCACGTCGCCCAGCAGGTACAGACGCGGGCGGACCTGCACCGCCCCCCCGAGGCCCACGCTGGGCCCCGCGTCCACGGCGTCGGAGATGTCGAAGGTGGGAACGTTGAGACCCGCGCGTCCCTCGATGGTCACCCGCGGGGCCGCGTCCTGCGCCGCGGCGGCCCGATGGGTGGTCAGCCAGGAGTTCCTGGAGAAGGTGGCGGCGCCGACGCTGGAGGAGATCGGGGACGGGTGGGTCGAGCGCTCGGTCTCGGTCGCGCAGGAGCACATGGCGAGCGCGGTGTTCCGCCGGCTGCTCGGCGGGCTGCTCGCCGCCTATCCGAACCGTGGCGCCGAGCACCAGCTCGTGGTCGCGACGCCGCCCACGCGAAGGCCGCGGCACTCAGCATCGTCCACACCGATGACGCGCGGGGACTCCTCGCGGCCCTGCGGGAGATCCGCGCCGCCCTGCCGTCAGACGTGGTCCTGCTGCTGGGTGGTGCGGGGACCCGGAAGCTCGGCAGCCAACTGGAAGGGGGCGGCGTGGAGCCCATCGAATCGCTCGCGGAGCTGGGGCCGGCGCTCCGGCGGCTCGCCCCGGTTTGACACTCCCGAACCGTCCCGCAAGCTTGGTCCCCATGTCCACCACTCCGGCGCCCCGCTCCGACGCCCGCTACCGCCTCCTCATCGCCACCGCCGCGCTGGTCATCATCGCGGCCGGCGTTCGCGAGGCAGCCCAGGTCCTCAACAGCATCCTGCTCGCGATGCTACTCACGCTGACGGTGGTCCCGGCGTTCGAGGTGCTGCGCCGGCGGGGAGTGGCGCCGGCGCTCGCGGTCGTGCTCACCACCCTGCTCCTGGTGGGCGGACTGCTCGCGCTACTCGCGATCCTGGGACTCTCCGGCACCCGGCTGCTCCAGGTACTCCCCCACTACCAGGACCGCGCCCAGTTCCTGCGCCAGCAGCTCGAGAGCCTGCTGACGGCCCGGGGGATCGAGCCCGAGCATGTGCTCTCGCTCGACCTGGTGGACCCGAACCGCCTGCTGGGGCTCGCGGCCGGGCTCCTGTCGGGGCTGGGCCGGGTCCTGAGCCAGGCGCTGCTGCTAATCCTGATCGTGGCGTTCTTTCTGGCCGAGCGGAGCGTGAGGGAACGGATGAGCCAGCCGAGAGGAACGGTCGAGCGGGTGGCGCGCGACGTCCGGCAGTATCTCGGCATTACCGCACTCACCGGCCTTGCCTTCTCGGTCATGGTCTATGTCCTGATGCTGATCATCGGGACCGATCTCGCGCTGGTCTGGGCGGTGCTCGCCTTCGTCATGAACTTCGTGCCCAACGTCGGCATCATCCTGTCGGTCATTCCGCCGGTGCTCCTGACGCTGCTGGAGCATGGCTGGCAGCGGGCGCTGCTCGTGCTCGCGACCTTCCTGGTGCTCAACTTCGTAGTGGACAACCTGGTGAAGCCGCGCTTCATGCTGAGCGGCCTCGATCTCCCGCCCATCGTCGGGCTGCTCTCGCTGCTGGTGTGGGCCTATCTGCTCGGACCGGTCGGCGCGCTGCTGGCGATCCCGCTCACCATCGCGATCCGGCGCGTGCTGTCGGACGCCGACGTGGGGATGGAGGACCTGGGGGTGGGGAGCTCGTGAGACCCGGCGACCGGATCCCTAGTCGTACGCGGGTCGGTCACCTGACCCGGAAGCTCAGCCCGAACTCCAGCACAGGATAGAAGGCCACGACGCCGGGCAGGTCGTCGAGCTCGTCCTGGATCTCCCGCTGCTCCAGTCGGCGGTCGGCCTCGAGTTGCGCCGCGGCATCGCCCGTGAGCGGGCTCGCCACCTCCAGACGCGCGCGCGGCCGGCCGTGGAACATGACCCCGAATTCGAACCCGACGCCGACTCTCCCGCTGCCGGTGAGCGCGCCGTTGAAGCCCAGGCCGGCGTAGGGCGCGGCTCCGCGGAAGTCCATCGTACCCGAAAGCGAGCGCACTTGCGCGCTGGTGTAGTCGTGCTCGCCGATTTGTACGCCCTCACCAAGAACGCCGTCGCCCGCCGCCCGATTGCCGTTGATGATCACGCCAGCCGAGAGGTAGAACGCGCCGGCCGTCGGGCGCAGGTCGAGCAGCAGCGGCACGGTCTGCAGCCGTGGCCGGAGGTCGTAGCTGATGCCTTCGATGCCCTCTTCCCGGCTCAGGCTGAAGTAGTTGAAGCCGGCGCGGGCGGCGAGGTGACGCGAGAGGCTGACCGCCGCTTCGGCGCCGATGCCGAGGGTCCCGAACCGGGGGCTGAGCGTAACGTGCCCGGCCTGGGCCTGACCGCCGGTGGGGGTGGCGGCCAGCGCGGCCAGCACGACGAGGGAAGCGAACGACGGAGCGGAGCGCATGTGGTCCTCGTGAGTCGCCGGACGGAGGGATCTGCAGGGCAATTGCCCCACCTCTATAACGGCACGGCCCGCGAATGTTGATGCGGGCGCCGCGGAGCGGAGCTCGGGATCGGGAGCTCGTGAAACCCGGCGACCCGATCCGTAGTCTTATGTGCAGGCCCCAACGCTCGCCGCTTCCGCGGCTGCCGGAGGATCTGGATGGTTCGTCCTGCCCCGTACCCCTCGCTCGCCCTGGCGCTCGCCGGCCTCGCCGCGGCCGCCGCACCCTCGCCGGGGCAGCAGGCTCCGCCGCCCGGCTTCACGGTGCCCGTGGACTATTACAAGCTCCCCAACGGTCTCAAGGTCGTGCTCTCGCGCGACACCACCGCCCCAACCGCCGTCGTCGCGGTCTACTACAACATCGGCTTCCGCAACGAGCCCAGGGACCGTACGGGGTTCGCCCACCTGTTCGAGCACCTGATGTTCCAGGGCTCGCGCAACCTGGGCAAGTTCGAGTTCGTGAAGCTGGTCGAGCAGAACGGCGGCCTGCTCAACGGGTCCACCCGGTTCGACTTCACCAACTACTACCAGGTGATCCCTTCCAACGCCGTCAACACCATTCTCTGGGCCGAAGCCGACCGGATGCGCGGCCTGGCGATCGACACCAGCAACCTGAATAACCAGCGCGACGTGGTGAAGAACGAGGTGCGGGTGAACGTGCTCAACCAGCCGTACGGCAGCTTTCCCTGGATCGACCTGCCGATGCGCGCCAACACCAACTGGTACAACGCCCACAACTTCTACGGTGACCTGGCCGACCTGGACGCCGCCACCCTCGACGACGCCGCCTCGTTCTTCCGCACCTACTACGCCCCCAACAACGCCGCGCTCGTGGTCACCGGCGACTTCGACCCAGCGGAGGTGCGTGGCTGGATCCAACAGTACTTCGGGCCGGTTCCGCCGGCGCCGCAGCCGCCGAGACCGGATCTGCGCGAACCGAAGCAGACTACCGAGAAGCGGTTTTCCCAGGTGGACTCGCTGGCGCCGCGGCCCGCCATCGGCCTCGCCTACCATGTGCCCGACCGGTATACGCCGGCGTGGTACGCCTTCGGGCTGCTCGACCAGATTCTGGGGCAGGGCCGGGACAGCCGGTTCTACGACGAGGTAGTGCGGAAGCGCGGGCTGGCGAGCGAGGTCAACGCGGGGATCAACTACGGGCTGGGCAGCATGTACGACTACGACGGGCCGATGCTGTGGGAAGTGACGGCGTTCTACGACAACGACAAGCCGGCCGACTCGCTCATCGCCGCGTTCGCCGCGGCGATCGAGCCGCTCCGGACCCGGCCGGTGGCGTCCGCAGTGCTGGCGCGCGCGGTGACCAAGCTCAGATCGAGCCTGTACTCGGAGATGGAGCAGTTCTCCGGGTTCGGACGCGCCAACCTGCTGGCCTCGTTCGCGCTGTTCGACGACGATCCGGGGCGGATCAACCGGCTCGAGAGCGAGTTCGCCAAAATCACCCCGCAGGTGGTGCTCGAGACCGCGCGCACCTATCTGGCGCCGAGCAACCGGACCATCCTGACCGTCGTGCCGGCCGGGCCGGGCGCGACGCGGGCCGCCAACGGAGGCCGGCCATGACCGCCACACGAGCCATGACGGCACTGCTGCTGGCCGGCGCCCTCTCGCTCGCGAGCGCCTCGGGCGCGCTGGCGCAGAAGCAATCCCCGCCGCCCGTCGGACCGCCCAAGGACTTCCGACTCCCCGCGATCCGCGAGCTCACACTTCCGAACGGCATGGCGGTGACGCTGGTGCCGTTCGGCCGCGTGCCGAAGGTGGCCGTCACGCTGGCGGTGCAGGCCGGGCGAATCAACGAGCGCGCGGACCAGGTGAGCCTATCCGATCTGACCGCCGCGCTCATGGAGGAGGGGACCAGGACCCGGAGCGCCGCGGCGCTGGCTGACGAGGTGGCGGGGATGGGGGGCAGCCTGGACGTGGACGCGGGCAGCGAGCTCACCACGATCGGCGGCGAGGTGCTGGCCGAGCACGCGGCCGGCATGGTCCGGCTGGTGGCGGACGTCGCCCGGAACCCGCTGCTCCCCTCTTCGGAGCTCGCGCGCATCAAGGCGGACCAGCTCCGGGCGCTCTCGATCGAGAAGAGCCAGCCGCAGCCCATCGCCCAGGATCGCTTCCGCTCGGTGCTGTACGGCGACCACCCGTACGGGCGCGTGTTCCCGAGCGAGCGCACGGTACAGGGGTTCACCATCGATCAGGTGCGGACGTTTCACGCGGCCAACTTCGGCGCCCGGCGGGCGCACCTCTACGTCGCCGGCGTGTTCGACGCAGCGGCGACGGAGGCCGCCATCCGCGAGGCGTTCGGGAGCTGGGCTCCGGGACGGCCCTCGGTCCGCCCGGTGCCCAAGCCCCGGATGACCCGCTCGCTCACGCTGATCGACCGGCCCGGCGCCGTGCAGTCCACCATCATGCTCGGCCTCCCGGTGCCCGATCCGGTCGAGCCGGATTACGTCGCGCTCCAGGTGACCGACGGTCTGCTGGGCGGTGCGTTCGGCTCCCGCATCACCACCAACATCCGCGAGCGGAAGGGGTACAGCTACTCGCCGTTCAGCTCGGTGACCAACTTCTACCGCCAGTCGTACTGGGCCGAACAGGCGGACGTGACGACGAGCGAGACCGGCAATTCGCTCAAGGAGATCTTCGGCGAGATCGAGCGGCTCCGCTCGGAAGCGCCTCCCCAGGCGGAGCTGCACGGCATCGAGCGGAACCTGGCCGGCATCTTCGCCGTGCAGAACAGCAGCCGGCTGGGCGTGATCGGCCAGCTGCAGTTCGTGGACGTCCAGGGGCTGCCCGACTCGTATCTCACCGAATACGTGAAGCGCGTGCTGGCGATCACGCCCGAGCAGGTTCGTGCGATGGCGCAGCGACACCTGCGGCCCGACCGCATGACGATCGTGGTGGTGGGCGACAGGAAGACCGTCGCCCACCAGGTGGCGCCCTATGTCAGAGCACCAGGCGGGATCTAGAAGTCGGACCCCGGAGATCCCGGCCGCGCTCCCTCGGCCGTCGCGGTGACGTCCGCGCCGATCGAGCCCGCCGTCATCGTCGCCAGGCTGACATGCTGCTGCACGGTGGGGAGCAGCCGCGCCGCCACCTGCCGGAGCGACACCACCCTGCCCTGCTCGGCTTCCGTCCGGAACAGCCGCGCCGCCTCACCGTGCTGGTCGATCATCGCGGCCATGTACTTCTTGTCGAACGATGAGCGGCCGGTCTTGATGAACCGGTCGAGGATCTGCTTGTGCTCCCGCAGCATGACCGGCTCGGGATAGGCCGCCGCTCTGGCCCCGGCCGCGAGCTCCCCGTTGGCCCGCGAGTAGTCGGCCACCATTCGCCGGCCGAACTCGCGCACGACAGGGCTCGACCCCTTCTTCTCCGCCAGCGCGCCGAGTTTCACCTGGAGCAGGCCGAGGCTGCCGGCTAGCTGCATGAAGTTGCTGTCCGCGGCCAGAGCCAGGTGCTGCGTGACCGCCTGCGCGCCGGCCGGGGCGGCGTTCAGTACCAGGCCGGTAACCACAACGGGAGCCAGAAGCCTGACGAGCATGGTCCGATCCTTTCGCGTTGGTGCCTCGGTTGGGTTGTTCCCACAACCGGTAATGCGCAGGATCCGGCTCGGAACGGACATGCCTTCCCCTCGCCGTGTCCGGTGGCGCCCGCGGATTCCGCATACCCTGGATGTAGGCCACTATCTCTCACCCGGGGGTACCATGCGCATTCGTGTCCCGATCATGCTCGGTGTAGCCACCATCCTCCTCGCCTGCCAGGATCGTGCGGGCACCCTCGCGCCCAACGAGGCGGCCGCCAGCTTCTCGACAGCCAGTCAGATCGCCCAGCTCCGCCGTCTGGTGGCGCCGTTCCACAGCTTCGAGGCGGCGCAGGCAGCCGGCTGGTCCGTCCCCGTCACCCCCTGCTTCACGTCGGCCGACCTGCCGAGCCAGCCCGGGGTGGGCGCGATGGGACTCCACTTCGGCAACCTGCAGTACATCCAGGACGGCGGGGTGGTGGACCTGCTCCAGCCCGAGCTGCTGCTGTACGAGCCGGAGAAGAACGGGGAGCTGCGGTTCATGGGGGTGGAGTACATCGTGCCGTTCACCGATCACCCGGCGACGGCCGCGCCTCCGACGCTGCTGGGCCAGGCGTTCTCGCAGGTACCGGAGGCGGGCGTGTGGGGGCTGCACATCTGGGTGGGACGGGAGAACCAGAGCGGGATCTTCGCGCCTTGGAACCCCAAGGTGAGCTGCGCCAACGCCGGGGCGCACCGGCACGGCTAGCGACCTCGCGTCAGTGCGCCTCAGTGCGCCATGGGCTTCGTGCTTGCCACCTCCCCCGGTTTGCCGGCGCGCAGCACGCCGACGCCTCCCTTGGTGGCGTCGGCGAAGGCGTGGGTGACGAACGGGTAGTCGCCGGGCTCGTGCAGACGGATCTCGAAGATGCTCCCGCCGCCCACCGGCACGTTGACGGTCTGCACCCCCCTGAGCGGGTTCGCCTGCGAGCCGTCCTCGAACACGCGGTCGAAAATCCCGCCCACGACGTGGAAGGAGCTGATCCGGTTGGGGCCGGCGTTCACCAGGTACAGGCGGAGCAGCTCGTTGGGCTCGACGTCGATCGGGTGGGTGGCGTACTGGCCGGCCCGTCCGTTGAACACGATGTGGTCCGGCGCCTGGCCGAGCAGCTTCTGCCAGTCGAGGCTGACGGTGCCGTCGGCCGCGGGCTTCGAGGTCAGGTAGAACTCGCTCTGCACGAATACGAGCTCGCGGGCCTTGGGCCGCGGGGTAGCGGGATCCACGATCAGCGCGCCGTACATCCCATTGGCGATGTGCATCGCCACGGGCGCGGTGCCGCAGTGATACATGAACGCGCCCGGCACGTGGGCGACGAAGCGGTAGTGCAGCGAGTCGCCCGGCATGACGTTCACGTAGTACTTGCTCGGCGCGATCTCCGCCGCGTGAAAGTCCATGCT
>DASUXW010000142.1:0-6775 GCA_036377715.1 Gemmatimonadales bacterium
GAAGTGGTTCGTCGGCGGCCAGCTCAACGTCGCCGCCAACTGTCTCGATCGTCACCTCACGACGGCCACCCGTAACAAGGCCGCCCTCATCTGGGAGGGTGAGCCGGGCGACCGCCGAGTGCTCACCTACTGGGACCTCGCTCGCGAGGTGCGGCGCGCGGCCAATGCGCTCAAGGGACTCGGCGTCCGCAAGGGCGACCGGGTGGCGATCTACCTGCCCATGATTCCCGAGGCGGCGATCGCGATGCTGGCCTGCGCCCGCATCGGCGCGGTGCACTCGGTCATCTTCGGCGGCTTCTCCGCCGAGTCGGTGCGCGACCGGGTGAACGACGCGGAGGCCCGCGTGCTCATCACGGCGGACGCGGGCTACCGGCGCGGGCAGGTGGTTCCGCTCAAGCGCCTCTCCGACCAGGCCATGGCCGAGGCCCCGACGATCGAGCACTGCATCGTGGTGCGCCGGCGCCCCGGCAGCGAGGGCGACGAGGCATTCGCCGCGATGAAGGAGGGGCGGGACCACTGGTGGCACCGGCTGCTCGACGGAGCGTCGGACGACTCCGCGCCCGAGCCGATGGACGCGGAGGACCTGCTCTTCATCCTCTACACGTCGGGAACCACCGGCAAGCCGAAGGGCATCGTCCACACCACGGGGGGCTATCTCACCCACGTGGCGTCTACCACGCGGTACGTCTTCGATCTCAAGCCCGAGGACGTCTTCTGGTGCACTGCCGACGTGGGCTGGGTGACGGGGCACTCCTACGTGGTCTACGGGCCGCTCGCCAACGGCGCCACGGTGTTCATGTACGAGGGCGCCCCCGACTGGCCCGAGCGCGACCGGTTCTGGGACCTGATCGAGCGCTACGGGATCACCATCCTCTACACCGCGCCCACCGCCATCCGGGCATTCATGAAGTGGGGGACGGAACACCCCGCGAAGCACGATCTCTCCTCGCTCCGCCTGCTCGGCACCGTAGGCGAGCCGATCAACCCGGAAGCCTGGATCTGGTATCACACCCACATCGGCGGCGGCCGCTGTCCGGTGGTGGACACGTGGTGGCAGACCGAGACCGGCGGCATCATGATCACCCCGCTCCCCGGCGTCACCGCGACCAAGCCGGGCTCTGCCACGGTTCCATTCCCCGGCATCCGCCCCGAGCTGGTGGACAACTCGGGCAAGATGCTCTCCTCGGGCGGCGGCTTCCTCACCCTGGCGGAGCCCTGGCCGGGGATGCTCCGCACCATCTACCGCGACGACCAGCGCTATCGCGACACCTACTGGTCGCGCTTTCCGGGGCGCTACTTCGCGGGGGACGGCGCCAAGCTCGACGAGGACGGCTACTGGTGGATTCTGGGCCGGGTGGACGACGTACTGAACGTCGCCGGGCACCGGATCGGCACGATGGAAGTGGAGAGCGCGCTGGTCGAGCACCCGGCCGTGGCCGAAGCCGCCGTGGTCGGCCGCGCCCACGAGCTCAAGGGCCAGGCCCTCGCCGCCTTCGTCACACTCAAGGACGGCAAGCCCGCCTCGCCCGAGCTCAAGGACGACCTCAAGGCCCACGTGACCCAGAAGATCGGCGCCATCGCCCGCCCCGACGACATCTTCTTCTCCGCGGACCTCCCGAAGACCCGGAGCGGCAAGATCATGCGCCGTCTGCTGAAGGACATCGCCGAGGGACGCGCCCTCGGCGATACGACCACGCTCGCGGATCCGAACGTGGTGAACAAGCTCAAGGAGATGTACGAGGCGCAGGAGGCGTAACCGCGGTGAACGGTAAGCGGTAAGCGGTGAGCGGGAACAGCACACCGGCAATGGTCTGGTGTGCTGTTCCCGCTCACCGCTTACCGCTCACCGCTCACCGTTCGCCGCCATCAACCGGAACATCCCCCTCCAGGTAGGTGTACCCCTCCAGCCCGGCCACAAAATCGGCGATGAAGCTGTTGGCTTCCTGGCGGGTGAGGTCCTTTGCGGCGCTCACTTTGCGGCGGAAGGTGGCGAGGAGGTCGGAGGCGTGGAACTGGACGTAGTTGAGCACTTCCGTCACGGTGTCGCCGTGCACCAGGTCGGTGATTTCGTAGCCGTGATCCGTGAGACGCACGTGCACGGCGTTGGTGTCGCCGAACAGGTTGTGCATGTCGCCCAGGATTTCCTGGTAGGCGCCGGTGAGGAAGATGCCGAGGATGTAGGGCTCGCCTTCACGGACCGGGTGCAGCTCGAGTGAAGGCTTGCCCTTGCGGCCGCCGACGAAGCGGTCGATGACCCCGTCGGAGTCGCAGGTCACGTCCTGCAGGGTGCCGCGCCGCGTGGGCGGCTCCAGCAGCCGGTGAATCGGCATGATGGGGAAGAGCTGGTCGATTGCCCAGTTGTCGGGGAGCGACTGGAATACCGAGAAGTTGCAGAAGTAGCGGTCCACCAGCTCGGCATCGATCTGCGAGGCAATCTCGGGGAACGCCGCCCGATCGTCACCCATGGCGTGCTGGATGGCGTTGAGGGTCACCAGGTAGAGCTGGTCGGCGGCCGCCTTTTCGCGGAGAGAGAAGACGCCGCTGGCGAAGAACTCCTGCGCCCGCTCCTTGGCGAACACCGCGTCGTGAAACACCTCCTCGACCCGGTCGGCGGCGAGCCCTTCCAGATTGTCGGCCATCTCCATCAGCAGCGGGTGCGCGTCCTTCTCGAGCGCCGGCGGGACCGGCTCGATCTGCGACTCCACGTCGATCACGTTGACCAGCAGCAGCGAGTGGTGGGCGGTGAGCGCCCGCCCCGATTCCGAGATCAGGTGGGGCATGGGCAGCCCCTCGGTGCGGCACACCGTCCCGATGGTGTACACGACGTCGTTGGCGTACTCCCGCATGGAGTAGTTGACGCTCGCCGACCGAGTCGAGCGGGAGCCGTCGTAATCCACGCCCAGGCCGCCGCCCACGTCCACGTGGCTGATGTCGAACCCCATCCCCCGCAGCTCGGCGTAGTACCGGGCGATCTCCTCGAGCCCCGCCTTCACGTAGCGGATGTCGGTGATCTGGCTGCCGAGGTGGAAGTGCACCAGCTTGAGCAGGTCCTTCCGGCCGAGCCGCTCGAGCTCGTCCAGCAGACGCATGAGCTCCACCGCACCGAGCCCGAACTTGGAGCGCTCGCCTCCGCTCTTGGCCCACCGGCCCGAGCCCTCCGTGGCAAGCTTGACCCGGACGCCCGCGGTGGGCTGAATGCTCATCTCCTCCGCCACCTTGAGGAGCACCTCGAGCTCGTTGAGCTGCTCGAGCACGATCATCACGGTGTGGCCGAGCTTCTGGCCCATGAGGGCCAGGCGCATGAACTCCTCGTCCTTGTATCCGTTGCAGACGATGAGGTGGTTGGCGGTCTCATTGAGGCCCAGAATGGCCTGCAATTCCGGCTTGCTGCCGCACTCGAGCCCCACGCCGTAGGGCGCACCGAACTCGACGATCTCCTGCACCACGTGCCGCTGCTGGTTCACCTTGACCGGGTAGACCGTCGTGTAGCTCCCCTCGTACCCGAACTCCTTGATCGCACTCGCGAACTCGGACGCGAGCGACTGCAGCCGCGAGCGCAGGATGTCGGAGAACCGGAGGAGCAGCGGCAGGCCCACGCCCTGGGCGTTCAAGTCCATGGCGAGCTGAAAGAGATCGAGCCCGCGCTTCCGGTTGGCGTCGGGGTGCACGGTGACGTGCCCCTCCGGGTTCACCCGGAAGTAGCCCAGGCCCCACCCGGTCATGTTGTAGAGCTTCTCGGCGTCCTTGATGGTCCAGGTCGGCGGCGCGACGACGGTGGTGGCGATGGTGCGACTCCGGCAAGAGGGCGAGGGCAAAATGTAATGGGGTGCGGAGCGCAATTCCTCCCTGTCGGCTGCGGCTGCACGCCAGTAGCGGCGGCGCCACACGGGGGCTCGACGGGCCGGCCTGCAGCCGTTCGCACATGGCGTAACCCGTACCGACGCATTGCCTTGCGGGCCCAGCCGCCGGCCGCGCGCCGGGCACGATCCTCGCGAGTTCGGCCGGCGCACCTGTCCACATCGTCTCACAGCAAGCGAGGGGCACCATGGCTGCGCCCGGTCTGATCGTCGCTCGCCGGTTCTCGAGTCCGCTGCGTCTCCGCGTCCAGGTTCTGTTCGCCCGGGCCTTCGAGGCGCTTGCCGATACCTATCGCCTCCAGGCCACCGGGTTCGTGCTGCGTCTGCGCGGCCGCATCCCGGCCGAGGAAGCGCTCGACCGCTACTTCCGCGAAGTGGGTGTGCCGCACGCCATGCGCGAGACGGTGCGCGCGCGTACCCTCATCGCACTCGGCGACGCCGCCACGACCGAGCCGCACCACGACGGCCGGCTGGCCGGCTGGCAGCTCCGGCCCGACCAGTTGCTGGAATCGCTCCGGCGGCGGGCCCAGTCGCAGGAGGAGCTCGCCCTCGACTGCCGCATGGCCGCGTCGATCTCCGACGAGGCCGTCGCCGCGACCCACGTCGGGATGGCGCTCGAGATGATCGCGCTCCTGGCCGACGAGATCACGCCGGACGACGCGATCATGCACTACGTGCGGTATTTCAACCTGCCCTCGGTCGAGGCTCAGATCATCTTCCGGCGCGCGCTCGCCGCGTGGGCCGAACGGCAGACCAGGTTCCCCCGGGTCGAGGCGCCTGCCCCGGTGTGTGCCGCCGCCCCGACGCTGCCGCGCGCGCCGCGCACCTCGCTGGAGCTTCGCGTAGTCGGCTGACGCATAGCGGGGCCCCCGCTCGGTCCGGTGTATCTTTCGGGACATTCGGAGCCGCACCGGGTCGAGTCGAGGGGCCGCCATGCGCTGGTCGTACACCATCGGGAGGTTCGCGGGCACCGAAGTCAAGGTCCACGTGACCTTCTTCCTGCTGCTCGCCTGGCTGGCGTACTACGTGTACCAGCAGGCCGGCGCCCAGGCGGCGGTCAACTACACGATCTTTCTCCTGCTGTTCTTCTTCTGCATCGTCCTCCACGAATTCGGGCACATCACGATGGCGAGCCGGTTCGGCGTGCGCACGCCGGACGTGATTCTGCTGCCGATCGGCGGGGTGGCGCGGCTCGAGCGCATCCCCGAGGAGCCGCGGCAGGAGCTGCTGATCGCGCTCGCCGGCCCGGCGGTGACGCTGGGGATCATCGTGCTGCTCTACCTCGCGACGCTCGTCCTGGGGCTGCCCGTCATGGTGGCCGATCCCCTGGCGGAAGACAGCTCGCTGCTGGTCCAGCTCCTGGTCTCGAACGCGCTGGTGCTGGTCTTCAACCTGATTCCCGCGTTCCCGCTCGATGGGGGACGGGTGCTGCGCGCCGCGCTGGCCCGCCGGATGGGACTGGTGAGGGCCACCCGGGTCGCAGGCTCGATCGGGCAGCTGTTCGCGGTGGGGCTCGGCATCGTGGGGATCATGCTACCGGCGCCGCTCATGATCCTGGTGGCGTTCTTCATCTTTCTCGGCGCCGGGAGCGAAGCAAACGCGGTCGCGACGCGGGTGGCCGGGCGTGGTCTCCGGGTGGCCCAGATGATGGTCACCGACTTCCGCACCGTCCCGGTGCACGCGACGCTGTCGCAGGCCGTCGATCTGCTGCTTTCGGGCGAACAACGCGAGTTCCCGGTGGTGGACAATCTGGGTCGGACCGAGGGACTTCTCACCCGCGAGAATCTCATTCGCGGGCTGAGCCGCCTCGGCACCGAGGCTACCGTCGCCGAGGCCATGACACCGGCGGCGCCAAGCGTCTCTCCCACGCTGGGGTTCCAGGAGGCGCTCGACCGGCTGCGGTCGAGCGGGCTCCCGGCCCTGCCGGTGGTCGATGCCGGCGGCTCGCTGGTCGGGATGCTGACCATGGACAACATCACCGATCTGCTGCTGGTCCGGCGCGCCCGCGGCTGACGTCGCCCCATCCCCCTCTGGAAAAACCGCCCTCCGCGGCACATTCTTTACCGCTTCACAACCCCTTCGGAGCCTTCATGCACCCTCGGTCGATCACCGGGGCCGCCGTCGCGGCGGCCGCCATGCTTGCGTGCCGCAGCGATCAGCCTGCCGACCACCCGGACGCCGCCCCCGCCGACGCGGCGGTCAACATGGCGACATACGACGCCAGCGAGTTCCAGCTCAGCGGCCCCGCGCAACTGCCCGCCGGCCGCACGCGGTTCCGGCTGGTCAACAAGGGGCAGGAGCCCCACCATCTGATGGTGGTGCGGCTGGAAGAGGGGCGGACCTACGACAGCCTGCTCGCCGTGCTCAAGCAGCCCGGGATGCCGCCGCGCTGGGTCCATCCCATCGGCGGCCCCAACGGGGTGAGCCCGGCGCTCGAGTCCGAAGCGGAGCTGCTCTTGACCCCGGGCCAGTACGCGGTGGCGTGCATGATCCCGAGCACCGACGGCGTGCCCCACCTGGCCAAGGGAATGATCGCGCCGCTCACGGTGACGGAGGGCGGAAGCGGGGCACCGGAGCCGGTGGCCGACCTCGAGATCGCTCTCACCGACTACGCCTTCGGATTCTCCTCCCCGCTAACCGCGGGCGCGCGCACGGTCCGCGTGACGAACGGGGCCCAACAGCTCCACGAGATCGTCGTGGCCCGGCTCGAGCCCGGAAAGACCATGGAAGATCTGCTGGCGTGGGAGATGGGCGGCCGCACGGGCGCGGCGCCGGGTCAGTTCATCGGCGGGATGTCGCCGCTCGCGCCGGGTGACGTGGGCGACTTCTCGATGCGGTTCGAGCCGGGGACCTACGGATTCCTGTGCTTCATCCCCGATGCCGGAGACGGCAAGCCGCACGTCGCGCACGGAATGATG
>DASUXW010000143.1:0-18587 GCA_036377715.1 Gemmatimonadales bacterium
GACGTGCCCGGCGGAGCCGAGCGGTTCGTGCGCGAGATCCGCGTCGCCTCGTCGCTGAACCACCCTCACATCATCCCGCTGTTCGACTCGGGTACCGTAGACGGTGTCCCCTACTTCGTCATGCCGTTCGTCGACGGAGAATCGCTTCGTGCCCGCCTGCGCCGGGAGGGTCGGCTCGCCGTGCCCGACGCCGTGCGCATCGCGAGGGAAGTGGCGGAGGCACTCGCGTACGCGCACGCCCGCGGCGTGCTCCACCGCGACATCAAGCCGGAAAATATCCTTCTCAGCCAGGGAGATGCCCACGCCCTCGTCGCGGACTTCGGCGTGGCGCGCGCGCTGCACGAGGCCGCCGGTTCCCCCACGGCCGATTCCGGCGACCAGCTGACCCGTCCGGGCCTCGTTCTCGGCACGGCCGAATACATGAGCCCGGAACAGGCAAGCGGCGAGCAAAATCTCGACGGTCGGTCCGATCTCTACAGCCTCGGCTGCGTGCTCTACGAGATGCTTGCCGGCCGGCCGCCGTTTACGGGCGCGGGCCCGCGCGAGGTCCTGGCGGCCAGGTTCGCCGGGCCTCCCACTCCGCTGCACGAGCTTCGCCCCGAGGTGCCGGTCCGCGTGGAGGATGTCGTCGTGCGCGCGCTCGCGCCCGACCCGGCCGACCGGATCGCCTCGGCGGCCGAGCTGGCCGCCGCGCTGCTGTCGGCCGACGGGTATTCAACAGGCCGGCCTCGGCGTCGGCTCCGAAGGGTGCGAGGCGCGTGGCTGCTACCGGCCCTCGGTCTCGCGGCCCTCGCCGCGCTCGGCATTCACGACCGGTATGAAGGAACGCTCGATCTGCATCGCGTGGTCGTGGCCCGGCTCAGCAACGAGACGGGGGACAGCGCCATGAGTTACCTGGGCGCGCTCGCCGCCGACCGGCTGACCGCCACTCTCGCGCAGCTCCCCGGCGTCACGGTCGCCACCTCGGCCCGGGTGATCCCCTCCCGCCTGACCACCGGCCTCCAGCTCGACTCGCTCGATGACCCGAGCCGCCTCCGCACCCTGGCCGAGGAGACGGCCGCGGGAACGGTGGTCTCCGGCTCCTACTTCCGCGAGCGCGGCCGGGTGCTGCTCCAGGCCGAGATCACCGATGCCAACGACGGCACGCTGCTGGCGGCGGTCGGGCCCGTGGGCGCGGTAGATTCCCTCTGTCGTGACGTCGGATCGGCGGTCCGGAGCCGGATCGCCGCTCGACACTGAGAGCTGCATGGTCGAAGCCCACAGGAGTGCGCCGGCGCGTCCCTCGGCCTGGCCGTTCGTCGCGGTCGGCGTGCTGGTGCTGGCGGCGGCGCTGCTCCACCGGGAGCTCGCCGCCTACAGCTTTCACGAGCTGATGCAGGCGGCCCGCGCCGTTCCGCCCGAAAAATTGGGGCGTGCGCTCGCCTGCACGGCACTCGCCTATGCCGTGCTGCCCGGCTACGACGCCATGGCGCTCCGTTACATCGGGTTCCGCCTGCCGCTCCGTCGCACCGCCTTCGCCTCGTTCATCGCCTACGCCTTCAGCCAGATGCTCGGGTTTCCCCTGCTCACCGGCGGGTCGGTGCGCTACCGGCTCTGGTCGGCGTGGGGGCTCTCGACCGCGCAGATCGCGCGCGCAGTGGGGTTCGTCGCCTTTTCCTTCGCCCTGGGGATGCTCACGGTCGGCGGACTCGCGTTCGTGCTCGAGCCCGCGAGCACCGCCGAGGTCCTCGGACAATCCCCAAGCTCGCTGCGGGCGTTCGGCCTCCTGAGTCTGGGGATCGTGGCGGCGTACGCGTGGTGGTGCCTCCGGCGGGGGCATTCCCTCCGGCTGGGGTCGCTGCGCGTGCCGGCGCCGCCGCCGGGCCTGCTCGGTGCCCAGCTCGTGGTGCCCACCCTCGACTGGGTCCTCGCCGGCGCCGCGCTCTACGTGCTGCTGCCCGGCGGGCACGGTCTCACGCTGGTCGCCTTTCTCGGCATCTTCCTGCTGGCGCAGTTCGCCGGGATCGTGAGTCACGTCCCCGGCGGGCTGGGCGTGGTGGAGACGATCCTCATCCTGCTGCTTCGGCCCTATGCGCCGATCACCGCGCTGGTAGGCTCGCTGATCGCGTACCGGGCCGTGTACTATCTGCTTCCGTTGTGCGTGGGCGTCCTGCTGCTGGCGCAGTACGAGCTGCGGTCCTATGCCCCCCAGGCGCTCGGCGCCGCGAAAAGCGTGGGCTCCTGGGTGCCGAGGCTGGTGCCGCAGGTCCTCTCGGGCGCGGTGTTCCTCACGGGCGTCATCCTCCTGGGATCCGGGGCCACGCCCGCCATCCCCGGTCGGCTCGCGTGGCTGGGCCGGCTCCTCCCGCTCGGCGTGATCGAGGCGAGCCACTTCATCGGCAGCGTTGCGGGGGTGGGGCTGCTGGTGCTGGCGTGGGCGCTGTGGCACCGGCTGGACGCGGCGTACGGGCTGACCGTGCTGCTGCTGATGGTAGGAATCGGCGCCTCGCTCCTCAAGGGAGGCGACTGGGAAGAAGCGACCATCCTCGGGATCGTGCTGGCCGCCGTGCTGCCCGCGCGGCGGTACTTCTATCGCAAGGCGGCGCTCGCGGCCGAGCCGCTCGAGACCGGCTGGCTGCTGGCGATTCTCGCGGTGGTCGGAGGGTTTCTCTGGCTCGGCCTCTTCGCGCACCGGCACGCGGAATACCGCAACGAGCTCTGGTGGCGTTTCGCGCTGCACGCCGACGCGCCGCGATTCCTCAGAGCTTCAGTCGGCGTGGTGGGCGTGCTGATCGTGGCGGGGCTGTTCCGCCTCTTCCGTCGCGCGCCGGCAGCGGTGGCGCTGCCCGACAAGGCCGAGCTCGACCGCGCGGCCGAGCTCATCGCCGACCTGCCGGACGTATCGGCCAGCCTGGCCCTCGTCGGCGACAAGGCGCTCCTCTTCAGCCGCACGGGGCGGGGTCTTCTCATGTACGGCGTCGAGGGACGGAGCTGGGTCGCCTTGGGTGATCCGCTGGGCCCGTCGGCCGACCAGGTCGAGCTGGTGTGGCGCTTCCGGGAGCTGGCCGACCGGCAGGGCGGCTGGACCGTGTTCTACGAAGTCGGTGTGGACTGTCTCCCGCTCTACATCGACCTCGGCTTGACGCTGCTCAAGCTGGGCGAGGAGGCCCGGGTGCCGCTCGCCGACTTCACCCTCGACGTGCCGAACCGCCGGAGCCTGCGGCGAAGCCAGCGGCAGATGCAGCGCGAGGGCGTCTGCTTCGAGGTGGTGCCGTCCTCGGACGTTCCGCCGCTGCTCCCGGTCCTGCGCGAGATCTCGGACGCCTGGCTGGTGGAGAAGCGCACCCGCGAGAAAGGGTTCTCTCTCGGCTTCTTCGACGAGGCGTACATCGCGCGCTTTCCGGTGGCGCTGGCGCGGAGAAACGGCGAGATCATCGCGTTCGCGAACGTCTGGACGTCGCGCCCCAGGGTGAAGCTCTCGATGGACCTGATGCGCTACCGTCCGGATGCCCCGCCGGGGGTAATGCAGTACCTCTGTACCGAGCTCATGCTGTGGGGCCGGGAGGAGGGATACCGGTATTTCGGGCTCGGGATGGCACCGTTCTCGGGGATGGAGCGCCGGGCGCTGGCGCCGCTCTGGTCCCGGCTCGGGGCGTTCATGTATCGCTACGGCGAGCATTTCTACAACTTCCAGGGCCTGCGGGAGTTCAAGGAGAAGTTCGACCCGGTGTGGGAGCCGCGCTATCTCGCGTCGCCGGGCGGTCTGGCGCTTCCCAGAGTGCTCGCCAACGTCGCGGCGCTCATCGGCGGCGGACTGCGCGGGGTGGTCGCCAAGTGACGCCGCTGCTCACGGCGGCGGTGATGGCGCTCTCCCTAGGCGCCTGCCGCGGGGATTCGCCTCCCGCGGCCGCTCCGGGCCCTCCGCTTCCGCCGGTGGTGCACGGGACGATGAAGGTGGACACCGTCGCGTTCGGCCGCTTCGGGCCCGTCGTGCTCTACCGTACCAGCACCCATCCCGCGCGCGTGGTCATCTTCATCTCGGGCGACGGCGGCTGGAATCACGGCGTCGTCGCGATGGCGCGTGCCCTCGCCTCGCTCGACGCGCTGGTGGTCGGGGTGGACATCCGGCGCTACTTCTCGTCGCTCGAGCGGAGCGGCGGGCCCTGTGCCTATCCGCCCGCCGATTTCGAGGCGCTGAGCCAGGGGATGCAGCGGCGCCTCGGCTTCCCCGCCTACGTCCCGCCGGTGCTGGTGGGCTATTCCTCCGGGGCCACGCTGGTCTACGCTACGCTGGTGCAGGCGCCGCCCGGGACCTTCCGCGGCGGGGTGAGTCTCAGCTTCTGTCCCGACCTGTGGCTGGATCGGAAGCTGTGTCGAGGGAGCGGGCTCTCCTGGCGCCCAGGGCGACATGCGCACGAGGTCATGCTCGCGGCGGCGGACTCGATGGAGACGCCCTGGGTGGTGCTCCAGGGAGCCGACGACTCGACCTGTTCCGTGACCGCCGCGGAGCAGTTCGTGAGTCGGATCCGCGGCGCGCGGATGGTGCGCCTGTCTGGTGTGGGCCACGGCTTCGGCGTCCAGTCTCACTGGATGCCGGCGTTCCGCGATGCGTTCGAGCAGCTCACCGGTACCAGCATGGCTGGCGCGCCGGCGGCCCCCGAGGTCCACGATCTCCCGCTGATCGAGCTGCCGGCGCGCGGCGGCTCGGGGATGCTCGCGGTCGTCGTCTCGGGCGACGGGGGCTGGGCCAGCATCGACCGCCGGATCGGCGAGACGCTTCAGGCCCGCGGCGTGTCGGTGGTGGGGCTCAACGCGCTGCAGTACTTCTGGCACGCGCGCACGCCGGACGAATCGAGCCGCGATCTCGCGCGGGTGCTCCGCCACTACCTGGCGGCCTGGCACCTGGGCGACGTGCTCCTGGTCGGCTACTCGATGGGCGCCGAGGTCCTGCCATTCATGGCGAGCCGCCTGCCGGCTGACCTCCGCGCGCGGGTGCGCCTGGTGGCGCTGCTCGCGCCCAGCCGAACGGCGTCCTTCGAATTCCATCTGAGCGAGCTGCTGGGCGGCAGCCAGGGCGACCGACCTACAGCACCCGAGATCGAGCGGCTGCGCGGGCTCAGGGTGCTCTGCCTCTACGGCACCGACGACAAGGACTCGGTGTGTCCCGCGCTTCCGCCGGGAGCGGCCACCGTCGTGCCAGTCGAGGGCGGGCATCACTTCGGCCGCTCGTACGTGGGGCTGGCCGACAGGATTCTCCGTGCAGCGGAAAGCGGCGAGGAGGCTCAGCAGCAGCGGGTCGGCCCCGGGCCGTAGCGGGCCCGGAGATACTCCTCGTAGTACTGCCGTGCGGTCGGGACAGGGTGGTCCGGGTGCGCGCACCGAAGATGCTCCACGTACGCTGCGTAGTCCGGCATCCCGGCGATCCGTCTTACCACGCGGACGGCGCGCGCGAGTCTAGCCCACATACGCCGTCTCCACGAAGGGTGACTCCTTCACGCCCGCGGGCCGGCGCCGGGTGAGCACCAGCAGCCACTCGCGCACCGAGGCGGCCACCACGAGCACCGTCGCCGCCATGAAGAACAGCGCGACCCCGGCATCGAGCCGGTCGTTGAAGATCAGTCGCGCGCCGCGCGCGGCCTCCACGGACCCGGACGCCACCTGCTCCGCCACGCTCGCTGCGTGCGCCAGAAAGCCAAGCCTCGGGTCCTGCGCGAACACCTTCTGCCAGCCGCCGGTGAGCGTCACCGCCAGCACCCAGGCGAGCGGCGCCAGCGTCACCCAAGAATAGCGCGCCTTGCCGGCCTTGATGAGGATCGTGGTCCCGACGCAGAGCGCGATCGCGGCCAGGAGCTGGTTGCTGATCCCGAACAGCGGCCAGAGCGAGTTGATGCCGCCCAGCGGATCGGTCACGCCCTGCACCAGGAACCAGCCCCACGCCGCCACGATCAGCGCCGAGGTGGCGACGCTGCTCGGATACCAGGAGGTGCGGCCCAGCGGCGCCCACGCGTGGCCGGCCAGCTCCTGCACCATGAAGCGGCCCACGCGGGTGCCGGTGTCCAGCGTCGTCAGGATGAAGAGGGCCTCGAACATGATGGCGAAGTGGTACCACAGCGCCATGAGACCGGTCCCGAACGCCCCACTCAGGATGTGTGCCATCCCCACCGCGAGCGACGGCGCGCCGCCGGTGCGGCCGAGCAGCGTGGTCTCGCCGACCTCGGCGGCGAGGGCGGTGATCTGGTCGGGGCTCACGGTGAACCCCCAGCCGCGGATTACCTCCGCCGCCGACTGCGCCGTCCCGCCCAGGGTCGTGAGCGGGGCGTTGATGGCGAAATAAATCCCGGGGTCGAGCAGCGCCGCAGCGCAGAGCGCCATCACCGCGACGAACGACTCCATCAGCATCCCGCCGTAGCCGATGAGCCGCGCGTCGCTCTCGCGGGTCAGCATCTTGGGTGTGGTGCCCGAAGCCACCAGCGCGTGGAACCCGCTGATGGCGCCGCACGCGATGGTGATGAAGGCGAACGGAAACAGCTTGCCCGCGAACACCGGCCCCGTCCCGTCGATGAACGGCGTCACCGCGGGCAGCCGGAGCGGCGGCAGCACCAGCAGGATGCCGAGCGCCAGGAGGAGGATCGTGCCGACCTTCATGAAGGTCGAGAGATAGTCCCGCGGGCAGAGCACCATCCAGACCGGCAGCACGCTGGCCACGAACCCGTAGCCCATCACGGCGTACGCGATCGTCATCCCCGACCAGGTAAAGAGCGGCGCCAGCGTGGGCGACTGGGCCACATACCGGCCGCCCACCAGTGCGAGCAGGAGGAGCACCACTCCCACCGCGGTGGCCTCGAGTGTGCGGCCGGGTCGCCACACCTTCATCCAGAAGCCCATGAGCACCGCGATCGGCACCGTGCACACGATGGTGAACACGCCCCACGGACTGTTTTCGAGCGCCCGCACTACGACCAGCGCGAGCACGGCCAGCAGGATGACCATGATTGCGAGCACTGCGACCATGGTCAGGATGCCGGTGACGGGCCCGGTCTCCTCCTTGGCCATCTGGCCGAGCGACTTGCCGTCGCGCCGCATGGAGGCGAAGAGGATGATGAAGTCCTGCACCGCCCCCGCGAACACCACGCCCAGCACGATCCAGATCGTACCCGGGAGATACCCGAACTGCGCCGCGAGCACGGGTCCGACCAGCGGACCCGGTCCGGCGATCGCGGCGAAGTGGTGCCCGAACAGGACCCAGCGTGAGGTGGGGACGAAGTCGCGCCCATTGGCCAGGCGCTCGGCCGGCGTGGCCCGCCGGTCGTTGAGCTCGAACACGCGCGCGGCGAGGAACCGGCTGTACAACCGGTACCCGATCAGGTACGTCCCGACCGCCGCGAGCACGAGCCAGCCGGCGCTGATCGTCTCACCGCGGTGAAGCGCGAGTACGCCCCAGCCCGCGGCCCCCGCCAGCGCCACCAGGAGCCAGATCAGTTTTTGGAGCATGGGAGGAATTTGGGGGACGGGCGTGGGGGTCGGAAGGTCTGACAGGCTGACCGTCGGAAGGTCGGAAGGGTTGACAGCCCCCGGGCGGTGTGCCGTTTCGGTCCGCCCGTCCGCCCGTCCGCCCGTCCGCCCGTCCGACCTTCCGACCTCCCGACTTTCCGCGTACCTTCGTGCTCCATGCCCTTGCCACCCTTCGGTTTCGGCCACCGGCCGTCCTGGGAGTTCGAAAGCCCGGAGGCCAGCGGAGCCGCGCTCGAGGAGCCCCAGCCCCAGCCGGCGCGGACCGGCTGGCGGGGCAAGGTCGCGCTGGTGACGGGAGGGGCGACCGGCCTCGGCCGGCACATCTCGATCGAGTTTGCCCGGCTGGGCTGCCACGTGGCGTTCTGCTACGTCAACATGCCGGGCCGCGACGTGAGCGAGCAGGCGCTGCTCACCGAGGCCGCGCTCACCGCGATGGGCGTGAGCGTGCTCGCGCTCCGCTGTGATGTCCGCGAGCGCGCGGCTGTGGACCGGTTCGTCGCCGAGGCCCGGGAGCGGCTCGGCGGAATCCATTTCCTGGTCAACAACGCCGGGATCGCGAGCGACGGGGCGCTGTGGCGGCTGAGTGAGGACGCGTGGCGCGAGGTGCTCGAAACCAATGTCACCGGCGCCTTCAACTGCATTCGCGCCGTGGCGCCCACCTTCCGCGGCCAGCACTACGGCAAGATCGTGAACGTGAGCGCGCACCAGGCCAACCGCCCCGGTTTCGGCGTCGCCAACTACGCCGCCAGCAAGGCCGCGCTGCTCGGCCTCACCCGCGCCGCCGCCGTGGAGCTCGGCCCTGCCAACGTGAACGTGAACGCCGTGGCCCCGGGCTTCATCCGCACCGAGCGCATGGCCATGCTCCCCGCCGAAGTGATCGAGCGCGCCCAGAAGAGCTCGGTCCTCGGCCGAGTCGCCGAGCCGGACGACGTCGCGAAGGTCATCTCCTTCCTCTGCTCCGAATCGTCGCGGCATATCACGGGGCAGACGATCGTGGTGGACGGGGGGTTGTCGTTGGAGTGAATGGTGGACAGTGAACGGTGAACGGTGAACGGGGACAGCACACCGGAACTGGTCCTGGTGTGCTGTTCCCGCTTACCGCTGACCGCTCACCGTTCACTGTTCACTGTTCACTATCCCGCTCCCCGTTTACCTTCCCGCCGTGCCCCGCCCGCTCGCCTGCGCTTTCGCGCTCCTGTTCGCCGTGCCGCTCGCGGCCCAGCAGGCGCCGCTGCCCGTGCCCACCGAAGGGCTCGCCGGGCAGAAGGTGGCCGTGGTCCCCCTCACCCTCATCGCCGTCGATCCCGCCGTCCAGTCCGATTCGGCCTTCGCGCTGTATCGTGATCGCCGGCCGGCGCTGCTCCGGGCCGACTCCATCATCGGCGAGGCGCTGGTGGGACGCGGGCCCGAGGTGAAGTGGGTGCTGCCGCCCGATCTTCGGAAGATCGCGCGGCGCTCGCCCGGGATCGTGGACGACCCCGATCAGATGGGGCAGGCGATGCTCCGCTCGCCCAAGCTCAAGGACGTACCCGACCCGCTCCGCGCATCGCTGCGTAACCTGATGGCGGTGGCCGGTGGCCGGGTGGCGATGGTGCCGGCCTCGCTGGGCTTCTCCCGCCAGGCCGATGGCCGCATCACGGCGGAGCTTTCGCTCGTAGCGGCCGATACGCGATCGGGCAAGATCGTCTGGCGCAGCATCGCGGCGGGCGCCGGCCCCACGCCCGACGCCGCCCTTACCGCCGCCATGGACGCCGTCCTGCCGCTCGAACGATGACCTACGACGTCACCCTCATCCCCGGAGACGGGATCGGGCCCGAGATCACGGCCCAGACCATCCGGGTGCTGGAGGCGACCGGGCTTCGGTTCAACTGGGACGAGGAGCTGGCCGGGATGGCCGCCGTGGAGGCCACGGGCACGCCGCTGCCCGACGCCACCGTCGAGAGCATCCGCAAGAACGCGCTCGCGCTCAAGGGCCCGCTCACCACTCCGGTCGGCACCGGCTTCCGCTCGGTGAACGTGGGGCTGCGCAAGGAGTTCGAGCTGTTCGCCAACGTCCGGCCCGCGCGCACTATCGTGCCGGGCGGGCGGTTCGAGAACGTGGACATCGTGCTCGTGCGCGAGAACCTCGAGGGCCTGTACATCGGGGTGGAGCACTTCGTGCAGATCGGCAACGACCCGCGCGCGGTGGGCGAGTCGATGGCGATCGTCACCCGCGCGGGGTGCGAGCGAATCGTCCGCTTCGCCTTCGAGTACGCGCTCAAACACGGGCGGAAGAAGGTCACCATCGTCCACAAGGCCAACATCCTCAAGATGGTGAGCGGGCTCTTCCTCGAGGTGGGCCGAGGGATCGCGCGGGAGTACGAAGGGCGGGTGGACGCCGGCGACATGATCGTCGACAACACGGCGATGCAGCTCGTGATGCGTCCCGAGCAGTTCGACGTGATGGTCACCACCAACATGTTCGGCGACATCCTGAGCGACGAGGTTTCCGGGCTGGTCGGCGGCCTGGGACTCGCACCGGGAGCCAACATCGGGACCAGAGCCGCGATCTTCGAGGCGGTGCACGGGAGCGCGCCCGACATCGCGGGACGCGGCATCGCCAACCCGTCGGCCCAGATGCTGGCCGCGGCGATGATGCTCGACCACGTGGGCGAGCTCGAGCGGGCCCGGCGAATGCGCCAGGCGATCGAGGACACGATCGTGCTGGACAACATCCGCACCCGCGATCTTGGCGGCACGGCCTCGACGGAGGAGTTCGGCAGTGCGGTTGTCCGGCGGGTTGCCTGAGGTCCCGTGCGTCAAGTGCGGGACGAGGGTGCGCGGGCTCGGCTGGGGCGAGCTGTGCCCGGACTGTCTAGCTGAGCGGCGGCGGCGTGCAACTCGCCTGGCCCGGCGCATCTCTCTCGCGGCGACGGCGCTGATCGGCGCGTACGTCGCTTTCCGGTTCCCGGCCGACCCCGGCTCCCGCCTGTACGGCGCCGTTCTGGTCGCTGCCACCTATCTCATCGTCAGGCGGATCGCGACCCGCCTCGCCATGGAGCTTCTGCCCCGATGACCACCGCCCGCGTGGCCACCGCACTCCTGCTCGCCCTGACGGCCGCTGTACCGCTCGGGGCGCAGGCGCCGACACCGACCTCGCTCACCGTGTACAACGATGGCCGCGTGCTCATGCGCCGAAGCGTGCCGGTCAAGCTGCCGAAGGGGTCGAGTACCCAGCGCGTCGTGCTCGGCGCGCTCGACCCCGCCACGATCTTCTCGCTCGATTCGGCGGTCACGATCACCGGGCTCACCTACGACGGCGCGGTGGACGAGGGCAGCGTACTGCGCCGCTCCGTCGGCCGGCGCGTGGTGTTCCGCCTGCCCGAGACGAACGACACGATGAGCGCGCTGGTGCTCGGAGTGGACCCGCTTCGGCTCCAGCTCCCCGACGGCCGTGTCAGCTTCTCCGCGCCGGGCGCGGCACGCTACCCGGCCGATGTCGTGGTCGCCGAGCCGGCCGTCACACTCGGGCTCGAGAGCGCGAAGGCGCTCGACCAGCTGCGGCTGGGCTACTTCACCACCGGCGCCATGTGGCACGCGAGCTATCAGGTGCTGCTCGGGGCGCGGCGGGCCCGGGTGACGGGCAGCGCGGTGCTCGATTCGCGCAGCCTCCGCGTGGACGATGCCGCCGTGCAGCTCCTGGCCGGCTCCGTGGGAAGCGCGAGCGAGCCTGTGCCGCCCCCCGTCCCACTCCAGGCCCGCGCGGCCATGGCAGACGAGGCACGGATGGAGAAGAACTTCGCGAGCGAGCAACGGGTTGGCGAGTTCCACCTCTACTCGCTTCCCGGGCGGCTCTCGCTCCAGCCCGGCCTCACGACTACCGTCGCTCTCTTCGAGCCCGCCGAGGTGGAGTACGAGCGCGAGTACGTGGTGCACGGCGAGGTACCGTGGTGGGGGTTCCTGCCGCAGCAGGGCGAGGAGACCGAGGCGCCCGTCGAGGTGGCGTACACGCTCAAGCGCCCGCGGAAGACCGAGCTCGGCGACCAGCCGCTTCCCGCCGGCTCCGTCCGTCTCTATCAACCCGACAGCGCCGGCCGCGCGCAGCTCGTGGGCGAGGCCGCGATGGACCACACGCCGGCGGGGGAGGACCTGAGACTCTCCGCCGGCACCGCATTCGACCTCACCGCGCGCCGGGTGCAGACCGCGTACGCCACTCGCCGGGACAGCACCAGGGCGGGCTGGCGTACGCTCGCCACAGCCGACTACCGGGTCACGGTGCGCAACGCCACCGATACCGCCGTAACCGTCGCCGTCGAGGAGGCGCGCGCGGGGGAGTGGAGCGTGCTCCAGAGCAGCGTCAAGCCGGAGAAGGTCTCCTCCACCATTACTCGGTTCCGCGTGCGGGTTCCGGCGCGGGGCGAGTCGGTGCTGACCTATCGCGTGCGCGTAGTGTGGTGAGCTAGCTTGCACCGCATGAACGCTGCGCCCGTCACGCTCATCCATCTTTCCGACCTGCACTTCGGCGGCTACGCCGACCTGCCCCAGCTCGAGGCACTCGATCGCCTGCTCCCGTCGCTCGGCGCGACCGCCGCCGTCGTTTCCGGCGACCTGAGCCAACGCGCCCGCCACGGCGAGTTCCAGGCGGCCCACCTCTTTCTCCAGCGGGTGCGCGCGCACGTTCCGGTGCTCGTGATCCCGGGCAACCACGATATCGAATGGTGGAAGAGCCCGCTCGGCCTGTTCGGCGAGCGGATCAAGTACGCCAAGTACTCGCGCTACTTCAGTCCCCTGACGCCGGTGCTCGAGCTGCCGGGGCTGATGATCGCGGGCGCGCTCAGCGCCTACGGCGTGGCGCCCGGCTCGCTCACCTGGAACCCCCGCGACATTGCCGTGAAGGGCCATCTGCCCGCGTCCGAGACCGACAGGATCGCCAGGGTGTTTGCCCAAGCGCCGCCCGGCGCCGTGCGGGTGCTGGCGGTGCATCACAACGTGCTGCGCGGCGGGATCTCCCACCGGCAGGGGCTCGCCCACTGGCGGCGGGCCTGGCCGCGGCTCCTCGCCACCGGCGCCGACGTGGTGCTCTGCGGGCATGACCACCACGAGGGCGCGGGGCAAATCGATGGTGCCCTCGCCGTGAGCACGTCGGGCACCCACAGTTTTCGCACTCGCGGGGGCCGACCGTCGGTCTTCAATCTGGTGACTGTGGACGAGCACGCCGTGCAGATCCGCCACTATCGCTGGGAAAGCGCAGGCCGGCGGTTCCTGCCGTCGGACACGAGCTCGTTCGCGCGGCGCGCGCCCGAGCAGGTGACCGTGTCCGTCGCCGGCGAAGGGGAGCCGTGACGTGAGCGATCTGCTCGCGCACCGGCTGGAGCAGCTCGGACTCAGAAACGTGGAACACGTCGTCACCCACACCAACCGGACGGTGATGGTGAGCCTGACCGCGCGCCGGGTGCTGCGGTTGCACCAGGGCTATGCCGCCGCGCCCGACCGGGTGCTCCGCGCGATCGTCCGCTTTCTCGACTCGCGCCTGCCGCGCGCGACCCGCCGTGCCGCGGAGCGGGAGTTCCTGGGCTTCCCGGTGGAGTTGCACGCTCCCGCGCCTGCCCGGCCGGCGCGCAGCGATCGGCCCCGGCCTGGTGACGTGCTCCTCCTCCAGCGGCTCGCCTCGCTGCATGAGCAGTTCAATCGGCTCCACTTCGGTGGCGCGCTGGGCCCGCTCCCCATCAGATTGTCTGGACGGATGCGGACCCGGCTGGGTGAGCTGACGGTGGACCTGCGGAGCGGCCGGGCCACGGAGATCGCCATCAGCCGGCGCCATATTCAGCGGCACCCGTGGGCCGAGGTCGAGCACACGCTGCTGCACGAGATGGTGCACCAGTGGCAGGCCGAGACCGGGCTGTCCGTGGACCACGGCCCCAGCTTTCGGCGCAAGGCGGCCGAGCTGGGCATCGAGCGGCGGGCACGGAGGCGGTTCGCCGCGGATGAAACGATGGAAAGACGGAGAGACGGAGAGACGGAGCGTGACAGCACGCCCGAGCGGTGTGCCGTGCCGCTCCGTCCCTCCGTCGCTCCGTCCCTCCATCCTTCCTGAGGAGCTCCCATGCGTTGGACCCCCCACGGCCGTAGCCCCGACCTCGAGGACCGCCGCGGCAGTAGCGGCTTCGGCGGGTTCGGCGGCGGCGGAATGCGGATCGGGCTGGGCGGCGCGGCCGTCCTGCTGGTCCTGAGTCTTCTGTTTGGACGGAACTTCTTCGCGCTGCTGGGCGGGGGGGACGGTTCGGTCGCCATGCAGCCCGCGACCGACTCGGCGATGGTGGCGACTTCGCCCGATGAGGAGCGCGAGATCCAGTTCGTCTCCTTCGTGCTGGACGACGCGCAGTCCACCTGGGAGCGGCTGTTCCGCGACCGGGGCGAGAGCTACCGGCACGCCAGGCTGGTGCTGTTCCGCGACGCGATCCAGTCGGCCTGCGGGTTCGCTCAGACCGCGACCGGCCCCTTCTACTGCCCCGCCGACGAGAAGGTCTACATCGACCTCGGCTTCTACGATGAGCTGAAGCAGCGCTTCGGCGCCCCGGGCGACTTCGCCGAGGCTTACGTGCTGGCGCACGAGCTGGGCCACCACGTGCAGCGGCTTATGGGCACCGAGGCGCGGGTGCGCGAGGCGCAGGAGCGGCGCCCCGAGCTGGCCAACGAATACTCCGTCCGGCTCGAGCTTCAGGCCGACTGCTACGCCGGGGTGTGGGGACACGAGACGGCGCAGCGGCAGATCCTCGAAGCCGGCGACGTCGAGGAGGGACTCCAGGCCGCCGCCGCCGTGGGCGACGACCGGATCCAGCGCATGTCGGGGCAGGGGGTCCATCCCGAAGCGTTCACGCACGGGACCTCGGAGCAGCGGGTCGGCTGGTTCAAGCGCGGGCTGCAATCGGGCCGTCCCGAGGACTGCGACACCTTCCAGAGCTGAGCCGGCCTTGACTCCGGCTTGACCCCCTCACGCGAGCGTCGGACACGAGCTTCCGACAGCTGGACCACCACTCGCGTGAGGAGGGATTGCCCTATGTCCCGGCTCCCCATCAGCAGCGCCACCTGTCTCGCCCTCGTACTCGGCGCGTGCGGGGGCAAGGCGCACTACAATCCCTTCCAGGTTCCGCCGGAGCAGCTCCGCGCGAGCGTCAAGGTGGTCGCGCTGGGACCGACCCAGGTCCCCCGCGACCTGTCGGGACCGGAGCTGGTCAGGGCCCGCTTCGACCACCTCCTGGAGAACCAGCTTCGCGCCGGCGGCTACACCGTCGTCTCGTTCGGCCAGTCGCAGGCGCTGTGGGACAGCCTCGCGGCGGCGTCCAAGGGCCTGTACGACCCGGTCACGGGCCAGCCGGACGAATCCAAGATCGCGGGGTTCCGGACCGCGGTCTTTGACGAGCTCAGGACGCGGTACGGCGTCGATGCGCTGCTTCTGCCCGCGATCCTGGTCGTTCCGGCCAAGCTGGACGGCGATGTCGCGCGGTGGGACGGCACGTCGCAGGGCGCGGCGCGCAAGAAGTTCTGGAAGGCGCTGCTGGGCGTGTCGCACTCGGGCACCATCCCGGCGATGTCGCTGAACGTGCGCCTGTCGGATGGGGACGACCGGGCGCTCTACGAGAATCGCGGCGGAATTCAGGTGCTGGCGAAGGCGGGCGTCCAGCGGCTGGAGGACGTGCCGCGCTCGGAGCTGTTCGTGGATGAGGAGCGGAACCTCAAGGCGGTGCACCTGGCGCTGGACCCGCTGCTCCGTCCCGACATCGCGCGGAAGTAGCCGACCGGCACCCGGCTAGTCCACCTCGATGCGCGCGGTCCACCGGAAGCTGCCCCACGCCATCGTGAGCGTGCCGTGCCGGGCGTCGGTTGGGTCGATCGAGATGGTGAACTTCTCTACCGGGGTGCCCTCGCTGTGGGAGGTCATGGGCGCCCTGCCCAGATCCCGGGCCCGGCTGTATTCCGTGCCCCACTGACCGGTCTGCCGGTTCACGATGAGATCGACGCCGCGAGGGTGCGGGATGGTCCACAGGGTGTACGTCCCCGCGGGCAGCGACAGCCCGGCGAGCGTGATCGGCGCCGAGGTCGTGAACTGGGTCGCTTCATTGGCGCCCGTACGCCATACCCGGTCGTAGCTGATCACGTTCCCGAGCAGTGTGCGCCCGCGCGCCAGCGGGCGGCCGTAGTCCACCAGGAAGATCGCGTCGCCGATGGCGGCGCGTGCGGTATCGCGCACGCTGAGCTGCTGCAGGCCGGTGCGCCGCTCCGCGGCTGCGAGACGGTCCGCTGTCGAGTCGACGTCGGGAACGGCCGTCGTCCGGGCGACGGTGACCTTGTAGGTGCTCCGCATCCCCGAGTAGGTCAGCATCCGACCGCTGCTGTCCACCGTCACGTCGCCCGTTCCCGCCAGCCAGTCGTGCCGCAGCTCCACCCCGCCGCCGGCGTGCGGGTGGACGAAGCCCCGGTGGAGCGTGAAGCTCGGCCCGACGTCCCGATCGGGGTAGAACTGGCGGAACGGCACGCTGTCTTCGGGCGGCAGGCCGTTCACCGCGGCGCGCCGGAGCGCGGCCGCGATCTCCAGCTCGATGACGCTGTACATCATCGACACGTGCGGGACCGTAATCGCCCCGCCCGTGGCGAAGGACGTGTCGCGCACGCCGCCGCTGTCGCGGACCAAGATGGTGACCCGGTCCCGGGCAAAGTCGGCGGTGACCCGGCGTCCGCGCTCCCGGGGCGAGCGGCCGTTCGGGGTGCGGACGTCCATCACCATGTGCCGGATGGTGCCGTCGGACGCCAGATCGAGCTCGGTGTGGCGCCGCCGCACGAATGGCCAGCGGTCCACGCCGTCCGCCACCAGCCGCGCAGGCGAGCGCTCGATGCGCTCGACAGCGACGGTATCGGTGCCGAGCGTGGTGACGAAGCCGTAGCGCTCGGGGGGCGCGGCGTTGCTGCACGCGAGAAGGAGCACGGGAAGGAGCGTGGCGCGGGTCATCGGACGGCCCTCGTGGCGGCGTGAGTTTCCAGGAGGGACGAGAGAAGGGGGGTGGCGCGACACACGTCCCGTGCTCACCTGGCTGGTGCGCCACAATCTCTGCGATGCCGGCCTCACACCGCCTCACGCTGCTGCCGGAGGCGGAAGGGATCGCGGTCTGGATCGAAGGAGCATTCGGCGGGGACGGACACAGTATGGACCGGATCACCGTCATGGATCTGCGGTGAGCCTGACCGGGGCACGATCACTCGACCTGAATCGCCACCCGATGCCACCCGTTGTTGCAGTAGCCCTTGACGTTCCAGGCCGCGGCGACCGCCTCCGGCTGCGTTGTGCCCGTGCTGTCGGTTGCCCGTACCACCAGCGTGTGGCGACCCGGTGCCAACTCCACGGTGGCCTCCCAGAAGTTCCAGGTCCAATCTTCGCTTTCGGCAGAGAGCCGGGCCGCGATCCAGTCGCGCCCCCCGTTGGGCGAAAGCTCGACCGAGCTTACCCGCCGGCCCATCGAGCCCATCGCCCAGCCACGAACCTGGACTCGGCCGGCGCGAATGACCTGGTCAGGCAATGGGTCGCCAATGACGGCATTCAGGGGGACGCCACTCAGCGCGGTACCCGAGGTCACGTCCCGTGGGTCCTGCGGGTTGATAGCCCGCTGAATGCGATAGGCGCTGCGCTGGAAATAGTTGGGCGACGGCTCTTCCAGGAGCGTGATCCGGCCGAGCCACTTGACGCTTCGTGCCCCGATCCAGCCGGGAACGACGGCCCGGAGCGGGAAGCCGTGCGCCGCGGGTAGCGGTGCTCCATTCAACTCGCTCGCCAGGGTCACCTCGCCACTCATTGCCTTGGCGAGGTCGATCGAGCCTCCGAAGCCGAACCGCCTCCCCTGACGGTCCACCTGGTCCAGACCGATGAATTCGACGTGGCGGGCCCCCTCACGCACTCCCGCCGCGTGGAGCACATCGCGGAGGCTGGGGCCGGTCCACCGCCCCGTGCTGGCAGCTTCGGGCCCCCACGGGGTCTCGCCCGGCAACGGTCCGAGCGACAGAAACTCTTCCCGCCGAAGACCGGCACATACCAGTGTCGCAGTAACGTGCTGCTGGGCGAAGCCACGACGGAGCTCCTCGAACGAAAAGGTCCGCGGACGTTCGACCAGCCCGCCAACCTCGAGACGCCAGGTCGCCGGATCGACTCGAGGCACGGCGGCGTGACTGCGGGTGAAGAAGCGATCCACCGGCGTCACGAAATGGTCGGTCTGGATGGGCCAGACGCCGGAGTTCAGGCCCTCCTCGTCATGCATCACGCGACGGGCTCTCGTACTCATCAGACTGGTGTCCGCACAGCCGCTTCGATGGCGCCGACATCGATCTTGGTCATCGGCATCATCGCCTCGAACGCCCGTTTCGCCACGCTGCCACCCTTGGCAAGGGCATCGGTCAGTACCCGCGGGGTGATCTGCCAGCTGATGCCCCATTTGTCCTTGCACCAGCCGCACTGGCTCTCCTGCCCGCCATTGCCGACGATCGCGTTCCAGTAGCGGTCGGTCTCCTCCTGGTCATCCGTCGCGATCTGAAAGGAAAAGGCCTCACTGTGCTTGAAGTGCGGTCCGCCGTTGAGACCGATACATGGGATCCCCGCGACGGTGAATTCGACGGTCAGGACATTCCCCGCCTGGCCGTCGGGATAGTCCGCCGGGGCCCATGTGACGGTGCCCACGCTGCTGTGCGGGAACGTCCTGGCGTAGAAACGCGCGGCTTCTTCGGCATCGCGCTCATACCACAGGCAGATCGTGTTCTTGGGCATCTTGAGTACCTCCTGTGCCATTCAATGAGGAAGAGACCCGCTACCGGCGAGGTGCCCGGGACTGGCGGCGCGTCAAGGTGACCCGCGCGAACGGCCGCCGAACGCCTGCGCTGTCGTTGTCCATATGCCACTGCCACGCGTCGGACCGTCGATCATAGACGAACGTCGTGTGGAAACTGTCCAGCGTGTCGTAGCGGAAGAAGAACGGGATCGAATCCCCCGCCACGGTCCCGCGACCGATACCGCCGGGATCGAACGCGCTTGGGGCCGTGTTGTCCATCCAGAGGCAGGCGTATTCGCCGGACCGGGGATC
>DASUXW010000144.1:0-31838 GCA_036377715.1 Gemmatimonadales bacterium
TCCCGGTGTGCCGTTCCCGCTCACCGCTTACCGCTTACCGTCCCGTTATCTTCCGACCATGATCGAGGTCACCGTCGCCCACCTGGGTCTCGACCGCCAAACCAACACCCCGGTGGTCATTCTCCGCGAGAAGGACGGCTCGCGGGTGCTGCCGATCTGGATCGGGCCGGCGGAGGCGAGCGCGATCGCCATGGAGCTCCAGGGCATGAAGGCCCAGCGCCCGCTCACCCACGATCTCCTCAAGCAGATTCTGGTCGGGCTCGGCGGCGATCTCCGGCGGGTGCTGATCAGCTCGGTCAAGGAGAACACCTACTTCGCCGAGCTCCTCATCCGCCGCGACGACCATGTGTTCCAGGTGGACGCTCGCCCGTCGGACAGCATCGCGCTCGCCCTCCGTATGCGGGCGCCGATCTTCACCAGTGATCATCTGCTCGACCAGGCCGGCGTGGAGACCGACGAGCCGGTCCCCAACCCCGAAGACGAGGCCGACAAGCTGAAGCGGTACCTCGAGGGGATGGATCCGCAGGATTTCGGGAAGTTCAATCCCTGACGAAGGCGGTCCGTCCGTCCGTCCTCGCCACCCTCTGCCTCCTCGTGCTTGGCGGGCCCCCGATCGCCGCGCAGACGGTGGCGACGGGCTCCGTCCTCCTCCCCCGCGCCCACGACACCGTCCCGCTCCCCGACGTCCGCGTGCTGCTCCACCGGGTCGGGCGTACGGTGCAGGGACCGGTGGACTCGGCGCGCACCGATGCGGCCGGACGGTTCCGCTTCCGGTTCCGACCCGACACCTCGGCGATCTATCTCCTGAGTACGCGCCACGGCGGGATCGAGTACTTCTCGCCGCCGGTCGCCACCGACCCGGCACGGCCCGACACCGGGATCCGCCTCATGGCCTACGACACCTCGAGCACGGCGCCCGTCCGGCTCGAGGCGCGCCACATCGTGGTACCTCGGCCCGGCGACGATGGGGCGCGCTCGGTGCTCGACCTGCTCGTGATCCGGAACGCCGGCATCCTCGCCCGCGTCTCTCCCGATTCCATGCATCCCAGCTGGACCCTCCGGCTGCCGCCCGGCACCGGCGAGCTGCAGGTCGGCGCGAGCGACGTATCGGCCGATGCCGTGGTGCGCCAGGACGACTCGATCATGGTGTTCGCGCCGGTCGCGCCCGGCGACAAGCAGCTCACCATCGAGTATGCCGTGGCGCCGCACGACGGCCGGCTCGCCTTCCCGATGTCCCAGGGCGCGACGGTGAACCTGCTGGTGGAGGAGCCCGAGGCCGAGGTGCGAGGGGCCGGCCTCGCGCTTGCCGATACGCAGCAGATCGAGGGACGGAGCTTCCGTCGCTGGACCGGCCGCGTGGCGGCCGGCGACACGATCACGCTGGCCTGGTCGGCACCCGCTGCGGGCGCCCGCCGCGTGCTCGCGGTGCTGGTGGCGGCGGTCGTCCTCGCGCTCGCCCTCGCGGGATGGCGCTACCTTCGACGGCCACGCCGGCCGCAGCCGCCGCTCGCCGGGCCCGATCGGCTGCTCGATGCCATGGCCGCGCTCGACGCGCGCTACGCCGGCCGGGAAGCCGAGACGCCCGCCGAGGAGTGGCGCGCCTACGAAGCGGAGCGCGCGCGCCTCAAGGCTGAGCTCGAGGCCGCTCTTGCGGCCGCGCCGCCCGCCGGATAGACTTGCCCGCGTCGAACAACTGAAGCCTGCGAACGGGGACGCTCGGAAGCCGGTGCAATACCGGCGCGGCCCCGCCACTGTAACGGGCACGGTCCCCCGAGGACCGCACTTCGCTCACGACGCCACTGGGCAACCGGGAAGGCGGGCGAAGGCCCGAAGCCAGGAGACCTCTCCGTTCGCGCCACCACAGACACCCTCGGGGGAGGGCCGGTGGCGCGCTCGACGTCCGCAGTCACGTCGCCCACGCCCGTCTCGCCGCCCCGGGAGATGGGCGGGTTCATTTCCGGACGCCTGACACGCCTTGCCCGCTTCGGGCTGTTCCTGCTGCCGCTCGCCTGCGGGCGCCCGGCCGCCGAGGCCGCGGGCGCGCGCGTGATCGACGACGCGGGCGATACCGTCGCCGTCCGGACACCCGCCAGACGCATCGCCTCGCTGATTCCCGCGACCACCGAGCTGCTCTTCGCGATCGGCGCCGGGGATGCCGTCGTGGGACGCACCACCTGGTGCGACTATCCCCCGCAGGCCACGCGCGTCGCCAACCTGGGCGACGGCATGCAGCCGTCGCTCGAGGCGGTACTCGCGGTGCGGCCCGATCTCGTCCTGCTCTACAACTCGCCCCAGAACGCCGGCGCCGCGCAGCAGCTTCGGCGGCTCGGCGTCCCGGCGCTGCTGCTCACCACCGATGGCCTGGCCGACGTCGGCCGCCTCGCACGTCTCCTCGGCGGGATCACCAGCCACGGGCACGCGGCCGACTCGCTCGATGCGGCCTTCGAGCGCGCGCTCGCGAGCGCGTCGCCGCCGGCGCCGGCGCATCGTCCCACCGTCCTGCTCCTGGTCTGGGAACAGCCGCCGATGACCGTCGGCCGCGGCAGCTTCCTGAGCGAGCTCGTGCACCGGGCCGGGGGCGAGAACCTGTTCGAGGACATCGGGCCGAGCTCCGGGACGGTCAGCATCGAAGCCGTGGCCGCGCGCGACCCGGACCTCATCCTGACGACCAGCGATGGGCCGCAGGGCTTCGCCCGGCGACCCGAATGGCAGGCGGTGCGGGCGGTCCGCGAGCACCGGTTCCTTCGCGTGAGCGGCTCCGAGTTCAGCCGTCCCGGCCCGCGCTCGCCGATGGCGATTCGCGAGCTGGCGCGACGCATCGAGGAGCGGGCGCGGTGAGCGCCCGGCCCTGGCTCCTGCTGGTCCTGGCCGCGGCCGGGTCGATCGCCCTGGGTCTCGCGGCCGGCTCGGTGTCGCTCTCGCCGGGCGACGTATGGGCCGGGCTGCTGGGCGGCGGCGGCGGGGCCGGGGTCATCGTGCGCGAGCTGCGGGCGCCCCGGGTGCTGCTCGCCTTCCTCGTCGGCGGGAGCCTCGGCATCTCGGGTGCGGCGCTCCAGGCGATGATCCGGAACCCGCTCGCCGAGCCGTTCCTGCTCGGGCTCTCGGGTGGTGCCGGGCTGGGCGCGGTGGCCGTCATCGCCGCGCGGGTCGGCGGCGCCTGGGCGGTGCCCGTCGCGGCGTTCGCCGGCGCGATCGTGGCCGTCGCACTGGTGTACCGCCTGAGCGTGGTGGCGGGACGGCGGCTGGACCCGCGCGTGCTGCTGCTGTCCGGCGTGGTGGTGGGCTCCTTCGCCGGTGCCCTCATGAGCGCGATCATCGTGCTCTCCGATTCCGCCGCCACGCGCAACGCCTTTCTCTGGCTCCTGGGCGGCTTCGGCGCATCGTCGTGGCAGTCGCTCGGCATCTTCGCGGCGTACGCAATCCTCCCGATCGCCGTTCTCGGCTTCCACGCGCGCGACCTCGACCTGCTCGCGCTGGGCGACGAGCCGGCGCACTACCTCGGTGCCGACGTGGAGCGTACCCGGCGGCTGGTGTACGCCGCGACGGCGCTGCTCACGGCCGCGAGCGTCGCCGTCGCCGGGATCATCGGGTTCGTCGGGCTGATCGTCCCCCACGCGGTGCGTATGGTGGCGCGGCCGCTCCATCGCGGGCTGCTGCCGGCGGTCTTCCTGGCGGGCGGCTGTTTTCTGGTCCTCGCCGACGTCGCATCTCGCACGGTCGTTCGGCCGCTTGAGCTGCCGGTCGGCGTGGTGACGGCGCTGGTAGGGGTGCCGCTGTTCGCGGTGCTGCTGCGGAGGTCGGCCGGATGATCCTCGAAGCTCGCGAGGCGACCGTCCGCTACGCGCCGGGAACGCCGGCGGCTCTGGACGGGGTGACCTGCACCGTGCGGCCGGCGCACCTCGTCGCCGTCGTCGGCCCCAACGGGAGCGGCAAGACGACCCTGGTCCGCGCTCTCACCGGAGCGGCTCCACTGAGCGCCGGGGACGTTCTGGTCGACGGACGGCCGCTCCGGCACTGGCGGCGGGCGGAGCTGGCGCAGGTGCTGGGCGTGGTGCCCCAGCGGGAAGAGATCGCGTTTCCGCTGCGCGTCGAGGAGACCGTGTTGCTGGGGCGCTACGCACGGCTCGGCCCGCTCGCGGCACCGACGCGCGCCGACCGCGAGGCGGTGCGTGCCTCGCTCGAGCGGTGCGACGTCGCGTGGCTCGCCCGGCGCACCGTGGACTCGCTCTCGGGCGGCGAGTGGCAGCGGGTGCGGCTGGCCCGTGCCCTCGCGCAGGAGCCGCGCGCGCTGGTGCTGGACGAGCCCACCGCCTCGCTCGATGTCCGGCACGAGATGGAGCTGCTCGAGCTGGTCCGCGCGCTGGTGGACGGCGGCATGGCCGCCCTCGTGATCACCCACGAGCTCAACCTCGCCGCCCGCTTCGCCGACCGCATGCTGCTGCTCGACCGCGGCCGGCTCGTCGCCGAGGGGCCACCGGCCGACGTGCTCACGCGCGAGGCGCTGGGCCGCGTGTTCCAGTGGCCGGTCGCGGTGACCCCGTGGTGCGACGGCTCGCCTCAGGTGGTGCCGCTCCGGTCGCGGGAGGCACAGGGATGAAGCTCGGAGCGGCGGTGATCCTCTCCCTGCTGGGCGCGGGTCCGCTCGCGGCCCAGGCGCCCTCCCGCCTGCTGGGACGGGTGCTGGACGCGGCCACCCGCGCGCCCGTCGCCGAGGCCGAGGTGCGGGCAGGCGAGCTGCGCACCGTGACGCGTGCCGACGGTCGCTTCGTTCTGGGCAGCGTGCCGCCCGGCCGTCTTGCGGTCGAGGTGCGGCGGATCGGCTACGCTCCCTGGTACTCGATCATCGAAGTGCTCCCCGGCCTCGACCGCGCGGTGGCCGTGGCGCTCGTCCCGTCTCCGGTGGAGCTGGACAGCATCACGGTTCTGGCCCAGGCCGGGGCGATCTCGATCGGCGGCGAGGAGCTGGTCCGCCGCGGGCACGATCTCGCTCGCGCGCTCGATGGCTGGGAAGGGGTGGCCGTGCGCAGCACCGGGAGCGGCGGCCCCGCGTCGCCTCAGCTTCGTGGCGGCGGACCCGACGAGGTGCTGGTCGTGGTGGATGGCTTCGCGCTCAATGATCCGCTGAGCGGCCGGGCCGACCTCCGGCGCATCCCGAGTGCCGACGTCGCCCGCGTGACCCTGCTGCCCGGCGCGCGCTCCGCCGCGGCCGGGCACCGCGCCATTGCGGGCGTCCTGGCCATCGAGACCCGGCGCCCAGCGCGCCCGGAAGGGTCGGCCTGGGCGGGCAGCTACGGCACGCGCGGCGCACGGCTCGGCGGCTCGCTGGGACCGTTCTCCGTCAGCGCGACCACCGAGCGCTACGCGTCGGCGTACGAGTACACCGTACCGGAGGTGCGGGGCGGTGGCGAGGCGGAGCGCCGGAATGCCGGCGGCACACAATCGGCCGTCTTCGCTCGGCTGGAAGGACCGGTCGAGCTCACCGTGCGCGGCAGCCGATCGGACCGAGGTCTCCCCGGCACCACCACCAACCCGACGCCGAGCGCGCACGCGGAGGATCGCTCGGTGCTGCTCGGCGCCCGCCGGGACGGGGAGCTTCACGCGAGTGCGTCGCTGCAGTGGCTCGAGACGCGAGCCGAAGACCCTGCGCCGGTCGCGGGGCTGCCATACGACAGCTACACCCACGGAATAGGCGCTACCGCCGACGTCGGCGTGCGTCGTGGGCTTGTGCTCGGAGCGTGGTCGGGGCAGGGAGGGGTAACGGCCGAGGTTCGCGGCGACCGGTTCGGCGGCGACGGCGTGCGCGATGGGGCCTCGTTCAGCCATGGAGCGCTTCGCCTCGAGGCCTCGCTCCATCGCGGCCGCGAAACCGTGGTGACGCTCACGCCGTCGGCACGCCTCGATCTCTGGACCGGACGCGCGGGCCCCGCCGCGAGCGCGCGCCTCGACGCGGAGGCCCGCCGCGGCCGTACCATGGTCAGCGTCGCCGCGGGCAGCGCGGTCACACCGCCGGTCCTGGCCGACCTCTTTTTCCGCGAAGGCGTCGGCGTGCGGCTCAATCCCGATCTCCGGCCGGAGCGCGTGCGCTGGGAGCTCGAGGCCGGCGTCCGCCGGGAGCTCGGCCCTGACGGTGCCCTCGGCTCCATCGCCGTGCGCGGATTCCTCGGGCGCGTGGGCGACATGATCGTCTGGGCACCCGACTTCCGCGGCGTCTGGAGCCCCCGCAACTTCGACGTGCGCCGCCGGGGCGGCGAGGTCACGCTCACGCTCGATCCGATCGCGGGGATACGACTCGACGCGAGCGCAACGCTCGCGGCGGTCACATACGACCACCCGGGCGGAGCACAGGTCCAGTACCGGCCCCGGGTCACCTACGCCGCCGGCGCTGCCTGGTCACGCGGTCCCTGGGGTACCGACGTCCGCTGGCACCGTATCGGCGCCCGATTTCCCAACAGCGCGGGGACCAACCCGCGCCCCGCGTTCGATCTGCTGGACGCGGGGCTCGAGCGCCGGCTCGGCGAGGCGCTCTCGCTCCGCGCGGACGTGCACGATCTCACCGACTCCCGCGCCGAGTTCATCGCCGGCTACCCGACGCCGGGCCGTTCCCTCGCACTCACCCTCAGCCTTCAGGTGCCATGATGATCGCCCGCTCGTTCCGCGAGGCGCCGCTCGCGGCCGCACTGCTGCTGGCCGCCTGCGCCGACACCAACGCGCCGCTCCCGCCGCCCGAGGAGGTGCTGCTCGTGGTGAACAGCACGGCCAATTCGCTCAGCATCGTGCCGGTAGACGCGCCGCAGTCGGCGACGGCGGTGGAGCTTGGCGGCACGACGCCGACGCCGGTCGGCGTCTCGGCGCGGGGGGGCGTCGCGATCGTACCGCTGGGCCTCGACAACGCCCTGGCCGTGGTGGATCTGCGCGCCGCGTCGGTGCTGCGGCGGATTCCGCTGCCCGCCAACTCGGGTGCCACCGGCTCGGCAGTGGTGGACGACTCGATCGCCTACGTCGCGAACCCCGGCGTCAACTCGGTCTCGCGCGTGAACTATCTCACCGGTGTCACCTCCGACGTGCCCGTCGGCGTCTATCCGCAGGGAATCGTCTTCACCCGCGGAAAGGTGTTCGTCCTGAACGGCAACCTGGTGAACTTCGACCCTGCCGGCGCGAGCTGGATCACGGTGGTGGATCCGGCGACGAACGCCGTGGCCGACGGGGTGGACTCGATTCCGCTCACCGGCGACGGCAATGCCGGCTTCGGTGCGGTCGGCGGTGACGGGCTGCTCTACGCGCTGAGCTCCGGGAAGTTCGGCCAGGGCGACGGCCGCCTCTCGGCGGTGGATCCGGTGGGCCGCGCCGAAGTGGCGAGCTTCGCCGGCTTCGGCACCGCCGCCGGCGGTCTCGCCGCCGACGCCGATACCAAGGTCTACGTCAGCTCGTTCGTTGACGGCCTGATGGTCTTCGACACCGACAGCAACAAGGTGCTGCGTGGGGCCGGGCAGGGCGTACCGATCCCGCTCAATGCCGCGGTCGCCGTGGACAGCAAGGGCCGGGTCTATGCCATCGAGTCGGGCCCGTGCTCGGGCGGACAGCCCGGAGCCGCGCACGTTTTCGACGCCAACCTCAAGGAGATCCGCACCATCCCGCTCGGCGAGTGCTCGGCGGGTGCGACCGTCGTCCAGATTCCGCCCGAGTGAGAGAGGCCGGGGCTTATCTTCCATGCATGCCCCTCGTCGCGACGCCGGCGATCGTGTTGTCCACTCTCCGCTACGGCGAGAGCTCGAAGATCGTGCGGCTCGCGACGCGCGAGCACGGGGTGCAGAGCGCCATCGCCAAGGGCGCGCTCCGGCCGAAGAGCCGCTTCGGTGCCGCTCTGCAGGTGCTGAGCGAGGGACAGGCGCAGTATCTCGCCAAAGAGCATCGTGAGCTCAACGTGCTGACCGCGTTCGACCTGCAGCGGCTGCCGGTGGGCCTGACCGCCGACGTCGCGCGCTATGCGACCGGGTCGGCGCTGGCCGAGGTGATGCTGCGGTTCGCGCCCGCCGATCCGCACCCCGAGAGCTACGACCTGTTCCGTGACGCACTGCGGGCGCTGGAGGACGCGCCCGCCGCCGAGGTGGACGCGCTCGGTTTCCGACTCCTGTGGCAGGTGGTGAGCGTGCTCGGCTTCGCGCCCTCGCTCGAGACCTGCGTGCGCGACGGTACCCGCCTCCCCGCCGGCGCGCTGCCGTTCAACACCCGCGAGGGCGGCGCCCTCTGCCCCGCGTGCGCCGCCGAGCACGGCGCCACACGCCTGCCCGCGGAGGCGCGCGCCGATCTCACCGCGCTGCTCGACACGGGCGCGGCGCTACCGGCCCTCGACGCCCGCCACGGCGCGGCGCACCGCCGCCTGCTCGCCCGGTACGTGCGGTATCACCTGGCCGAAGGCGCCGCACTCCCGGCGCTGGAGTTCTGGCTGCGCCGCCCCTGGGCCCCGGCATGATCATCGGCACGGCGGGCCACATCGACCACGGGAAGTCGGCGCTGGTGGGCGCGCTCACCGGACGCACGATGGACCGCCTGGCGGAGGAGCGCCGGCGCGGGATCACCATCGACCTCAACTTCGCGCCCCTCACACTTCCTGACGGCACCACGGCCGGGGTGGTCGACGTGCCGGGACACGAGGACTTCGTCCGCACCATGGTGGCCGGCGCCTCGGGCGTCGACCTCGCCCTGCTGGTGATCGCGGCGGACGAAGGGATCATGCCGCAGACCCGGGAGCACCTGGCCGTGCTGGAACAGCTCGGGATCGTGGCTGGAATTCCCGTCATCACCAAGGCCGATCTCGTGGAGCCCGACTGGCTCGAGCTGGTGATGGACGAGGTGGCGCAGTGGCTGTCGTCGTCCCCCGTCGCGTTCGAGCCGCCGGTCGCCGTGTCGGTCCGAACCCGCCAGGGTCTGGAGGAGCTGCTCCAGCGGCTCACCACGCGCGCGGCGGCCGTCCCGCCGAGGCCCGGCGCCGATCTCTTCCGTCTGCCGGTAGACCGCGAGTTCTCCCTCGCGGGCGTGGGCACGGTCGTGACCGGGACCGTCTGGTCCGGTCGGACCGCCGTGGGCGACGCCGTCGTGCTCCTGCCGCGCGGGCTCGTGGCGCGCGTGCGCTCGATCGAGAGCCATGGCCGAGCGTTCCCGCGCAGCGAACCGGGCGCGCGTACGGCCCTGGGCCTCGCCGGCCTCCAGCGGGACGACGTCCGTCGGGGCGACTGGGTGGTCGCCGCGGATGGCCCATGGCAGGCCGCGCACGCGATCGATGCGGAGCTGGCGCTGGAGCGTTCCGCGCCGCGCCCGCTCATCGCGCGCAGCCGGGTGCGCGTGCACCTCGGCACGGCCGAGCTCATGGCGCGGGTGCAGCCGCGGGCCCCGATCGAGCCCGGCGGCCGCGGGCTCGCACGCCTGGTGCTCGAGGCGCCGGTGGTCGCGCGTGCCCGCGACCGTTTCGTACTCCGGAGCTACAGTCCGGTGGTCACGATCGGCGGTGGCCGCGTGCTCGATCCCGAGCCGCCGCGACGGAGCCGGCTCTGGCCCGGTGGCCTCGCCGACGATCGTCCTGCAGCCCGGTTCCACGCCGTGCTCGAGCGCCGACCGTACGGAGTGGCGGCGTCGCGTCTCCCCGTGCTGCTCGGCATCTCTCCCGCCGAGTCGGCCGTGGTCGCGCGCGCCGCGCCGGACACCCGCCAGGTGGGCGACCTCTGGGTCCACGAGGCCGAGCTCGCTGAGATCGCCACTCGGGCCCTGGCCGCGGTGAAGGCGTACCACCGGATGCACCCGAGCGAGCGCGGCATGCCGCTCGAGACGCTGCGCCACGGGCTGCGCGCCCCGCAACCGTTGGTCGGGCAGGCCCTGACCGACCTTGCCGCGAGTGGCCGCCTCCGGCTCGCATCCGGCGCAGCCGTTCTCTCCGGGTTCGTGCCCCGGGTCGCCGGCGGGGACGCCGAGATCGACCGGATCGTGCGCATTCTCGAGGAGGCGCAGCTCAGCCCGCCCAGCGTCGCGGAGCTGGAACGACAGACCGGGCGCCGCGACATCGCGGCCATCCTCCGCCTGGCCGCTCAATCGGGCCGCGTCGAGGCCGTGGAGCGTGAGCGGTGGTACGCCCGCCCGGCACTCGACCGGTTCCGGGCCGTGCTCGCCGAGCTGGGCCGCGAGCGTCCCATCGCCCCGGCGGACGTCCGCGAGCGACTCGGGATCAGCCGCAAGTTCATGATCCCGCTGCTGGAGTGGGCCGATGCCAGGGGAATCACCGAGCGTGTCGGCGACGAGCGTCGGCTCCGAAACGCTTGACATGGCGGCATTTGGGCGGGCATCTTGAGATCAGTCGTGAGTCGTGAGTCATGCGTCGTGAGGCCCAGCCGCCCACCCATGACTCACGACTCACGACTCACGACTGCTTTCACCGGAGGTGCCCGCTACTTCACAGTTCGTACGAGGAGCCCCATGGTCCGCCTGGTGTGGCCGGGGTGGTGGCTCGGACTGCTGGTGGGCGTCGGAACCCCCGTGGCCGCGCAGGCGATCGATACGCCACCGCGCGTCGAGCTCAGAGAGAACTACCCCAATCCGTTTTTTCCGACGACGACGATTCCGTTCCGCATCTCGCAGGAGGTCTGTTCGAAAGGGCATCGGCCGCTGGTGAGTCTGAAGGTGTACAATGTGCTCGTGCAGGTGGTCGCGGTGCCGGTCCTCGCGCGGGGCTCCGCGACCGGAACCCCGCTCGGCACGCCGCTCGACAGCCTGCAGCTCGGCTGTGGCGAGTACCGGGCCTTCTGGGATGGGAAGTACCTGGACGGTCAGGGAGAAGCGACCACGGGAGTGTATTACTACCAGCTTACCGTGGACGGCGAGCGGTTTACGAGGAAGATGATCGCCCAGCGGCAGGTGACGAGTCAGCAGTAAGAGGGACGGCCGGCGCGGCCGTCCCTCGCTCGTTTTCGGGAGCGCCGCTGCCATTGTGGCAGAGAATGCGGGTATGCCAGTTGCTCTCCGGGCTCGCAGACTACGTCCGAGAGTTCAACCGAGGTTCTCATGATCCGACCCGAACGCATGACCATCAAGGCGCAGGAGGCCTTCCGCGACGCCGGCGAGATCGCCCGTCGTCGGGGAAATCCTGTCGTCAATGACGCCCATCTGTTCGCCGCCCTGCTGGCACAGCCCGAAGGCGTCGTGCAGCCGCTGCTCCAGAAGGCGGGACTGAACGTGACCGCGCTCACCCAGGCGGTCGAGCGCGAGATCGAGCGCTTCCCGACCCAGTCCGGCGGCGGCGCCGAGCCCACCTTCAGTCGCGAGCTCCAGCGCGTCTTCGACCGCGCCGACGCCGACGCCTCGAAGATGGGCGACGCCTACGTGTCGACCGAGCACCTCCTCCTGGCCCTCGCCGAGGAGAAGGGGACGGCCGCGCGCGCCCTCCTGAGCGCGGAGAACGTCTCCGCGCAGGACCTTCGGGAAGCGCTGCAGGACGTGCGGGGGGCCCATCGCGTCACCGACCAGTCGCCCGAGGAGAAGTATCAGGCGCTCGAGCGGTATACCCGGAACCTCACCGAGCTCGCCCGCCGCGGCAAGCTCGACCCCGTCATCGGCCGGGACGAGGAAGTGCGCCGGGTCATGCAGGTCCTCTCGCGCCGGACCAAGAACAACCCGGTGCTGATCGGCGAGCCGGGGGTGGGCAAGACCGCCATCGTCGAGGGCCTCGCGCAGCGGATCGTGAACGGCGACGTCCCCGAATCGCTGCGAAACCGCGAGCTGGTGGCGCTCGACATCGGCCAGCTGCTCGCCGGCGCCAAGTACCGCGGCGAGTTCGAGGAGCGCCTCAAGGCGGTGGTGAAGGAGCTGACCGAGAGCGAAGGGAAGTACATCACCTTCATCGACGAGCTGCACACGATCGTGGGCGCCGGCGCGGCCGAGGGTGCGGTAGACGCGAGCAACATGCTGAAGCCGCCGCTCGCGCGCGGCGAGCTGCACGTGATCGGCGCCACGACCCTCGACGAGTACCGCAAGCACATCGAGAAGGACCCCGCGCTCGAGCGCCGGTTCCAGCCGGTGCTGGTGGGCGAGCCGAGCGTATCCGATACCATCGCCATCCTGCGCGGCCTCAAGGAGAAGTACGAGGTCCACCACGGGGTACGCATCACCGACAACGCGCTGGTGGCGGCCGCCACGCTCTCCGATCGCTACATCGGCGACCGGTTCCTCCCCGACAAGGCCATCGACCTGGTGGACGAGGCCGCGAGCCGGCTCCGGATCGAGATCGACAGCCTCCCGCAGGAGATCGACGAGGTCGAGCGGCGCATCGTCCAGCTCGAGATCGAGCGCCAGGCGCTGCTCAAGGAAAAGGACAAGGCCGGCGTCGAGCGGCGCGAGGCGGTCGAGGCCGAGATCTCGGAGCTGCGCGAGCGCTCCAGCGGGATGAAGGCGCAGTGGCAGGCCGAGAAGAGCGCCATCGGCGAGATCCAGAAGATCAAGTCCGAGATCGACACCCTCCGGGGCGAAATGGACCAGGCCACCCGGCGCGGCGACCTCCAGCGCGCCGCCGAATTGCAGTACGGCCGAATCCCCCAGCTGGAGCAGCGGCTGCGCGAGGACGAGCGGAAGCTGGGCGAGGCCCAGGAGAAGGCGCAGTACCTGAAGGAGGAGGTGGACGCGGAGGACATCGCCGAGATCGTCTCCAAGTGGACCGGGATCCCGGTGAGCAAGATGCTCGAGAGCGAGCGCGCCCGGCTCCTCAAGCTCGAAGAGGAGCTGGGGATGCGGGTCATCGGCCAGCGGCTCGCCATCACCTCGGTGGCCAACGCCGTGCGCCGGAGCCGGGCCGGCCTGGGCGATCCGAACCGGCCGACGGGGTCGTTCATCTTCCTGGGCCCGACGGGCGTGGGGAAGACCGAGACCGCCCGCGCCCTCGCCGAATTCCTGTTCGACGACGAGCGCGCCATGGTTCGGATCGACATGTCCGAGTACATGGAGAAGCACTCGGTGGCGCGGCTCATCGGCGCGCCCCCGGGATACGTCGGCTACGAGGAGGGCGGCCAGCTCACCGAGGCGGTGCGCCGCCGGCCCTACAGCGTCATCCTGTTCGACGAGATCGAGAAGGCGCATCCCGACGTGTTCAACGTCCTGCTCCAGATCCTCGACGACGGACGGCTCACCGACAGCCAGGGCCGAGTGGTGGACTTCCGGAACACGGTCATCATCATGACCAGCAACATCGGAAGCCAGCTCATCGTGGACGCCGGCGCGCAAGCGAACGACGAGGCCTGGGCCCGCGTCGAGCAGCGGGTGCGCGACGAGCTGCGCAACTTCTTCCGGCCCGAGTTCCTGAACCGGGTGGACGACATCATCGTCTTCCGCCCGCTCAGCCGGGACGACCTGGTGCACATCGTGGACATCCAGCTCGAGCGGCTCGAGCGACTGCTGGCCGACCGGCACCTGCGTCTCGAGGTGACGCCCGAGGCCAAGGAGCTGCTGGCGGTGCAGGGCTACGACCCGGTCTACGGCGCGCGTCCGCTCAAGCGCGTCATCCAGCGCGAGCTCCAGAACCCGATCGCGCTCGAGGTGCTGGAGGGCAACTTCCGCGACGGTGACACCATCCTGGTGGAGCGCGCGGGCGATCACCTGCGCTTCGTCCCGGCCGCGGTGCCGGAGCGCGCCAGTGCGTAGGGGGACACCCTCCCCCAGCGACCTCTACGGCATGCAGGCGGCGCTCCGGCTGGCCCGAGCCGCCGCCGTGCGCGAGGAGATTCCCGTCGGCGCCGTCGTCGTGGCCGACGGGGAGGTTCTCGGCGAGGCGCACAACGAGACCGTCCAGCGCCACGACCCCACGGCGCATGCCGAGCTGATCGCCATCCAGCGCTCGCTGCAGAGCGCGAGCGAAGACCGGCTCCCCTTCGCCACCATGTACGTCACGCTCGAGCCCTGCGCCCAGTGCGCCGGGTCCATCGTGCTGGCCAAGGTTGGCCGCGTGGTGTTCGGCGCCTACGACGGCCGGGCCGGGATGGCCGGCTCGGTGTACGACCTGCTCCGTCATCCACGCCTCAACCACCGGCCCGAGGTCGTGGGCGGCCTGATGGCCGAGGAGTGCGCGGAGCTGCTGAAACGATTCTTCCAGAGTCGGCGCGGAGCCTGACATGGCGGTGGACGTACCCCGAATCGGCCGGATCATGCTACCCCTCGACGGCTCGCCGCTGGCGGAGCGCGCGCTGCCGCTCGGGCTCGAGCTCGCGGGCCGCGCGCGCGCCGCTCTCCGGCTCGTGCTGGTGCATCAAGCACCGCCGACGCCGGTGGACCGCGCGGCGGCGCGGCTGGCCCGGCAGGTGGACCTGTCCGTCCGCCGGGCCGAACGCGACTATCTGCGTCAGCTCCAGGCGCGGCTGGCTCCCTCGGCGCCGAAGGGTCGGATCCGCGGCGTGACGCTCACCGGGCCGGTGCCCGAGACGCTCGCGAAGTACGTCGCGGAGCTCGGCGTCGACCTCGTCGTCATGGCGACGCACGGCCGCGGCGGTTTCCAGCGCGCCTGGCTCGGCAGCGTGGCCGACCGGCTGGTGCGGACGCTCGAGATTCCCGTGCTGCTGGTCCGGGCCGGGGACGAAGCGCCGGTCCAGCCGCCCCGGGGCGGCATGGTGCTGGTGCCGCTCGATGGCTCACCGCTCGCCGAAGATGCCCTGGGTCCCGCCGTCGCGCTCGCGCGGCTGCTCGACGCCGACGTGCAGCTGGTGCAGGTGGTCCGCCCCGCGATGCTGCCGACCGACGCGTCCTACCACCTGCCGTCCACCTACGACGAAGCCACCACGGCGATCTTCCGGCGCGAGGCGCAGGACTATCTTGACGACATGGCGGAGCAGGTGCACTCGGCCGGTGCCCGGGCGAGCGGGAGAGCGGTGCTCGGCTGGAGCGCCGCGGAGACGCTGCTCGAGCTGAGCCGGTCGGAACCCGTCGGCCTCATCGCCATCGCCACGCACGGCCGAAGCGGCCTCCGGCGCGCGGCGCTCGGCAGCGTGGCCGACAAGCTGGTCCGGGGCGCGCCCGTCCCGGTGCTTGTCTCCCGTCCACGCGGGGGCCGCCGCGCCAGAGACTGAGGAGCTCGCATGGACACCCGCCGTATCGGCTCGCTGACCGTCTCGCTCGCCGGGCTCGGCTGCAACAACTTCGGGAGCCGGCTGGACGAGTCCGCCACCCGCGAGGTCGTACACGCCGCGCTCGACGCGGGCATCACCTTCTTCGATACCGCGGACATCTACGGCGGGACCAGAAGCGAGGAGTTCCTCGGACGCGCGCTGGCCGGCCGCCGCGACCGCGTCGTCATCGCCACCAAGTTCGGCCACGAGGTGAGCGCCGAGAAGAAAGGGGCGGATCCGGCCTATGTGCGGCGGGCGGTGGAAGACAGCCTGCACCGGCTCGGCACCGACCGCATCGACCTGTACCAGTTGCACCGTCCCGATCCGAAGGTGCCGATCGCCGATACGCTCGAGGTTCTCGACGAGCTCGTCCGGGCGGGGAAGGTGGTCGAGATCGGCTGCTCCAACTTCTCGGTCGAGCAGATCCGCGAAGCGGAGGGCGCCGCGCCGCCGGGCGCGGCGCGCTTCGTGAGCGTGCAGAACGAGTACAGCCTGCTGCATCGCGAGCCGGAAGGGGGCGTCCTGGCCGAATGCGAGCGCCTCGGACTCGCGTTTCTTCCCTTCTTCCCGCTGGCGAGCGGCATGCTCACGGGGAAGTACCGGAAGAATCGTCCGTTCCCCAAGGGGACCCGGATCCAACCGGGTGCCCGGTACGACCGGCTGCTGACCGAGCGGAACCTGAACCTGGTCGAGCGGCTCACCTCGTTCGCCGAATCCCGAGGGCACACGCTGCTGGAGCTGGCCTGCTCCTGGCTCGCCGGGCATGCCGTGGTGGCCTCGGTGATCGCGGGCGCCAGCTCGCCGGCGCAGGTTGGGGCCAACGCGCAGGCGGTCGGCTGGCGGCTCACCGCCGACGAGATGCGTCAGGTCGATGCGCTGGCACACCCCGACGACTGACTCCGGCCACATCAACACGGGAGAGGGCATGGCCACCCGGTGCACGCACCTGGATCAGGTACGCGACGTCGCACCGCGAACGCCCCGCGGGTGCAAGGAGTGTCTCGCGACCGGGAGCCGCTGGGTTCACCTTCGCCTCTGCCTCATCTGCGGTCATGTCGGCTGCTGCGACAGCTCGCCGAACCGGCACGCCACGAAACACTTTCATCAGACGGCGCATCCCATCGTGCGGAGCTTCGAGCGGGGTGAGGATTGGGGTTGGTGCTACGTGGACGAGGTCATGATGGAGCCCGCACCTCGGGCGGGGCGGCAATGACCGCCGCGGCCTGGCCGGCGCTCCCGCTCGAGCGATGGCAGGAGACCTTCGACACGCTCCACATGTGGACCCAGATCGTCGGCAAGACGCGCCTCGCGCTCGCGCCGATGCAGAACCACTGGTGGCAGGTGACGCTCTACGTCACGCCGCGCGGGCTCACGACGTCGGCCATGCCCTCGGGCGACCGCCTGGTGGCGGTCGATTTCGACTTCGTCGACCACCACCTTCACCTTCGCACCAGCGACGGCGCCCGCCGGTCGGTGCCGCTCGTCCCGCGGTCCGTCGCCGACTTCTACGGCGCCTACCGCGAGGCGCTCGGCTCGCTCGGCATCGCGGCGCAGATCCGGCCGGTACCCGTCGAGATCGAGACGGCACTTCCATTCGCGCAGGACCGCGAGCACGCCGCCTACGATGCCGACGCCGTCGAGCGCTGGTGGGGACTGCTGCGGCAGGCCGACCGGCTGCTCGAGCGCTTCCGCGGGCGGTTCATGGGCAAGGCGAGCCCGGTGCATTTCTTCTGGGGGAGCTTCGATCTGGCCGCGACCCGCTTCTCGGGCCGCGAGGCGCCGCGCCACCCCGGCGGCGTCCCGAACACCCCGGACTACGTCATGGTCGAAGCGTACTCCCGCGAGTGCAGCAGCGCCGGCTTCTGGCCCGGCGGCGGCGGCATCGCGGAACCCGCGTTCTACGCCTACGCCTACCCCGAGCCTGGCGGGTTCGCCGATTACCAGGTACGTCCGGCCGGCGCCTACTACAGCCCGGAGCTGCGCGAGTTCATCCTGCCGCTCGAGCACGTTCGCTCGGCGGACGATCCCGACGCGGCGGTCCTCGAGTTCCTGCAGTCCACGTACGATGCTGCAGCCGACCTCGGGCACTGGGACCGGGCGCGGCTGGAGCGATCGCAACCCTGACACGGAGGAAGACTTCAATGGCCACGAGCAAGGCGAAGAAGAGCAGCCGGTCCAAGTCGAGCCGCCGGAAATACAGCAAGGCGGCGGGGAAGACCGTCGAGCGCGCCATGCGGCGGCGGAACGCCGGCACGCTGCGCCGCGGGAAAAAGGGTCACGGCGGCAAGGTGAAGAGCCGCGCTCAGGCCATTGCCATCGGGCTGTCCGAAGCACGGGAGAAAGGCGAGAAGGCCCCGCCGGCCCCGAAGCGGAAGAAGAGCAGCAGAAAGAGCAGCAGTAAACGCGCGAGCAGCAAGAGCTCAAGCAGGAAGAGCTCGAGCAGGAAGCGAGCGAGCAGCAGCCGAGCGAGCTCCAAGCGATCCACCGCCAAGCGGGCCGGCAGCCGCAGCCGGACCAAGCGCTCGAGGTGAGTGGGCCGCCGCCGGCGGCTCAGCGCTCGCCGGCGGCGGCCCTGCGCGCCTGGGCCAGGTAGGCCGGCTCGAGCTGCATCAGGCTGGCGAATTTCCGCACGAGGTGGGTTTCGAGGTCGTTCAAACGACCGTCGGCCAGGATTACGCCCCACATGATCTCGGCCAGCACCATCTTCTGACCCAGGTCGTACTCGGTCGCGATGAGCCGGGTAAACTGGAAATGGTCGAGCGACTGCTGCCGCTCCGCCTCGGCAAGCCGGACGAGCTCCGCGCCGGTCGTCTCGTCGAGGCCGAAGTGGCGCACGACCGTGCGCTGGATGTGCTCCCGCTCCTCGGCGCTGAACTCGCCGTCGGCGTGGGCCAGTTCGAGGAGCAGCGCGCAGGCGGCGAGCTGGACCTTGCTGGGTCTTCCGGGCGTGGGCTCGGGGCCCGCGGATTCGGCGCCGGCGACGCGCTCCTTCACGAAACGACGGATCCCTTCCAACATTTCACGCTCCGGTTGAGCCGGGTCAGGACCCTGCCGCCGCGCACATTCCTCGCGTCCGGCGAGCGATCGTCCTGCATGGTATCCCCCTCCGTGGTCGCAAGCTAGCGGCCCGCGAGGCGGCTGCCGCTGCGGGTCCTCGGTCGCTGGTCGAATCCCGAGCAACTTTCACCCACCCTTCATCGGGGCCTCACGAACCACGTTGTAGCTTCCGGACCGTGAGCACATCATCGCCTTGAAGTTTTCAACCAGGGCGCTCGCCGCGCGCGCGGAGGCCGCGGAGCCACACGTCTACCCGGCCGCATCACTCGGGGGCGAGGTCGTGCGGGCGCGCGCGCGAGCCGATGGCACTGATCTCGTCGAGGGGGTTCAAATGCCGACCGCACATTCCGCAACTCTACCGGGCGCCGACGCCGCAGCGCTCGAGCTGCCGATCACCAGGCCCGCCCGGGGCGCCCCGGTGCCGCCGGACCGGGTGCGCGCGGCGCTCCCCGGGCTCACTGTCGCGGTATTCACCGTGCTCTTCGGGTTCGCCATGGGCGGGCTGTTCGGCTTCAACGAAGGCATCATCAAGGATCGGCTCGCCGCGTCGGCCGCCGCGGTCACGGCCAGCGTCTACGGCGGCGACGCCGCGGCCGCCCAGCCGGTGATCACCAAGTCCTGGGACTATATGCAGCGCGCGCATCTGCACGGCGGCGCAGTCGGCACCGCGGCGATCGGCATGATCGTGGTGATGCTCCTGATCGGCGCGCCTTCCCGGACGATCCGGGTCCTGAGCCTCGCACTCGGCCTCGGAGCGCTCGGTTACTCGGTCTTCTGGATGTGGGCGGGATTCATCGCGCCGGGGTTGGGGAGCACCGGAGCCGCGAAGGAATCGCTGCGCTGGCTCGCGATCCCGTCGGCGGGGGCAGTGCTGCTGGGGACGGCGGGTGTCGTGGCGCTCTGCGCGTGGGCGACGGTGCGAGGCCGGGGCCTCGATCGCTGAGGCGGACCATGCTCGGGGCTCTCGCTACTGGAAAACCTGGCCTGGACGGGCTAAACTTCGCGCCCTACAGCAGTTGAGCATGTCCAGGACAGGTGTCCGAGTGGCTGAAGGAGCCGGTCTCGAAAACCGGTATACCGGCAACGGTATCGTGGGTTCGAATCCCACCCTGTCCGTGTCATCCGTTCCTATCGCCCGCGCGCCCCGAGGCTGCGCGGGCGATTTGCTCTCGCGGACGGGGCGGCGCCGAGGGGAGCTCCGTGCGGACCCGGTGACTGGCCGATGACCACTCGATCCCGAGGCGCATGGTGAACGGTCCGGAAGCCTGCAGGCGCCTCACCGGTGCGCTGCTCGGGCAAGCCCTGGGCGACGCCGTGGGGTTCGTGGTCGAAGGGCTCCCCACCGATACTGCCGCGGCCTACGTGCGCGACTGCCTCGAACGCGGCCGCGCCGGCGAGCGGGCCCATCCGAAGTACCCCTTCGGCCAGTACACCGATGACACCCAGCTCGCCCGCGAGCTGCTGCTGAGCGTACGGGATTCCGGTCGGTGGAGACCCGAGAACTTCGCCCGACGCGTGGCCGACCTGTTCCGCCGCGGGCTCGACGTCGGCGCGGGGCCGGGTACCCGCGCGGCGGCAGGCCGACTGGCTCGAGGCATGGACTGGCACGAGTCCGGCACCCCGCCGCCTTATGCGGGCAACGGGAGCGCGATGCGCGCCGCGCCGCTCGGCCTCGTGTTCCAGGGCGCTCCGGACACTCTCCGTGCGGCCGCCCGGCAGCAGAGCCTCGTCACCCACCTGGACCCGCGCTGCGCTGGCGGTGCCGTTGCCATCGCGGGGGCGGCGGCCCTTGCCGTCGCCCCGGGGCGGCTCGATCGCCCCGCGTTCATCCATGCACTGGAGCACTGGGTCCGCGAAGAGGACGCCAGCGTGGCCGATGCGCTCGCCCGGCTCGAGGAGTGGGCGGACCTGCCGCCCGAGGCTGCGGCCCGCCGCCTGCACGATCTGGAGCTCGATCCAAGCGGCGGCGGCTACCACTTCGGGCTGTCTCCGTTCGTCACCTCGACGGTCGTCTGGGCGCTCTACGCCTTTCTCCACTCGCCCGACGACTACTGGACGACGATCTGCACCGCCATACGCATCGGCGGGGACACCGACACCCTCGCCGCGATGGCCGGCGCCATCTCCGGCGCCCGCCTCGGCGTCGATGCGCTACCCCGGTCCCTGGTCCACCGCCTCACCGACCAGGGCACCTGGGGCGCCGCCCAGCTGGCGGCGCTCGCCGCGGACTGCGTCCCTCTTTGCCGCTAGGAGCAGCCCCGCGAAGCTCCGCCCCATCGCGGAGCCTGCCCCGAACGCCCGCGCAGGGCTCAGGGTAACTCCCGGCGGATTCGAGGCCGCTTGACGCACCGCTCCCCGCAGTACACCCTCGGCCGGTCCGTCCGTCCGTCCGTCCGTCCGTCCGTCCGTCCTTCCTTCCGTCCTTCCGTCCTTCCGTCCTTCCGTCTAACTTCGTACTCCATGCCCCACGGCAGGATCTACCAGAACGTCGCCCAGACGCTCGGCAACACGCCGCTCATCCGGCTCGACCGGATGGGGCGGGGCCTCCCCGGCCGCATCGCCGTCAAGCACGAAGGCTACAACCCGTTCAACTCGGTGAAGGACCGGATCGGCGCCGCGATGGTCGACGATGCCGTCGAGCGGGGCGTGCTCAAGCCCGGCATGGTCATCGTCGAGCCCACCTCGGGGAATACCGGGATCGGCCTGGCCTACGTCGCGGCGGCACGTGGGTACCGCGCCGTCTTCACCATGCCGGAGTCCGCCACCATCGAGCGCCGGCACATGCTCGAAGCCCTCGGCGCCAAGGTAGTGCTCACCGAAGGCCCCAAGGGGATGAAGGCGGCCATCGCCCGCGCCGAGGAAATCCTGGCGCGCCTGGGCGACCGTGGCTGGATGCCGCGCCAGTTCGATAATCCGGCCAACCCCGCCATCCACTATCGCACCACCGGGCCGGAGATCTGGGCCGACACCGAGGGCAAGGTGGACGTCTTCGTTGCGGGGGTGGGCACGGGCGGGACCATCACCGGCGCCGGCCGGTTCCTGCGCGAGCGTAAGCCCGGGATCCACATCGTCGCCGTCGAACCCGCCGAGAGCGCGGTGCTCTCGGGCGGCCAGCCCTCGCCCCACAAGCAGCAGGGCATCGGCGCGGGGTTCATCCCCGCCAACCTGGACACCGGGATCTACGACGAGGTCATCCGGGTCACCAACGAAGACGCGATTGCCACGACGCGTCAGATGGCACGCCAAGAGGCGATCTTCGCCGGCATCTCCAGCGGCTCGATCACCTGGGCCGCGCTCCAGGTGGCGGCGCGGCCGGAGAGCGCCGGGCGGCTCATCGTCTCCATCGTCTGCGATTTCGGCGAGCGATATCTCTCCAATCCGGTCTACGACGACATCCCCGAGCCCGACTTCTCGGATCTCGCGGACGCGCTCGCGGAACCGGCGGGGGCGGCCTGACATGGTGCGGTTCCCCCGAAATTCGCGCTGCTCCTTGCTACCGCCGCCGCATCGAAGGTGAGCAGCGCTCGTGCTGAGACCCTGTTGCTGGCGGCGGCGGAGAGCGTGTCTCTCCGCCGCTCGCGTTTCGACCCACCCTTTCCCGAGGCGCAGGAACCCGTGACCACATCCGCCCGCTCCCTCACCGTCAACACCGTCAACGGCGGGCCGCCCGCCCATCGGATCGATGCCATCTTCGGCTCGGACATCTTCTCCCGCTCCGTCATGCGGGCTCGGCTGCCGAGGGAAGTCTACCGCAGCCTCGTGCGGACCATCGACCGGGGAGAGCCGCTCGATCCGGCAGTGGCCGACGTGGTCGCCGCCAGCATGAAGGATTGGGCCATCGAGAACGGCGCGACGCATTACACCCACTGGTTCCAGCCCCTCACCGGCCTCACGGCGGAGAAGCATGATTCGCTGGCGGGGCCCGACGGGAACGGAGGCGTGGTGTTCAACTTCTCGGGGGCGGAGCTGGTCCAGGGCGAGCCCGACGCCTCGAGCTTCCCGTCCGGCGGGATCCGCGCCACCTTCGAGGCCCGCGGCTACACGGCGTGGGATGCCACCAGCCCCGCCTTCCTCATGCGCGGCGACAACAACGTCACCCTCTGCATCCCGACCGCGTTCGTTTCATGGACCGGCGAGGCGCTCGACACCAAGATCCCGCTGCTCCGCTCGGTCGAGGCGCTGTCGCACCAGGCGATGCGAATCCTGCGCCTCTTCGGCACCGACAAGGGTGTCACCCGCGTCTACACCACCGTGGGCCCGGAACAGGAGTACTTCCTGATCGACCGCGAGCTCTATTTCGAGCGGCCCGACCTGGTCACTTCCGAGCGCACGCTGTTCGGCGCGCGCCCGCCCAAGGGCCAGCAGCTCGAGGACCACTACTTCGGCACCATCCCGCCCCGGGTGCTCGCCTTCATGTCCGAGGCCGAGAAGGAGCTGTACCGGCTGGGAGTGCCGGTGAAGACCAGGCACAACGAGGTCGCGCCCGGCCAGTACGAGATCGCGCCGCTGTTCGAGCCCAGCCACATCGCGAGCGATCACCAGATGCTGATCATGGAGACGCTCAAGCGGGTGGCCCCGCGCTACGGGCTGCAGGCGCTGCTCCACGAGAAGCCGTTCGCCGGCGTGAACGGCTCGGGCAAGCACAACAACTGGTCGATGGCGACGGACACCGGGGTGAATCTGCTCGATCCGCAGGACGAGACCCACACCAACCTGCAGTTCCTGGTGTTCCTGGTCGCGACCATCCGCGCCGTGGACCTCCATGCCGATCTGCTCCGGGCCTCCATCGCCTCGGCGGCGAACGACCACCGGCTGGGTGCCAACGAGGCGCCGCCCGCGATCATCTCCGTGTTTCTCGGCAAGATGCTGAGCGACATCCTGGAACAGGTCGAGAAGGGACCGCCCGAGCGCACGCTGCGCGGGGGCACGCTCGACCTCGGCGCCAAGACGCTCCCCCAGCTCCCGCGCCATTCGGGCGACCGCAACCGCACCTCGCCGTTCGCGTTCACCGGCAACAAGTTCGAGTTCCGCGCCGTGGGCTCGACCGCGAGCATCGCCTGGCCGAACACGGTGCTCAATACCATTGTGGCCGAATCGCTCGACTACGTCGCGACCGAGCTGGAGAAGACGGCCGGGGCGGTCCCCTCGCCGGCCAAGCTCCAGCGCGCCGCACTGGGGCTGCTGAAGCGGCTCATCAAGGAGCACAAGCGTATCATCTTCGACGGGGACAACTACTCGGAGGAGTGGCACGCGGAGGCCGGCCGCCGGGGGCTGCCCAATCTAAAGGATTCGGTTGCGTCCTTCCGGGTGCTGAAGGAGCGCCGGAACGCCCAGTTGTTCCACAAATACGGCGTGCTCGGCCAGGCCGAATACGACTCCCGGACCTACATCGCCATCGAGAAATATGTGAAGCAGGTCGCCATCGAGGCCGAGACGATGGTGATGATGGCCAAGTCGCAGATCCTGCCCGCCGCGCTGGAGCATCAGCGTCGCGTGGCGGAAGCGGTGGCCGCGACCAAGGCGGCCGGAGTGGACGCGAGCGACAGCGCCGCCGCGCTGCGCGAGTTCGTCGAGCTCGCGGCCGAGTTCAGGAGCCGCACCGCGGAGGTCGAGCGGCTCGCCCAGCACCACGCGGCCGACCCGATGGACCACGCCGCCCACATGGCACGCGAGCTCCGGCCCGCCATGACGCGGCTTCGTGAAACGGGGGATGCCCTGGAAGCCGTCGTGGCGGCCGACCTGTGGCCGCTGCCGAATTATCGGGAGATGTTGTTTTTGAAGTGAGGGTCGTCAGTCGTCGGTCGTCAGTCATCAATCGTGAAATCGTGCACCCTGATGACTGACGACCGACGACTGACGTCTACCAGGGCCACCCCACCGGCCGCTCGCGCGTCAGCACAAACAGCTCCGACGGGCACCGCGCCGGCGTGAGGACGCCGGCCATTGCCTGGAAGGCCAAGGCTTCCTCGGGGGAGGTGTCGGGGTCGAAGTAGACGGCAAGCGCCTCGACCAGGGGGGCGCGGGTGGGGCGGACCAGCTCAGTGATCGGGGCATGCTCGCACATGCGCCGGCTCTCCAGCCGGACCCGCACCGCCCCGTCCAGCCAGCAGGGGGTGGCCCTCAGCTCCGCCAGCATTGGCTCGCTCAGGAGCAGGCTCTCGCCTCGCGGGGTGACCGCCCCGAATCGCAGTTTGCCACGCTCGTTGCGGCGGTGGAGGACCGCCCCCCACGCGAACCCTGGGGGCGTCTGGTGATACCAGTCGATGATCCGGAGCAACTGCTCCCGCAGGGCGTCGACGACGAGAGGTGATTGCATGGCGGCCACCGTGGCGTGAGGTTGCCGTGTGCGCCGGGGGAGGCGCCGGCCTCCATGCTGCAGAATGCGGGCCATCCCCGCCCGCCGGCCCTCTGGCGCGCCACTGCGGACGCCGCCACATTCCCGCCTCGGCCCGACCATGACCGCAGATCAGCCCGCGAGCTCGCACGTCTTCTACCGGCGGTTGACGCGCCGCTACCCGCGCATCGTGCGGGGAGAAGGGTGCTGGCTGTACGATGACGCGGGCCGCGCGTATCTCGACGCCGTGGGCGGCGCGTTCGTGGTCAACGTCGGCCATGGCGTCCGCGAGATCGCCGACGCGATCGGCCGGCAGGCGGCCCGCCTCGCCTACGTGAACGGCACCGCGTTCACCAGCGATCCAGTCGAGGAGCTCGCGGCCGAGATCGCCCGCCGCTCACCCGGCGATCTCGAGCTGGTGTACCCGCTCTCGAGCGGCTCCGAAGCGGTCGAAGCGGCGCTCAAGCTGGCGCGACAGTACTGGGTCGAGGCGGGCGAGCCGGCGCGCCGCAAGGTGGTGGCGCTCACGCCGGGCTATCATGGAAATACGCTGCTCGCCCTTTCGGCGTCGGCCCGCGCGCATTACGCGACCTTCTTCAAGGATTGGCTGGTGCAGGTGGTACGGGTGCCGGCCCCGTATCCATACCGGTGCGAGTGCCGGGGCAGGCCGCCTCTCTGCCCGGCGTGCAGCGGTGCCGCGATCGAGGCCGCGGTGCTCCACGAGGGCCCGGAGACCGTCGCGGCGGTCATCGCCGAGCCCGTCGGAGGCTCGTCGACCGGCGCGTCGGTGCCGGCCCCGGAGTTCTGGAACGGCGTACGTGCGGTGTGCGACCGGCATCGCATCCTGCTGATCGCGGACGAGGTCCTCACCGGGGCCGGCCGCACCGGCACCTGGTCCGCGCTCGAGCCGTACGGAGTGGTGCCGGACCTGATGACGCTGGGGAAGGGCATCGCCGGCGGATACGCGCCGCTCTCGGCGCTCGTGGCGCCGCGGCGGATCGTGGACGTATTGGCGAAAGGATCGGGAGCGCTGCTGCACGCGCAGACGTTTTCCCATCATGCCACACTCTGCGCCGCAGGCGTGGCCACCTTGCGGTACCTGAGGACGCACTCGCTGGTCGAGCGGTGCGCGGTGGTGGCACCGGCGTTTCACCGGCGCCTGAGTGCGCTGCGCGAGCTGCCGTGCGTCGGCGACGTGCGCGGCCGGGGGCTCCTCGCGGGTATCGAGTTCGTGGCCGACCCCGCGACGCGCGCCCCGTTCCCGCGCGCGCTCCGCTTCGCGGAGATCTTCGCCGAGGTCGCACTCGAGGCGGGGTTGGTCGTCTGGCCCAACGTCGGCCAGGCGGACGGCACCAACGGCGACCTGGCGATGCTCGCGCCGCCGTTCATCATCACCGAGGACGAGATGGATCTCGCCGTCGAGCGCTTCGGGGCGGCGCTTCGCGCCACTGCCGAGCGGGTTGGAGTTCCGGCATGACCGCAACCGCGAAGATCACCTATACCTCCGCCTCCGGCGATCTGGAGGAGTTCCATCGCCGGTTCGACGGCGCCCTCGCGCGTGTACATGCGGAGTCGGGGCGGCGGCATCCGTTCTACATCGCCGGCCAGCCGGTGGACCACGGCGGCGAGCCGCTCGTGGACCGATCCCCGATCGATACCAGCCTGGTGCTGGGCGAGTTCGCGGCCGCCGGCCCCGCCGACGTGGATCGCGCCGTGGGCTCCGCGCGCGCCGCGCAGAAGGCGTGGGGCGGGTGTCCATGGCACGAACGACTGGAGATCCTTCACCGAGCGGCGGCGCTGATCCGGGAGCGCAAGTACGATCTTGCCGCGCTCATGAGCCTCGAGGTAGGGAAGAGCCGCCTCGAGTCCATGGGCGATGCGGAAGAGGCCGCTGACCTGCTCGACTACTACTGCCGCCAGGTCGAGGAGGCCAACGGCTTCGAGCAGGCCATGGCCCGCATCACACCGGTCGAGCGGAACACCGACGTGCTGCGGCCCTACGGCGTGTTCGCCTGCATCGCGCCGTTCAACTTCCCGCTGGCCCTCTCGGCCGGGATGTCCTCGGCCGCGCTGGCGGCGGGCAACGCGGTCGTCTACAAGCCAGCGGAGGATACGCCCTGGACGGGCCTCAGGCTGTACGAGGTCTACCGCGACGCCGGCTTGCCCGACGGGGTATTCAATCTGCTCGTCGGCCGCCGTGAGGAGATCGGCGATCCGCTCTGGCAGCACCCCGACGTGGATGGGGTGGTGTTCACCGGGAGCAAGGCGGTGGGAATGCGCATCCACTCGGGCCTGAGCCGCCGGTGGATCAAGCCCTGTCTCCTCGAGCTCGGCGGCAAGAATGCCACCATCGTCATGCCCAGCGCCGATCTCGACGCCGCGGCCGAAGGGGTGACCCGGTCGGCGTTCGGGCTGCAGAACCAGAAGTGCAGCGCGACTAGCCGGGTGTACGTGCACCGGGACGTCGCCGCCCCGTTCTTGGAGAAGGTGCTCGAGCGTACCCGCACCCTCAGGATGGGAGACCCTTCCGAGCGCGACGTTTTCTTCGGCCCGGTCATCAACGAGCGCGCCGTCGAGCGCTACGAGAGCGCCGTCGCCCAGGCCCGGCAGGAGGGGGTTGTCCTCCTCGGGGGCGCCCGGCTCAACGGCGGTGTGTTCGACCGCGGCTGGTTCGTCGCCCCCACCGTGGCCGTCCTCCCGCTCGACAGCTCGCTGTTCACCGAGGAGCTGTTCGTGCCGCTCCTTGCCGTGGGCGAGGTCGCGAGCATCGATCAGGCGTTGGCCGAGACCAACCGCGTCGAGTACGGCCTCACCGCCGGCATCTTCTCCGAAGACCCCGCCGAGGTGGCGCGCTTCTTCGACGAGGTCGAGGCGGGCGTGTGCTACGCCAACAAGCGCACCGGCGCCACCACCGGGGCCTGGCCCGGCGCCCAGCCCTTCTGCGGCTGGAAGGGCTCCGGCTCTACCGGCAAGGGCGGCTGCGGGCCGTATTACGTTGCGCAGTTCATGAGGGAGCAGAGCAGGACCGTGATCGGTCGTGAGTCGCCAGTCGTCAGTCGCTAGGACGACGGGCGCCGGCGATCAACGATCCACCGCATTCCGACCACTGACGACTGACGACTGACCACATGCCCTATCCCCAAATCCTCACCCCGCCCCCCGGCCCCCGTGCACGCGCCGTCGTCGAGCGCGACGAGGCCTGGGCCTCGAACGCGTATATCAAGGAGTACCCGCTCGTCGTCGCCCGCGGCGAGGGGATGATGGTGGAGGACGTGGACGGGAACCGGTTTCTCGACTTCATGGCCGGGATCGCGGTGGCCGCCACCGGGTACAGCCATCCGAAGGTGGTGGCCGCCGTGAAGGACGCGGCCGACCGGTTCATGCACATTTGCGGGTCCGACTTCTATTACGAGGGGATGGCCGCGCTGTGCGAGCGTCTGGCGCGGGTGGCGCCCGGCCCGTCGAAGAAGCGCGTCTTCCTCACCAACTCGGGGACCGAGGCCACCGAGGGCGCCATCAAGCTGGCCCGCTACGCCACCCGGCGCACCGCGATCATCGCCTTCCGCGGCGCCTTCCACGGCCGCACCACCGGAGCCGTGAGTCTCACGTCCAGCAAGGCGCGGCAGCATGCCGGGTTCGGGCCGCTGCTGCCTGACGTGCATCACGTCCCCTACGCCTACCGCTATCGCTGCCCCTGGTGCGCCGACCGGCCGGCCTGCACCCGAGCATGCCTCGGCGCGCTCGAGGATGACCTCTTCGCCCGGCACCTCGATCCACACGACGTCGCGGCGATCTTCGTGGAGCCGGTCCAGGGCGAGGGCGGGTACGTGGTGCCGCCGCCCGGCTGGCTCGGAGACCTGCGCGCGCTGTGCGACAAGTACGGCATCCTCCTCGTGGCCGACGAGGTGCAGTCCGGCGTGGGCCGTACGGGGAAGATGTGGGCCTGCGACCACGAAGGCGTGGAGCCCGACATCCTGCTCACCGCGAAGGGCCTGGGTTCGGGGATGCCGATCGGCGCGATGGTCGCCAAGGAATCGATCAGCACCTGGGAGAGCGGCTCGCACGGGTCCACCTTCGGCGGGAACCCGGTCTGCTGCGCCGCGGCGATCGCCACGCTCGATCTGGTCGAGGGCGGGCTCATGGCCAACGCCGCGGCGATGGGCGAACGGCTCAAAGCCGGGATGTGCCGCCTCGCCGATCGGCACGCCTGCATCGGCGACGTGCGGGGCCTCGGGCTCATGGTCGGCGTCGAGTTCGTGCACGACCGCGCCACCCGCGCGCCGGCGCCCGCGTGGGTGCACGACCTGGTGCAGAACGCCTTCCGCCGCGGGCTCCTCCTGCTCGGCGCCGGGAAGAGCAGCCTGCGTCTTGCCCCTCCGCTCATCGTGGATGCGGAGGACGTGGACATCGCGCTGGAGATGATCGACACCGGGCTCGGCGAGCTGGCGTGAGCGCCGGCTCCAAGGTGGCCACCATGCGCGACGCCGTGGCCGAGCTGGTGCGGGACGGCGACACGGTGGTGATCGAGGGCTTCACCCACCTCATCTGCTTCGCCGCCGGGCACGAGATCATCCGGCAGCGCCGCCGCGACCTCACGCTCTGCCGGCTCACGCCCGATCTGATCTACGACCAGATGATCGCCGCCGGCTGCGCCCGGAAGCTGGTGTTCTCGTGGGCCGGGAACCCCGGCGCCGGCTCGCTGCATGCCTTCCGCCGCGCCGTGGAGGGCAGGGGCGGGCCGCCGCTCGAGCTCGAGGAATACTCGCACTTCGGCATGGTCGGGCGGCTGAGCGCGGGGGCCGCCCGGCTGCCGTTCTGGCCGATGCGGAACTACATGGGGACCGATCTCCCAACCGCCAACCCGCGGATCGCCACGGTCGAGTGTCCCTACACCGGCGAACGCCTGGCGGCCGTGCCCGCGCTCAACCCTGACGTCACCATCGTGCACGCCCAGCGCGCGGACGCCGAGGGCAACACCCAGATCTGGGGGCTGCTCGGCGTACAGAAGGAAGCCGCCTTCGCGTCGCGCAGGGTGATCGTGGTAGTCGAGGAGCTGGTCGACCAGCGCGTGATCCGCGCGGACCCGAACCGGACGATCATCCCCGGCTTCATCGTGGACGCCGTCGTGGTCGAGCCCTGGGGCGCCCACCCGTCGTACGCGCAGGGATACTACGACCGCGACAACGAGTTCTATCTCGGCTGGGAGCGGATCTCGCGTGACCTGGCCGCGCTCGCCGCCTGGCTGGACACGTATGTCTACGACGTGCAGGACCGCGGCGAGTACGTCGAGCGCCTCGGCGGGCTCGAGCGGCTTCGCGCCGACACGCGGGTCTCCGCAGGAGTGAATTACGGCTTCTGACGCGTACACGCCCGCCGAGCTGATGGCCGCGGTCGCCGCGCGCGAGCTGCGCGACGGCGAGGTGGTATTCGTCGGGATCGGGCTGCCCAACCTGGCCTGCAATCTGGCACGCGCCACCCACGCACCCAACCTGGTCCTGGTCTACGAGTCCGGCGCGGTCGGTGCGCTTCCCGAGCGACTCCCGGTCTCGATCGGCGACCCGGCGCTCGTCACCGGCTCGCTCATGGTGTGCGGGATGGCCGACGTGTTCCAGTCGCTGCTGCAGAACGGGCGGATCGAGGTCGGGTTTCTGGGCGGAGCGCAGGTGGATCGGTGGGGCAACATCAACACGACCGTGGTGGGCCCCTATGAGCGTCCGGAGGTGCGGCTCCCGGGGAGCGGCGGCGCAGCGGAGATTGCGATTCATGCCCGCCGGACGCTGGTCGTGAGCCGGCTCAGCCGGCGCGCCTTTCCCGAACGGGTGGACTTCGTCACCAGCCCCGGACACCGGATCGGCGGCCGCTCGCGCGCTGAGCTTGGCATGCCGGGCGCGGGCCCGGTGAAGGTCGTGACCGACCAGGCGGTGCTCGAGCCCGACCCCGACACCGGCGAGCTCGTGCTGGCCGGCGTCTATCCGGGTGTGGACCCGGATGCGGTGCGCTCGTGCGTCGGATGGGAGCTTCGCGCCCGGCCCACACTGGCGAGCATCGAGCCGCCGACCCCGGAGGAGCTCCGACTGCTGCGCGAAGTGCTCGACCCCCGCCGTATCTACCTCAAAGGCTGATTCGATGAGCGGCGCAACCTCCGCGGCCCCCGTCACCGAGCACGCCCGCCCCGAGCTCCCCCGCGCCCTCGGCCTGCGCGACATGGTGCTGTTCAACATCGTCGCGGTGTTGAGCCTCCGCTGGTTCGCCACGGCGGCCGCGGCGGGTCCGAGCTCGATCACGCTGTGGGTGCTCGCAGCCCTTCTCTTCTTCATCCCCCAGGGCCTCGCGGTGAGCGACCTTGCGGCCCGCTGGCCCGACGAGGGCGGGATCTACGCCTGGACCAAGCGTGTCTTCGGCGAGGGGCACGGCTTTCTGTGCGGGTGGTGCTACTGGGTCAATAACATCCTGTACTACCCGAACCTGCTCATGTCCACAGCGGTCATCGGCACCTACGTGATCGGCCGCGGCGAGACCGGGCTCGCCGACCGCTGGAGTTACGTGCTGCCGGCCACGCTCATCGCGCTGTGGCTCGCGGTGTGGCTCAACATCGTGGGCGTCCGGACCGGCAAGTGGCTGCAGAACCTGGGCGCGCTCGGCACCTACATCCCCGGTGTCCTGCTGGTGGCGCTGGGGGTCTACGCCTTCTTCACCCAGCCGGCCGCCACACCGCTCACCCGGCAGACGCTCGTTCCCGATCTGGGCGACCTGTCCGAGCTCAACCTCTGGGCCTCGATCGCCTTCGCGTTCGCCGGGCTCGAGCTCTGCGCCGTCCTGGGCGACGAGGTGAAGGAGCCCCGCCGCACGCTCCCGCGCTCGATTCTCATCTCGGCACCGCTCATCGCGTTCGTCTACATCGCGGGCACGGCGTCCGTGCTGTGGCTGGTGCCGACGCGCGAGGTGAACATCGTCTCGGGGTTCCTCCAGGCCCTCGCCGCGGGGGCGCGGGACATCGGCTGGGGCATCGCCTGGATTCCAGCCGTCGCGGCGGCGCTTTACGTGGTCGGCAACGTGGGCGGCGTCGGGGCCTGGCTCACGGGACCCGCCAGGGTGGCGTTCGTAATCGGGCTGGACCGCTACTTCCCGCCCGCGTTCGGCCGGGTGCACCCCCGGTGGCACACGCCCCATGTCGCCATCCTGACGCAGGCCGTGCTGGCGACAGTCTTTCTCTGCCTGTCCGTGCTGGGGAAGGGGACCACCGTCGAGAAGGCGTATCTGGTCATCCTCGACACGATGCTTCTGGTGTACTTCATCCCCTACATCTACCTCTTTCTCTGCTA
>DASUXW010000145.1:0-4966 GCA_036377715.1 Gemmatimonadales bacterium
TCCAGACCTCATGCTTGAGCTCTCCCACTGGATCGCAGGCCGCGCACGTCGCGGCGACCTCGCACACGCCGAGCCGGTCTACAATCCGGCCACGGGCGAGGTCCGGGCCCGCGTCCCCTTTGCCAGCGCCGCGCTCGTCGATGAGGTCGTGCGCGCGGCCGCCGCCGCGTTCCCCGCCTGGCGCGAGCTCTCGCTCACGCGGCGAGCCGACATCCTGTTCCGGTTTCGCGAGCTGGTCGCGGCCCACTCGGACGAGCTGGCCTGTCTCATCACCGCCGAGCACGGGAAGGTGTTCGCCGATGCCCGCGGCGAGGTCAAGCGCGGGCTCGAGGTGGCGGAGTTCGCGTGCGGGATCCCGCATCTGCTCAAGGGCCGGTACAGCGAGAACGTAGGGACCGGCGTGGACACCTACTCGATCCGCCAGCCGCTCGGCGTCGTGGCCGGGATCACGCCGTTCAACTTCCCCGTAATGGTGCCGATGTGGATGTTCCCCGTCGCCATCGCGTGCGGGAACTGCTTCGTGCTCAAACCGTCGGAGAAGGATCCGTCGGCGTCGCTCCGGCTGGCGGAACTCTGGCGCGAGGCCGGACTGCCGGACGGGGTGTTCTCGGTCGTGCAAGGCGGGCGTGAAGCGGTGGACGCGCTGGCGCTCCACCCGGAGGTGCGGGCGGTGAGCTTCGTCGGGTCGACCCCCGTGGCGCGGGCGGTCTACGAAGCGGCGACGCATGCCGGCAAGCGGGTCCAGGCGCTGGGCGGCGCCAAGAACCACATGGTCGTGCTTCCCGATGCCGACATGGATGACGCTGCCGACGCCGCCGTGAACGCGGCCTACGGCTCCGCGGGCGAGCGCTGCATGGCGATCTCGGTGCTGGTGACCGTAGGCGACGCGGCCGACCGGCTGCTGCCGCTTGTCCGGGAACGGCTGAGCCGGGTTCGCGTGGGCGATGGCCTGGAGGACGGGACCGACATGGGGCCGCTCGTCACGGCCGCGCACCGCGACCGGGTGGCCGGCTACGTCGAGCGGGGCGTGGCCGAAGGTGCGGCACTGCTGGAGGACGGCCGCACCCTCCAGGTAGCCGGCCGCAAAGGCGGGTTCTTCCTGGGGCCCTGCCTGTTCGACCACGTGAGCCCCGAGATGACCATCTACCGCGACGAGATCTTCGGCCCGGTGTTGTCGGTCGTGCGGGTACGCACGTACGAGGAGGCGCGGGACCTGATCAATGCCGGATCGTTCGCCAACGGGGTGGCCATCTTCACTCGCGATGGTGGCGCGGCACGACGGTTCCAGCACGAGATCGAGGTCGGAATGGTGGGGATCAACGTGCCGATTCCGGTGCCGGTGGCGTACTACTCGTTCGGCGGCTGGAAGAGCTCGCTCTTCGGCGACACGCACGTGCACGGCGAAGAGGGAGTCGCGTTCTATACGCGGGCGAAGGTGGTGACGGCACGGTGGAAGGCGGACGGGCCGTCGGACGGGCGGACGGGCGGACGGGCGGACGGGAAGAACCTCGGGTTTCCGGGGAGCGGTTGATCCCCCGACCGGAAGTCACCCCGAGGTCCGGAGTCACCCTCTCTCACTCACCTGCCCTGCGCTCGTACTCCGCTCTCGCCGTGGTGAGAATGTCGAGGACCGAGCGCTTCTCGGTCCCGGTGTTCCAGTCCTTGTTCGAGTCCGCGGTGGCGCGGAGGCGGTCGATCCAGGCGATGAAGTACTCGGCGTCGGGTCTGGAGCGGGTTGGACGGCTGCCGACCGTGAGATAGAGCGGACTGGTCGTCGCGTAGGGATACAGGTCGAGCACCGGGTAGATCGCGTGATCGCTGCGGGCGCGGAGGAGGATCCAGCCGCTGCGCGTGACGGAAACCCGGAATGTCGTATCGGCGGACCGCTGGTCTTCGCCGAGCGGGACTTCCCTCGGTTCACCGTTCACGACCAGCTCGAGGTGGTCTACCGGCACGTTCGAGCGAAGCCGCACGCGCACCCGCACCGTTCCGCCTGCGGCCGGCAGTTGAACCTCGTCGCCCACACTCCTTCCATTCACCGTCAGCTCCAACAGCGGTCCGTTGGTGGCGAAGCTGCGGCCGGCGCGGAGGGAATCGAGCAGGCGGGCGCGGCTGAACGGCTCGCCGGTGCGGACGTACACCCGGTTCATCCCCACCGGACCGCGGAGCGAGGCGAAGTTGGCCATCGCGTCGGTACCCGCGCCCGCGGGCAGGCGGAAGCCGCAGTTGAGTGCGCGGTACCAGGCGTGGGCCGTGGCCATCGGGTCGTCCACGAAGCCGAGCGCCTCGTAGTAGTCCACCTTCCCCAGCGCTACATCCACCGGGAACTCGGCCGTGAGCGGGCGTGTCGTATCTGCCGGGTCCGGATCGGCGTCGAACGGGTGCACGTAGCCGACGAGCGCGCCCTGCGCATGCGCCAGGTCGGCGATATCGGCGTTCATCGGCGCGAGGCTCGCCGCCGCGGTGCCGGCATACCCGGCGTACCCCGGGAGCAGCACGTGGCCGCGGAGTCCGAGGAGGCCCAGGTGCCCCCACACACTGGTGTGGAACTCCTGGTCGTGGGCGATGACGGTGCGCGGGGTGGAGACCCGGTCGATCCCGACGGCGTACTCGATGTCGGGAATGCGGCCTTCCTTGTTCACGATCAGATTCTCGATCAGGTCCAGGTCCTCGGCGCGGGCCTGCGCGGCGAGGTGCGCGGGAGTGTTGCGGTAGGCACCGCCGTAGTTCATGTGCACGTGCAGGTCGGCACTGTGCCAGCCTCGGGCGTCGAGGTCGTCGAGCGGACGGAGGACGGCGCGCACAGCGGCGCCGGCCCCGGCGTGGACCTCGATCGTGCGGCGCTCCACGCGGGTCTCCGGCCCGCGGGAGATCTCCACGTCGTAGCGGCCCGCCGGAAGGGTGAGCATGTCACGGCCGGCGGTGTGGAAGTAGCCGTACTCGAACTTGCGCTCGCGCCGGTCAAAGCCGTCGTCCGCGTAACGCCAGGCGTCGTCGGGTGCGAAGCTCCGGCCGTCCGGGCCGGTGATGCTGACTCTGGCAGGCAGTTGCCGCCCGCCCGGGCTCAGGACGGCGAGCCGCAGCCGTCCGACCGGCGAGCGATACACCCGCCGCGAGGCACGCACTTCGGTCCGCCGTCCGCCGGGCACGTCCACGGTCCAGAGCGACGTGTTCCCCCGCTCATTGGAGATGTAGGCGATCCGGCGTCCGTCGGGCGACCAGCGCGGCGCGGTTGCGTCGAACTCGCCGTAGGTGAGCTGTAGCGGGTTGAGGCCGTCCGCGGTCATCAGCCAGAGCTGATGCCATTGCCGGCCGAGATAGGAGCTGTAGACTACCCGCCGCCCGTCGGGGGACCAGTCGGGTCGCGCCTTCCAGTTGGTCTCCTCGTCCCGGATCTCACGCGGGATCGCGCCGGGCCGGGCCGCCATTCGCCAGATCGTGCCCGAGCCCCAGATGTGGCCTCGATTGGATACGACGATCAGTTCGCGCCCGTCGGGCGACCATGCGGGGGAGAGGTACTGGTCCACCGTGTTGTAGTAGTAGCGCGGCAAGCCGCTTTCGCGGTCTTCGCTCACCCGTGTGATGCCGCCTGCCCGGCCGTCCGCCCCGACCTCCGCAACGAAGACGTGCCAGCGGCCCTCATAGCGCGTCGAGGTGAATGCGATGCGGTTGCCGTCCGGCGACCAGCGGGGCTCGATGTTCACCGCGCCGTCACCCACGAGAGCCGTGGACTCACCCGTGGTCGGGTCGAGCAGCCGGAGCTCGATCGCATCGTCCCGGTACGAGGCATAGACGATCCGCCGTCCGTCGGGCGACCAGTCCGGCTGGTAGTCGTACCCCGGCCCATCCGTGAGCTGGCGGGCTTCGGGGCTGCCAAGCTTCTGCCGCCAGAGCGATCCCTGCATCGAGTACACGAGCTCACGCCCGTCCGGCGACCACGCCACCGAGCTCGGCCCGCTCGTGACCTGCGGGACCAGCATCTCCCGGTAGTAGTAGGGATGGCGGACTTTCACCTGCTGGAGCACGGGGGCGCGCTGGGCGGCGAGGGGAGCGGCGGCCGCGGTGAGGAGCACGGCAAGCAGACGGAGGGACGGTGTGCCGTTCCCCTCCTTCCCTCCTTCCCGCGGTCTTTCCGTCCTCACTTCCGCCCCCTCCAGTAGATCAACAGACCCAACGCCACGCAGAACCCCGCCCCACCGATCACTTTCAGCCGGAACACCCATGGATCGGTGGTGCCGGACGGTGGCACGGTCGCGATCAGCATGGCAAAGACGGTGAGCGCTAGCCCGGCCGCGCCCGCCAGCAGCCCCGCCGGCGTCCGCCAGCGGACCGACAGGTAGCAGAGAAAGAGGTAGATGTAGGGGATGAAGTACACCAGCAGCATCGTGTCGAGGATGACCAGATACGCCTTCTCGACGGTGGTCCCCTTCCCCAGCACGGACAGGCCGAGAAAGACCGTCGCCAGCACGGCCTGCGTCAGGATGGCGACATAGGGCGTGTGCCACCGGGGGTGCACCCGGCCGAACGCGGGCGGGAAGTAGCGGTCCAGCCCGATCACGAACGCCACCCTGGCGGGTCCGGTGAGCCAGGCCCCGACGCCGCCTACGTTGCCGACCACGTAGAACGCCGCCGCGACCGCCGGAATCCAGGCGATGCCCCAGCCGATGTCCCGCGCCCCCGCGGCGAGGGCCTGCAGGAACCCCGAAACGATGTTCACCTCGCGTGTCGGCACCAGCCACAGCACGGAGGCCGTGCCCGCGATGTAGACGAACGCGATGAGCGGTGCCGAGATGAGAATCGAGCGCGGGAGCGTGCGGCGGGGCTCCTTGACCTCGTCGCCCAGGACGGCACAGAGCTCGAGCCCCGCGAACGCGAAGGCGATCGAGGCCCAGAGGTTGAGCTCGGACAGGTCGCCCAGATCGGGAACGAGCGTCTGCCGGGTGAGCGGTGTGGCGGCCGGCTGGGT
>DASUXW010000146.1:0-2545 GCA_036377715.1 Gemmatimonadales bacterium
CCGGCGTAGATGATGGCCGCCATGATCGCGACGACGTCGCTCCGGTCACCTGCCATGGGGTCCTCCCGTCGTGCGGCGTTACTTGCCCTTGAGCCGGTCCAGCCAGTGCATCGCCACGATCAGCTCGCTCTCCTGCGCCGATTCCCCCTCGCGCAGCATCACGAACCGGCGGTCGTCCGCGCTCACGGCGTACGACGGAGTCGGCCCCAGCCGGAGGAAGGGCGCGAACGAGAACAGCGCCCGCTGCTCGCCCACCGCGAAGGTCGCACCCGGCCGGATGTCGGCCGCGACCAGCTCGTTCTTGCCGTTCAGGTAGTAGAGCTGGCGGCCGCTCCGGCTCCACACCGGCTCGGCCCCGCCGGCAGTCGAGACCTGCCACCTGGCCGAGCTGGTCTCGGGGAACGGCCGCACGTAGATCTCCATGGTCCCGGACTCGTCCGACGTATAGGCCAGCCACCGCTCGTCGGGTGACAGCGCCGGCAACATGTTGGTGGCGGCGGAGGTCACCAGCGGCATCGCGGCCGTGTCGCCCTGGCGCAGGCCATAGATCCCGATGGGTGTCGTTGGCGTCGCGCTCCGGAGGACCAGCCATCGCCGGTCGCGCGCCGGCACGATCTGTCCCCAGTCCATGGCGCCGCGGAACACCAGCGTCGCGTTTCCGGTCCCATCCGCCCGATGCTCGTAGACCGGGCCCACGTTCGAGCCCGTCCGGTCCGAGAGGTAGAGCACCGACCGGCCGTCGGGCGCCCAGACCGGGCGCGTGCTGCCGGTGTCGCTGAAGGTGATCCGGGAGAACGGTCCGCCGGGCAGCGCCTTGACCCAGATGTCCGACTTGCCGTTGCGCGACAGCGCCACCGCGAGCGCCTTCTCGTCGGGCGACAGGGCGACGGCGTTGATCGTGCCCTGCGGGTCCCAGCCCGGGTCCACCAGCGAGGCGCCGCCTTCGCGCGTCACCCACACCACCCGCCGCGCCCCGATGGCGCCGCCGCTGGTGTACACCAGCGTACCACTCTCCGACAGCGCCAGGTCCACGCTGAACCCGCCGGCCCGCACGCCGACCCCCTCGAGCAGCGCGATCGGAGGCCCGGTGAGCTCGAGCTTTTTCGCGTCGAACGGAATGGCGATCAGCTTCCCCTCGGCGGTCACCACGAGCAGGTGGCCGGTGGGCGCGTAGCGCGCGAACACCCCGCGGGTCAGCACCTTCGGGGCGCCGTTGGGCACCTTCATCGCGGCGATCTGGAACTCGTTCTGGCTCTTGCCGCTGTAGCGCAGTCGGTACAGCAGTCCGCCGTCCGGCAGCGCGTTGAGAAACTCGGCACCGACCTCGTAGCGCTCCGCCGACACCGCGTACACCGGCTCGGCGGGGCCGCCGGTCGCCCGCACGCGGAGGATGCCGGCGCCCCCCTCGACGTACACCCAGCCGTCGCTGCTCCAGTCGGCGCTGGTGGTGTTGGCGGTGTCGAGCAGGGTCACCGTCGGCGTGCCGTCGAGCGACGCGAGCCGGAGCGTCGTGCCGTTCTTGATGAACCCGACACGGCGGCCGTCGGGCGAGAAGAACGGACTGTACCCGCCCTCGGTCCCCGCGATGGGGGTGGAGGTGAGCTGGTCGAGCCGGCGGAGCCAGAGCTGGCTCGACCCCTGGCCCGGACCGACGAAGACGATCTGGCGGCCATCGGGCGAGATCGCGAGCCGCCCGCCGCCGCCGGTGGGCGGGGGCTGCAGCGTCTCACTCTGGCGCAGCGCGAGGCTGAACTGCGTCAGCGGCTCGCGCGGCGCCGGCCGGAGCCAGCCCCAGAGCCCCGCGCCCGCGGCGACCGCGGCCACGGCCAGCGCGGCCGCGAGCTTGGGGTCCAGGCGCCGGACCGGCTTCCGCGCCGGCGCCTCCGCGGCCGGCACCGCCGTCGTCGTCGCGTACCCACGGTTCCGGAGCGCCGCGGCGAAGTCGGCGGCGCTGGCGAACCGATCGGCGGGCAGTTTCTCCAGCGCGGTCATCACCGCCGCCTCGACGTGGGGCGGAATCGTGTGCCGCTGCGGCTGCAGCGGGCGCGGCGCCTCGGTCACCACCCGCGCCACCACCGCCTGTGCGGTGGCGCCGGTGAAGGGAGGTTCGCCGGTGAGCATCTCGTACAGCACGCAGCCGAGCGCGTAGACGTCGGAGCGAGCGGTGATCTCGCGTTCGCCCATCGCCTGTTCGGGCGACATGTAGTGCGGCGTGCCGAGGCTCATCCCGGTCTCGGTCATCCGCGAGCCGCCCGCCTTGCTCGCCGCGAGCGCGATCCCGAAGTCGGCCACCAGCGCCGAGCCGTCGTGCAGCAGGATGTTCTCCGGCTTGATGTCACGGTGCACCACGTTGTGCCGGTGCGCGTAGTCGAGTGCCCCCGCCACCTCCTCGGCGATCCGAATCGCGTCGGGCACGGCGATCTGCTTCTCGCGGGTGAGCCGGTCGCGGAGGGTCTCGCCTTCGATGTAGGGCATGACGTAGTAGAGGAAAGACGTCAGTCGTGAGTCGTCAGTCGTCAGACCTCCACTGACGACTGACGACTCA
>DASUXW010000147.1:0-6302 GCA_036377715.1 Gemmatimonadales bacterium
GAAGATGTGCCGCATCGTCGCGAACGGGACCCGGGCCGCCGCAAGCTGCCGGGCAACGCCGTCGCCGCAGTCCACGACGTATGACGTGTCGCCGACCACGATCACCTGGGCGGACGCCGACCGGCCGGGGCGCGGCAGCGGACCGCCGCCGGTGCCGAGCAGGATCAGGCGGGTGCGGGGGGGCCGCTCCCTGATCGGGAACGGATGGCGTGCCGCGCCGGTCAGCGCGAGCGTGGTCGCGAGGAACGTACGTCGGTCCATGGGGCCCTCCAGGCGGTTTCACCACGGAAACACGGAAGACACGGAAACGGCACGGAGGGTTCCTGATCCGGGTAGGTCACCGGGACCCGGACACCAACAACCTGGTGGTGGCTCCGCTCCCCGATGCCCTCCAATGTCCCAGAGCCTTCCGTGCCGTTTCCGTGTCTTCCGTGTTTCCGTGGTTCATTCGAGCATCGGCTGGCGCGCGGCGTCACCGCCGGTCCACATGCATCACCATCATCATCCCCGCGCCGAGATGCTCGGCGATATGACAGTGGAGCATCCACGCGCCCGGGTTGGACGCGTCGATCAGCAGATCCACCGTCGAGCCCACCGGAACGAGCGCCGTGTCCTTCCAGACCAGATTATTCACCGGTATTCCGTCCCGCGCCACCACCAGCATCCGCTGTCCGTGCAGGTGAATCGGGTGCTGCATCGGATGGAACGACCGCGGATCGTTGAAGATCCGGAGCTTCACGACCGACCCCTGCTTCACGTGCCAGTCGATGTCCCCGTTCTCCTTGCCCGTCGCGTCGTCGCGCAGGATCCAGCGGACCTGGTGGGAGGTCGAGAGCCAGTTCATGTCGGGCATTCCGTCCACCCATTCGACCGGCGCGTAGTACGCCGTGTCGATGGTCATGAACTGCACCGTGGCGAGCGGCAGGCCCGTCGTGCGCACCGTCAACGTCAGCTTCTTGTCGGGCGGCTTATCGAAGTACCGCCGGAACCGCTCGATGTCCTTCGACACCGCCGGATTGGCCCGCAGGCTGTCGAACCCGGCGCCCAGATCGGGTGAGGCCGGCGCCGAGTCCACCGTCACCATCCCGAGCGTGTCCACCTCGGCCGCGAACTCGCCGCGGTAGTGGTTGATGGCCTGCACCTGGTTGACGACGGCGTACCGCCCCGGCCGCTCGAACCGCACCGCCACCACGTACCGCTCCGCCGGCGCCAGCACCACGCTCGGCACCCGCACCTCGCGCTCGAACCGGCTCACGTCCGACGCCAGCACCTTGATCGGCGCACCGCCGAACGAAACGTTGAACGTCCGCGAGTTGGCCGCGTTGGTGAGAGAGAACCGCACCACCTCGCCCCGGTGCGCGTGCAGCGCGTAGCCCGGTTCGCCGTTCACCAGCAGCACGTTGCCCACTCGGCCCATCAGCGCGAAGTCGGGCGCCTCGCCGCCGTAGGGGATGAGCGTGTCGGCCTGCATCAGCAGGTCGCTCAGCATCAGCACCTGCTCGCGGTTGGCGGGCGAGTACCAGTCGCGCTCCGGCGCGTCCACCAGCAGGTTGCCGAACAGCCCCATGGGCTGCTCCACGTCCTCGCGCACGTGCGGGTGGTACCAGTAGATCCCGGCATCCGGGAACCGCACCGTGTAGGTGAAGTCGCCGCCCGGCGCCACCGGCTGCTGGGTGACGCCGACCGCGCCGTCGTTCGGGTTGTCCAGCCGCACGCCGTGCCAGTGGACGCTGCTCGGGAGATCGATGCGGTTGTGGAAGCGCACGGTGATCGTGGCGCCGCGCGGAACGCGAATGAGCGGCCCGGGCACCTGCCCGTTGAAGCCGTACATCGCGAAGGCGTGGCCGCGGATGGTACGGCGGACGGGCGCGGCGGTGAGATCGAGCGTGTCGCCGTCACGGAGCGGCGTGATGGCGGCGGGCTTCGCCGGCGGGAGCCGCATCGGATCGGCGCCGCCGCCCGGGAGAAACGGCGTCACCTTCGGCGCGAGCCCCACCAGGCCGGGCATCATCTTCATCCCGGCGGGCATCGGAACCGGCATGGACATGGCCGTGTCGTGCCCCATGCCGTGCATCTCGTGCGCCGGTTGCTGCGCGGCGAGTCGGGAGAACGCCGGAGCGCCGGCCGCGGCGAGCACGATCGCAGCCGTCGAGCGAGCTCGCGAGAACCGACTCATCGCGGGTCGGGCACCTCGACAAGGGTCCCGATCAGCAGGTCGGCGTGGGCCGGGAGAAGCAGCGCGGCTTTCCGTCCGATGGGATCCGAACTCACTGCGCGATGCCGCGGAACAGCGGATGGGTGACGAACGACTGCAGCCACCCGCTCGGCGAGGTGCCGTGCAGCACGGTCGGCCCCGAGTGGTCGGCCGCCGCCGAGTCGGGCTCGGCGGTGATGACGAGCAGGAACTTGTTGAGCGCGACCGGCCCGACGGTGGAGGTCCCGTTGCGGACCGGGCCGAGCCGAACCCACTGGCTCAGGTCGGGTGTCGCGGCCCAGGCCACGTAGGCGGCGTAGCGACCCAGGCGATCGGGCCGCGGCAGATGACTGACCACGGTCCGGATGTCATAGCGCGCCCGGCCATCCTCGGTCACCGCTACGCCGAAGGGCGATTCGTCGAACACGAGCCGGGCGCTCCCCGTCGCGCCCGGCGCGCTGGACGTCGAGTGCAGCGCGATGTCGTACGGCCCGGCGGGTGTCGCGGCCAGCAGCAGGACCGCGCCGACCGCGGCAAACCGAATTCCGGTCACCGGCCCCCGCTGCGCGGCGCCGCTCCGCCCGATGCCGCCGCGACCGGCCCGTGGTCGTAGTCCTGCACGCTCGAGATGTTGGGCATGCCGACGTCGCGCCCGTTCCAGCCGTTGAAACCCTTGAGCCGGAAGAGCCAGAGCCCGCTCCGCATGTCGCTCATCGCGATGAGCCCGTCGCGATTCCGCACGTCGATCCCGAACGCACCCTGCTCGACGCTGTTGGTTCCCTGCCAGCCGTTATCCGGATTGCCGCCGAACCCCTTCCCGTGCTCGCACTCGCAGGTGTAGTACCAGCCGTCGGTCTTCGGCTTCCTCGGGTCCTTGAGGTCGAATACCTGGAACCCGTCCTCGTACGCCGCGACGAACACGTAGGGCCAGCGCACCTCGTGGTTGTGCGACAGGTCGCGCCAGTCGGCGGTCCAGGCGCTGATCGCGAGGTCGAGGTTGTTGGTCGAGTCGGTCTGGCCGGGGCGGAGGTCCCAGATGCGAAGCGGGGTGTACTCGTACTCCGTCATCGTCACCGCCCAGCGCCCATCGGGCGACGGCGTGAAGGTATGGGCGATGTCGAAGCCGAGCCCGGTGAGGGTGAACAGCTCGGCCGGCTGCTCGGGGTGGGTCACGTCCCACACCGAGTACCCGCCGAGCCCGGCGCCGTAGAACTTGTCCTGCTTCGTCGCTACGTCGTAGCCGACGTAGAAGTCATGGTACCCGCCCGCGCCGATCTGCTTGAACGGGGTCGGATTGGGCACGCCGCCCACGAGCCAGGCGGTCGAGTCGGCGCCGCTCACCACCTTGCCGAGATCGTACACCAGCGCCTTGGTCTCATTGACCGTCGCGAACAGCAGCACCCGTCCGTCCGAGTGCTTGTAGGCGAAGATGTTGTGAAACCCGCCGGGTGCCTCGGGATAAGTGATGCGGGCGACGACCTTGACCTTGCTGGAGTCGGGCAGCCCGGTCACGTCGAACACCACCGCGCCGAGGTTGGCGTCGGGGCTCCCCTGCATGAACTGGAACGACTGCACGTAGTAGTACTTCGGCCCGATCTTGAAATACTTCCCGTCCATCGCGCCGATGCCACGGTGGAGCTCGGGATTCTCGATGTGCCAGTCGAACACCTTCCGCGGATGCCTCGGGTCCCTCACGTCGTAGATCTGGGTGTCGAAGTTGACGAAGCCGGAGACGTAGACGTACGGGCGGCCGGGGTCCTGCTCCATCTCCATGTCGGCCGCCTTCCACGCGCCCGGGTTGTTCACCACGTGGGCCAGCAGCTCCACCGACTTGCTCCCGCCGTGCTTCTGGTCGAACGGGCGGACGGCCAACCCCGGATCCTGCGCGTGTGCGGCGAGGGGCAGGGCGGCGGACAACGCCAGGGCGGCGAGCAGGCGGTGCATCGGGGGGCTCCTTGGAAGGTCTCGTGGAAGATAGCGCGACGGAAGCGCGCGTTGCGGCACTCGGGTTCGATTACGGCCGGTGGGGCTGCGGAGTTTCCTTCCGCCAACGTCCTTCAGTCGTCCCGCCGAGTCGCACCGGCCGAGTCTGCCGGCGCCCGCGGCCGTTTGGGGAAGGCCCCGCCGATGAGCGCCCCGGTCACACCTCCGATCACCGCTCCCACCACCCCAATGCCAAGCGTCGGACCCAGACAGCTCGAATGCGACTCGTCGAGGTCATGGCAGAGGCCGTAGCCGAGCAGGCCGAAGCCGGCCGCGCCGAGACCGCCGCCGATCAACAGCCCGCGCTTCCAGTGGGTTGGCCGCGATCTGACGGTCGTATCCGGGGTGCCGCGTATCGCGGAAGGTGGCCGTACGAACAGCGAAGAGGCCTGCGGCGCGAGGTGCTGCAGCGGCGCCTGCGCGGCCAGCGGCGCGGCCGTCAGGAGCAGCGCGAGCAGGAGGGAGACGAGTCTGGTCACTGCTGCCTCTTCGGGACTGCGACTTCAGGAATGCGACGTCGGGGCTACGAGGCTGCGGGCCCGGGCCGGCACGGCCTGCCGCCCGCGGGCTCTCTAGTGTACCGGCGAAATTCGGGGCCTGCAAGGAGCGTCGGCGGCCGCGCGGCGTCTGGCGTCGCGGCTGTCGGGCGGTAGAATACCCGACCCATGGACCCTCTCTCGGACCTGCTCCGGGTCGTCCGGCTCGACGGCGCCTACTTCTATCCGGTCGAGGCGGCGGAGCCGTGGGCCGTGTCGAGCGCACCGGCCCGCGAGCTGTCCCCCCGGATCCTGCCCGGCTCCGAGCACCTGATCTCGTACCACATCCTCCTCTCGGGCCGCTGCTTCGGCGGCCTGGTCGGAGAGGAGCGGATCGAGCTCGCCCCCGGCGACGCCATCGTCTTCCCCCACGGCGACGCGCACGTCATGGCGAGCGCGCGGGAGGCCCAGCCATCGCCCGGGTTCGATGCCGCCGCCCCGAGCCGCTTCCCCGATGCCGTGCTCCTGGGCGTGGGCGCCTCGCGGCCGACATCCTTCATCTGCGGCTATCTCGGCTGCGACCTCCGCCCGTTCAATCCGCTCCTCGCCGCGCTTCCGCGGCGAATGCACATGCGCGGCCTGTCCGCCTCCTGGCTCGGCGGCTTCACGCGCCAGCTCACCGAGGAGTCCCGGCTCGGCCGGGCGGGCGCGGACACCGTCATCACCCGGCTCGCCGAGCTGATGTTCATCGAGGCGCTCCGCCGCTACCTCGAGGAGCTTCCGTCGGGACAGACCGGCTGGCTGGCCGGACTGCGAGACGAGGTGGTGGGTCGGGCGCTCTCGCTGCTCCACGGCCGGCCGGCGCATCCGTGGACGCTGGCGGAGCTGGCCCGCGAGTCGGCCTCGTCCCGCTCCAGGCTCGCCGAACGATTCACCGAGATGGTTGGGCTTCCGCCGATGCAGTACCTCACCCGCTGGCGGATGCAGGTCGCCGCCAACCTCCTCGCGCAGGGCGGCGCCAAGGTGGCCAGCATCGCCTCGGAGGCGGGCTACGACTCGGAGGCGGCATTCAGCCGCGCGTTCAAGAAGGCGACGGGCATGGCGCCGGGTGCGTGGCGCGAGGCGCGCCGGTAGGTACGTTCGGGCAGGAAATCGGGACGCCGGATCATTGGAGCAGGAACGGCTCCTCGCCAGTATGGTGCGCGCCACGACGGTGCGACCCCAACTCTGGACGAGGAGCCTCGTATGTCATCCCCCGCAGTCACGCAGGCCAGGGCACCGGACTGGTCCGAAGACGCGCTCACCGCTCGCGCCCGGGCCGTCTGGACCTCGGGCGACTTCTCCCACATCGCGCGCAGCTACGTCGCCGGCGCGGAGGCGTTCATCGCGCGGCTCGCCCTGCACCCGGGCGAGTCGGTGCTGGACGTGGCCTGCGGCACCGGGAACCTGTCGATCCCGGCCGCGAAGGCGGGCGCGCGCGTGACCGGCGTGGACATCGCGCCCAACCTCATCGCCATCGCGCAGGAGGAGGCGCGGATCGCCGGCCGGCGCATCGCCTTCGAGGTGGGCGATGCCGAGGCGCTCCCGTACGCCGACAACCGGTTCGACACCACCGTGACGATGTTCGGCGCCATGTTCGCCTACCGGCC
>DASUXW010000148.1:0-4609 GCA_036377715.1 Gemmatimonadales bacterium
GGGACCCGGGTAATGGACTCATATCTCCTCGCCAACGCGGAGTCGGTGGTCGCCCGGGCCAGGTCCGGGGACGAGGACGCTCTCGCGGAGCTGTACCGGGCGTTCGAAACGCCGGTGTACAACCTGGCCCGCCGCATCTGCCGGACGACGGAAGACGCGGAGGACGTGCTGCAGGAGACCTTCTTCGAGGTGTGCCGGAGCATCGGCCGCTACCGCCAGGAGGGGAGCCTGTGGGGGTGGGTGCGGACCATCGCGGCCAGCAAGGCGCTGATGCGACTCCGGCGGAACAAGTACCGGGACACCGACGAGCTGCATGACGAGGTGACCGGGCACCGCCGGGAAGACACGGCGCTCCGGATGGACCTCGAGGCCGCGCTCGAGCGGCTCTCCGAGACCTCCCGCGCGGTCGTCTGGCTCCACGATGTCGAAGGCTACACCCACGAAGAGATCGCAGGGATGATGGGCAAGACCCCGAGTTTTTCCAAGTCGCAGCTCGCCCGGGCGCACCACCGGCTCCGGCGCTGGCTCGGGGAGGAGGTCGAGATATGACGATGCACCTGTCCATGGAGGCGCTGCTGAGCCTCCGCGAGGCGGGGACCGAGCCCGGCGATGCAGCCGCCCGCACGCACCTCGAGGAGTGCTCCGGGTGCCGGGCCGAGCTGGACCGGCTGCACCAGCGGGTGGCCCGAATCAAGGCGCTGACGCCGCTCCGGCCCTCGCGAGACCGCTGGCCGCAGGTGCTGACCCGGGTGCGGGCCGATCGCCGGCAGCGCAGGGTCCGGACCGGTGGCCTGGTGGGGTTGGCGATGGCGGCGTCCATCGCCTTTGCCCTGGCGCTCGGCGGGATCGAGTCCCGCACTCCGGCCATCGGTGGAGAGCAGGAGATCCTGATGCAGATGGCCCGGTCGCAGGCGTTGGAGAGCGCGCTCAGCGAGTACCACCCGGAGGACCGGGTGCTCGATGGGCGGACCGCCGGGATCGCCCAGGAGCTGGAAGACCGGATCGCCCGGGTGGACCGGGAACTGGAAATGACAGAGCTGCTCGACCAGCAGGCGCGGGATGAGCAGCTTCTCAAGCTGTGGCGCGAACGGGTCGGGCTGCTCGATGCCCTGGTCGACGTCCACGTGACCCGCGCCAGTAACGTGGGGCTCTGAGCCCCGAGGAGCGGCCATGCGACGTCCCCTCGCCTTCGCCGCCGCCGTGGCGGCCGCCGGTCTCACCCTCATCGCCACACTTCCCCTCCACTCGCTCGCCGCCCAGGAAAAGGACGACCAGCGGGTCGAGGAGCCCGGCCGGCTGATGCAGATCGTGATGAATCGCCGGGCCCGGCTGGGTATCAAGGTGAATCTCCAAGCCCGTGACACCGATTCCCTGGGCGCCTATGTCGAATCGGTGACTCCCAACGGCCCGGCCGCCAACGCCGGCCTCCGTTCGGGCGACGTGATCACCAAGGTGGACGGCCGCTCGGTCCTGGCGGGCGGCAGCGCCGAGCGGACCAGCGATCATGCCCAGTCCCTCCCGGGGCTCCGGCTGATCGAGCTCGCCGCCCGCCTCGAGCCCGGCGACACCGTCAAGGTGGAATACCTCCGGGGCCCGGAGCGCCGGACCGCTTCGGTCGTGGCCGAGGATGAGCCCATGTCGCTGCGGGTGCTCCGGCGCGGGCCGCCCGAAGGGATGCTCCCGGCCGCCGGGTTCATGGACATGGGCCCCGACCACTTCGAGTTCCTCGCCGGGTCGCCCCTTGCCGACCTCGAGCTGGCGCCCCTCAACCCCGATCTGGGCCAGTACTTCGGTACCTCCGATGGGGTGTTGGTGATCCGGGCCCCGAGCGACCCCGGGCTGGGCCTCAAGGGCGGCGACGTGGTGCTGGCCGTGGACGGCCGGAAGCCATCCAGCCCGTCCCATCTGCTCCGGATCCTCCGGAGCTACGAGCGGGGCGAGAGCTTCAAGCTGGACATCCTGCGGAACCACAAGCGGGAGACGATCACGGCGACCCTGGGCGGCCGAGGCGGTTGACGTGCGCCGGATCACAGACCTTCTTCTAGGGTGGGCAGTATATGTTTGCCCCACCCTCGGAGGGCCATATGGGCTTCATCTGGACCTTGATAATCGGCCTGATCGTCGGAGCCATCGCAAAGCTGCTGATGCCCGGGAAGGATCCGGGTGGAATCATCGTGACCATGCTGATCGGCGTGGTCGGTGCCCTGCTGGCCGGATTCCTCGGCCGGGCGCTCGGCTGGTACCAGAACCCGGGCGAAGGGCCGGGCATCATCGCCTCGATCATCGGCGCGATGATTCTGCTGTTCCTGTATCGGCTGTTCGTGGGGCGTAGGGGCACCACGGTGACGTGAGGTCGGAAGGTCGGAAGGTTGTCGGACGGAGGGTAACGGTACCACTACCGTTACCCTCCGTCCTTTTCGTCTGGCCGTCGGTCTACCGGTCTGCCCGCCGCCCGCTACGCCAACGCGACCCGTGCCCGCGGCGCGCGGCCTGGGTGGACCTGCCGTGCCAGCTCGGCGAACATCGGGACGTCCAGGCTCTGGGCCCCGTCGCTCATCGCTTTGGCCGGGTTGGGGTGGACCTCGACGATGAGGCCGCTGGCCCCCGCCGCCAGTGAGCCCAGGCCGAGCGGGGTGACCAGCGATCTGATCCCGGCGGCGTGGCTCGGGTCCACGATCACGGGGAGGTGGGTGCGCTCGAGCACCATCGCCACCGCGTTGAGGTCGAGCGTGTGACGGGTGGCGCGCTCGAAGGTGCGGATGCCGCGCTCGCACAGGACCACGTTCGGGTTCCCTTCCGCCAGGATGTATTCGGCCGCCATCAGCCACTCCTCGATGGTGGCGCCGGCGCCGCGCTTGAGCAGGATCGGCTTGCCGCTCCGGCTGGCCGCGCGGAGCAGCGTGAAGTTCTGCATGTTGCGCGCGCCGATCTGCAGCATGTCGGCGAAGTGTCCCACGACCGCCACCTCTTCCCAGCTCAGCACCTCGGTGACCACCGGGAGCCCGGTGCGCTCGCGCGCGTCGGCCAGGTAGCGCAACCCCTTCACGCCGAGGCCCTGGAAGTCGTAGGGCGAGGTACGCGGCTTGTAGGCGCCGCCCCGCAGCATGTCGCCGCCGGCCTCCGCCACCGCCGCGGCCGTCTCCAGGATCATCGCCTCGCTCTCGACCGAGCAGGGCCCCGCGATCAGCACCCGCTCGCTCCCGCCGAACGTCACCGGCCCCACCGCGACCCGGGTGCCTTCAGGCACACGGCGGCGGTCCACCAGCGGGACGTCGGGCTTGCGGGTGTGATGCGCCGGGGTGGGCGGCGGGGCCGAGAGCCGGGAGCCTTCTATCCAGGCTTCGTAGCTCCCGAGTACCACGACGCGCGCGGCCAGCGCCTCGACCTCCTCGAGCGCCTCGGCGACCCGGGGGTCGTCGGCCGCGCCGTCCACGTCCACGTAGAACCGGTAAGTCCACGGCGCCGAGCGCTCGGGCCGGGACTGGAGCGCCATCAGGTTCACGCCGCGCACCCCGAAGGCCTGCAGAGTAAGCGCGAGCATTCCCGGCCTGTGGTCGATCAGGACGATGAGCGAGGTCTTGTAGCGGGTGACGCCTTCGGCGCCGGCCGGGAGCGGCGGCGCCTCGGCGCGCGTGAAGGCGAGAAAGCGGGTCTGGTTGGTCGGATCGTCCTCGATCCGTTCGGCGAGGGGGACCAGGCCGTGCGCGTCGGCCGCGTGGCGCGCGGCGATGGCCGCGAGCGACGGGTTCTGCTCCTGCGCCACGAGCTCGGCGCTCCCCGCCGTGTCCCACGCGCTCACCAGCTCGGCGTTGGGCAGATGCTCGGATAGCCAGCGGCGGCACTGGCCAAGGGCGACGGGGTGCGATAACACCCGCTTGATCTGGTCGAGCCGCGCGCCGGGAAGCGCCATGATCGTGTGGTGGACGGGATAGAGAATCTCGTGGGTCAGGCGGAGCGCCCCGTCGCCGAAGGCCTCCTCGAGCAGGTCGTAGCTGGTCGTGACCGAGCCGATGAGGGAGTTCTCGATCGGCAGGCAGCCCGCGTCGGCCTCGCCCGCGCGCACGGCCGTCACCACGTCGGCGGCCTCGCGGCAGCCGATGGTGACGAGGCCAGGCCACCGCCGCCGTGCCGCCGCTTCGCTGAAGGAACCGTGGGTGCCCTGAATGGCTACGCGCATGTGTCTGCTCCGGGAGTGGATACGAAAACGCCCCGCCGGATCGGTCCGGCGGGGCGTCGAGTAGGTCCGGTCGGCGAGTCTACATCACTCTACCGACACCGGACGGGCATCGAGCCGCGCCGGCGCTGGTAAAGAAGAAGTAGAACCACCCGCGATTGGTCCGGATCATGGCACGAACCTACGGAGCCGGCCGCGGGTTTGTCAAGCGGGCGTTATCTTTTCCGGCGTCGTGACCCGCGCCGCCGCCCTCCTCGCCCTCCTGCTGGTGTGCCGGGTCTCCCCGCCGGCTGCCGCTCAGGGATTGCCGCCCTACTCGCCGATCAACCCGGTGGCCGCCTCCCGGAGCGGGCTTGGGTTCGAGCCGTACCGTTCGCCGCAGCCGGGGCGATGGAGCACGGCGCTCGCGCTCGATTACGCCAGCATCATCGAGCG
>DASUXW010000149.1:0-11297 GCA_036377715.1 Gemmatimonadales bacterium
CTGTCCGTCTGTCCGTCTGTCCGTCCTCTTCGTCCTCTCCGTTCTCTCCTGCGCCCGCATGGAGCCCCCGCCCGGCGGCCCACCCGACAGGGCGCCGCCGCTGCTCCTGGGCACGCGGCCCGATTCGATGGCCCGGCTGCCGGGGTTCAATGGCAGCGTGGAGTTCCGGTTCGATGAAGTGATCTCCGAAGGGAGCTCGCCCAACCAGGGCACCGGGACCGGGGACCTCGAGAAGCTGATCATCCTCTCGCCCAGCACCCGCGTCCCGAACGTGAGCTGGCACCGCGATCGGATCGAGGTGAGTCCCCAGGAGGGATGGAAGCCCGATCGCATCTACCGCGTGGAGCTGCTCCCCGGGGTCGCCGACCTGAGACAGAACCGGACCCGGCGCGGCACCGTGCTCACCTTCAGCACCGGTGCGCCGCTCCCGACCACCACGCTCGAGGGGACCGTGGTCGACTGGAGCACCAGCCGTCCGGCACCCGCCGCGCTGGTAGAGGCCCTGCTCCTGCCGGACAGTCTGCCCTACCGCGGCCTGGCCGATTCGAGTGGCCGCTTCGCGCTCGGGCCCCTGCCCGCGGGCCAGTACCTCGTCAGCGGCGTACTGGACGAGAATCACAACCTGCAACCCGATCCGCGCGAAGCGTTCGACACCGTACGCCTCGCCCGCGGCAAGACTTCCGCCGGCGAGCTCTGGGCCTTCGTGCATGACACCACGCCGCCGCGGATCCGGACCATCGCGGTCGCCGACAGTCTCTCGGCCACGATCGAGCTCACCCAGAGCCTCGACCCCCGGCAGCGCCTCACGCCGGCGGCCGCCACCGTCCGGCTGCTCCCCGACTCCATCCCCGTGAAGGTGACCTCGCTTCTTCCAAAGCCGGTGGACGACAGCCTGCACCAGCGGACCGCCGCGCAGGACACGACGGCGCGTGACACGACCGCACGCCGGCGGGCCCCGCGCGACACGACAGCCCGCGATACGGTGGCGCGGCGCCCCGGCATCGAGGAAGTCGAGGAAGGACAGCCTCGCCCGCGCGGCGCCTTGGGCGGCGCCGAGCTCAAGCCGCTCACCAGTCGCCCACCCCTGAGTGATCAACTGGTGCTGCGAGTCGCACGCCCCTGGAAGCCCGACGGTCGCTACGTGGTCGATCTCCGGGGCATTCGCAACGTCACCGGCGTGGCGGGAGAAGCGCAGGGCGTGCTGGCCGTCCCCGCGGCTCGGGCCGCCGATTCGCTCGGGCGCAAGCCCGGCTCGGTCAAGGCCGACTCGCTCAAGGCCGACTCCCTCGCTCGCCGGCCGGCCCGGCGTCCATGACCGACCAGCGGCGGCAGCTCCCTTCGGTGAACCGGCTCCTGAGCGACGCCGGGGTCCAGTCGCTGCTGCGGACGGCCCCGCGATCGGCGGTGGTGAACGCCGCCCGGGAAGCGCTCGCGGCGGCGAGGCGGCGGCAGGCGGGCCCGGAGGACTGGGCCGCCGAGATTCGCGAGCGTCTGGTCGAGCGCCGGCGTCCCGGGCTCCGCCCCGTCCTCAACGCGACCGGTGTCGTGCTCCACACCAACCTGGGGCGGGCGCCGCTCGCCGCGGCGGTGGTCGAGGCGGTGGCATCGGTCGCCGGCGGGTACGCGAACCTCGAGCTCGATCTCGCCACCGGGCGCCGCGGGAGCCGTGCCGACCACTGCCGCGCGCGGCTGAGCCGCCTCACCGGCGCCGAGGACGCGCTGGTGGTGAACAACGCCGCGGGCGCGCTGGTGCTCGCGCTGAATGCCCTGGCGATCGGGCGCGACGTGCTCGTCTCGCGCGGCGAGCTGATCGAGATCGGCGGCTCGTTCCGGATTCCCGACATCCTGGCCCGGAGCGGCGCCCGGCTGCGCGAGGTGGGCACCACCAACCGAACGCACCTCGACGATTATCGCCGGGCGCTCGACGCGGGGGTGGCGGCCATCCTCACCGTCCACCGGTCGAACTTCGAGCAGCACGGCTTCGTCGCCTCACCCGCCCCCGAGGCGCTCGCGGCACTGGCGCGCGAGGCGGGCGTGCCCTACCTGTTCGACGTCGGGAGCGGCCTCCTCGCCGACCTCGCTCCCTGGGGTCTTACCTCGGAGCCCCGGGTGGCCGATGCGGTCGCCGCCGGTGCCGATCTCGTCATCTTCAGCGGCGACAAGCTGCTCGGCGGACCGCAGGCCGGCTGCCTTGTGGGCCACCGCGCACCCGTATCCTGCTGCCGCCAGGATCCGCTGGCTCGGGCCCTTCGCGCGGACAAGCTCACCCTCGCCGCGCTCGAGGCCACCCTGGCACTGTACGACGACGCCGAGACCGCCGTGCGCGAAGTGCCCGTGCTCCGGATGCTGACGCTCGGGGCCGACGAGCTCGAGGCCCGCGCGGCGCGCCTCGCGGCGCAGTGCCCCGCCGAGCTGCATCCGGCGCTCATGCCCGGCGAGAGCGCGGTCGGCGGCGGCTCGTTTCCCGGTGCCGTCCTGCCCACCACGCTCGTGACGCTCGAGCCGGGCCCGCTCGGCGCCGACGGCCTCGCGCTGCGGCTTCGGCTTGGCGACCCCGCGCTCGTCGTGCGAGTGGGCGGTGGCCGGCTGCTGCTCGACCCCCGCACCCTGGGCGAGGACGACGGCCCGGTCATCGGGCGCGCCCTGGCGGCCGCGCGAGCGGGATGAGCGGCCGGCCGGCGGTGTTTCTCGATCGCGACGGGACGCTGATCGAGGACCGCCACTACCTGCGGGACCCGACCGCGGTCCAACTGCTGCCCGGGGCGGCAGAGGCGGTTCGCCGGCTGAACGCGGCGGGCCGCGCCGTCGTCGTCGTGACCAATCAGTCGGGAATTGCCCGCGGGCTGCTCACGGAGGCGGACTACGCCGCCACGTCCCGCCGACTCGCCGAGCTCCTGGCCGAGGGAGGCGCGCAGCTCGACGCCCAGTACCACTGTCCCCACCATCCCGATCTCTCGGGCATGTGTGAGTGCCGGAAGCCCGGCACCCTGCTCTACCACCGCGCGGCCGCGGACCTCGGCCTGGACCTCGGGCGCAGTTGGTGGATCGGCGACCGGCTGCGCGACATCGCCGCGGCCGGCGCGCTCGGCGGCCGCGGGCTGCTGGTGCGCACCGGCCGGGGTGCCGAGGAAGCACGCAGGGTGGAGGCCACCCTCTGGCCCACCACACGCGATCTCCGGTCGGCCGTCGGGTTGGTGCTGTCGGAGCGTGGAGTGCCGGATTACTTTCCCCGGCCATGACCATGCGCGTGGCCGTGGCCGTCTCGGGACGCGGCAGTAACCTCGAGGCGCTGCTCAGGGCCCTCGGGCCGGGCGCTCCGGCCCGCGTCGCGCTCGTCCTGAGCGATCGCGCCGGCGCGGCGGCGCTGGAGCGGGCCCGCGAGCACGGCATCCCCGCGGAAGTGCTCCCCGATCCATCGGACGGCGGCGACTGGCTCGCCCGCCTCGAGCGGTACCAGGTCGACCTCGTGGTCCTCGCCGGCTACCTCAAGCTGGTCCCTGCCGCCGTCATTGTCCGGTACCGCGACCGCATCGTGAACGTCCACCCCGCCCTGCTGCCCGCGTTCGGCGGACGGGGGATGTACGGCCGCCGGGTGCACGAGGCCGTGCTCGCGGGCGGCGCGCGCGAGAGCGGCGTGACCGTCCACCTGGTGGACGAGGTCTACGACCGCGGCGCCATTCTCGCGCAGCGCCGGGTGCCGGTGCTGCCCGGCGATACCCCCGAGCGGCTGGCCGCGCGCGTGCTCGAGGTCGAGCATCGGCTGCTCCCGGCCGTGGTGCTCGCCGCCGCTGCCGCGGGCCGTCCCGTGCCGCTACCCGATACCGTGGAGTCTCCTTCGTGAGCCGCCCAACATGCCGCGCGCGCTGATCTCGGTCAGCGACAAACGGGGCGTCGTCGCCTTCGCCCAGGGCCTCGCCGATCTCGGCTGGGAGATCATCTCGACCGGCGGGACCGCCGCCGCGCTCCGCGGCGCGGGCGTGCCGGTGATCCCGGTGGACGAGGTCACCCGCTTCCCCGAGCTGCTCGACGGCCGGGTCAAGACGCTGCACCCCGCGGTCCATGGGGCGCTCCTCGCGCGCCGCGACCTGCCGGAGCACGTATCGGCCGTGAAGGAGCACGGGATCGAGCCCATCGATCTGGTGGCGGTGAACCTGTACCCGTTCCGCATGACGGTTGCCCAGCCCGACGTGTCGCCCGAGGACGCCATCGAGAACATCGACATCGGCGGCCCCTCGATGCTCCGCTCCGCCGCCAAGAATCACGAGTTCGTCCTTCCGGTGGTGGACCCGACCGACTACCCCGACGTGCTCGAGCTGCTCCGGAGCGACGGCCTCACACCGGAGCGGCGCCGCGAGTACGCCGCCAAGGTCTTCGCCCACACGGCGGACTACGACGCGGCGATCGCGGCCTATCTCACGTCCGAGGAGGGCAGCCTCCCGCCCCGCATGAGCATCGCGATGGAGCGGGTGCAGATGCTCCGCTACGGCGAGAACCCCGGCCAGCGCGCCGCGCTCTACGTGACCGAGGAGCCGCGCGGGATGCGGGACCTCACCCAGCGCCAGGGGAAGGAGCTCTCGTTCAACAACCTGCTGGACATCGACGCGGCGATGTGGGCGGCGGCCTGCTGGAGCACCCGGCCGGCGTGCAGCATCATCAAGCACACCACCCCCTGCGGGATCGCGGTGGCGAGCTCGGCCCAGGAGGCGTTCCGGAAGGCACGGGCCACGGACCCGGCGTCGGCGTTCGGCTCGGTGGTGGCCTTCAATACGGTGGTGGACCGCGCCACCGCGCAGGCCATGAGCGATCTCTTCGTCGAAGTGGTCGTGGCGCCGTCGTTCCACGAAGATGCGCTCGCGGTCTTTGCCGCGAAGAAGGCGCTCCGGGTCGTCGAGCTGCCGGTGAGCCGTGGCGTCGGCTCGCTCGACTTCAAGCGCGTGCGCGGCGGCTTCCTGGTGCAGGACCGTTTCGAGCTCGAGACGGGCGATCAGGACTGGAACGTGGTCACCGAGAAGCAGCCGACCGAGCGGGAGTGGAACGATCTCCGGTTCGCGTGGCCGGCCGTGGCCTCGGTCAAATCGAACGCCATCCTGCTCGCGCGCGACGAGGCGGCGATCGGCATCGGTGCCGGGCAGATGAGCCGGGTGGACGCCGTGTTCATGGCGATCCATAAGGCGCGCCAGCAGGGACACGACCCCGCGAGGAGCGTGCTCGCCTCCGACGCCTTCTTCCCCTTCGCCGACAACATCGAGCTCGCCGCCGAGGCGGGCATCAGCGCCATCATCCAGCCGGGCGGCTCCGTCCGCGACGCGGAGGTCGTCGAGGCGGCCGCCCGCCACGGAATCGCCATGGTGATGACCGGTCACCGTCAGTTCCGACACTAGGTCACGCCCATGAGCCTCACGCCGCGGGACCGCCCGCCGTATCTCTTCGCGCTCGGCACCTTCTTCGTCGTGCTGGTGATCTACCTGCTGACCCTGGCGCCGACAACGGCATTCTGGGACACCTCGGAGTACATCGCCGCCGCCAAGGTGCTCGGGATTCCGCACCCGCCCGGGAATCCGCTCTTCATCATCATGGCCCACACCTGGGGGCTGCTCCCGCTGGCGGCGGACTACGCGGTTCGCATCAACCTGTTCGCGGCCGTCACCAGCGCCGCCGCCGCCGGGTTCTGGTTCCTCGTGGCCGAGCGCTGGCTGCAGGGCATCGTGCCGATCCGGTGGGCCCGCTACGCCGCGGCCTTCGGCGGGGTGCTGGTGGGCGCCACGTCGTGGTCGGTGTGGAACCAGAGCACGGTGAACGAGAAGGTATATACCGTCTCGCTGCTCTCGATCGCGCTCGTGATGTGGCTGGTGGTGCGCTGGGGCGACGACGAGCCGGGGCCGCACCGCGACCGCTGGCTCATTCTCATCGCCTATCTGCTGGCGCTCACCTCGACCAACCACCTGATGGGGGTGCTCGCCCTGCCCGCCCTGGTGGTCTACGTGGCCTGGACCGATCCGGGCGTCGTGACCAGACCGTGGGCGATCGTCACCTTCTACGCCCTGCTGCTCGGCGTGAGCGCCAAGTGGGTCGGGATCCTGCCGCCCCTCAGCGCCGAAGGCGGGGTGATCCTGCTCGTCACCCTGGTCATCGTCGGGTACGCGCTCTGGCGCACGCCCCGGGACCCGCTCCTCTACCTCGGGCTCGCGGCCGTGATCGTCGGCGTCTCGCTCAACTACGCATGGCTCCCGATGCGGGCCGCGCAGCACCCGCCGATCAACGAGGGCGAGCCGGTCACGTTCCAGGCGCTGATGGACGTGCTGAACCGCGTCCAGTACGGCAAGCCGCCGCTCACGGAGCGCCAGGCCGACTTCCTGTCGCAGCTCGGCAACTTCTTCCAGTACTACTCGTGGCAGTTCGCCCGGGACTGGGGGGTGCTGGCGGGGGTCGCGACCGGGATCTTCACGCTGCTGGGACTCCGGGGCCTGTGGGCCCTCTGGAAGACCGACCGGCGGGCGGGCGCGGCGGGGTTCGCCCTGCTCGCGACGCTCACGGTCGGCCTCGTCTTCTACATGAATTTCAAGTACGGCTTCTCGCAGTACCCGGGACGGGAGGACATCGCGCGCGAGGTGCGCGAGCGCGACTACTTCTTCATCGGATCGTTCTCGGTGTTCGGCGCCTTTGTCGCGTGCGGCCTGGGCGCGCTGATGCAGTCCGTCGTGGAGTGGCTGAACGGCCGCGGAACGCCGGCCGGCCGCTGGGCCGCATCCTCGCCGGTGCTGGCGCTCGCGCTCATCCCGCTCTTCGGCAACCGGGTCACCGCGAGCCGCGCGCACGAGACGATGGCGCGCGACTTCGCCTACGACATGCTCAACAGCGTCGAGCCGTACGGCATTCTCATCACCGCGGGCGACAACGACACCTTCCCGCTCTGGTACGCGCAGGAGGTGGAGGGGATCCGGCCGGACGTGACGCTGGCCAACCTGTCGCTCATGAACACCGAGTGGCACCTGCATCAGCTCGCCCGGCGGGAGACGCCGGCCTTCGATCCGGCCAGGGCCGACCCGATCTGGCGCTCGGTTCCCGTCCCGCCCCGGCCCACCACCCCGGCGCTCATGCTCACGCCCGAGCAGGTGGACAGCCTCCCCGAGGCGATGCGCGTGCCCGAGAGCGGCGGCATCGCGTTCGACAGCCTTCAGATTCATTTCGGGTCCAGCGTGCTGCTGCGGCAGGACCTCGCGACGATCTTCATGATCCGCGACAACGAAGGCAAGCGCCCGATCTACTTCAGCTGGAGCGATGGCGGGTACCCCGACCAGACCCTCGGCCTGAGCACGTATCTGATCTCGCAGGGCTTCGTCCGAAAGATGCAGCGCACGCCCGTCGTGCCGAAGGACAGCGTGGTACTGAGCCAGGGCCTCGGATACGTGAACGTCCCCCGAACCCGGTCGCTCCTCTGGGACGTGTACCACTGGCAGAGTGCCACCCGCGACCGTCCGTTCGGCTGGGTGGACCCGCCCTCCGGCTCCATTCTGCAGCTGTACTCGGTAGTGTACGGCGGCGCCGCGCCGCTGTTCGCCGAGCACGGCGACTCGACACTGGCCCAGAAGGCGCGCGGGGTCGCCGAGGGGGTGCGGCGGGAGCTCCAGGGCCGCAGCGCGTCGTGAGCGCGGAGGCCCGCCCGGCCCTGCGGTCGGCCGTCGAGGCCGACTATCCGGCCGTGACGGCCCTGCTCGACGCGGCGGGGCTGCCCGCCGCAGGGGTTCCGCGATCGCTCCACGACTTTCTCGTGGCCGAAGGTGCCGGCGACGGACGGCTTCTCGGCGCCATCGGGCTCGAGCCCTACGGCAGCGCCGCGCTCCTTCGAAGCGCCGTGGTGGCGGCGTCGGAGCGGGGCACGGGCGTAGGTCACGCACTGGTGCGGGCGCTCCTGGTGCACGCTACCGCGAGCGGGTTCCGGGAGCTCTACCTCCTCACGACGACGGCGGAGGAGTTCTTCACCCGGTTCGGCTTCGAGCGGATCGGGCGGGAGGAGGTGCCGGCGGCGGTGCGCGAATCGGTGGAGTTCCGGGAGAGCTGCCCCGCCTCGGCCACCGTGATGCGACTCCGGCTCGGGCGCGCCTGAGGCGTCAGCAGCCCGGCTGGCTCCCCCGCTCGAGGCCCGCCGCGCGCGCGGCGCGCTCGCTTCGGTAGAACACCAGCTCTCCCATCTCGAGCACGGCGGGGCAGCTGCTCGGGTAGTAGTACTTGCCGTCGAGCGGCGCGGCCCAGGGATGGGCACGCCGGAAGGGGCTGATTCTTGGCGCGGGGAGGGCCTCGGGCAGGTTTGAGTCGGCGGACTCGGCGGACTCGGCGGGCTCGCCGGCCGGCGCGAGGGTGTCGGCCCCGGCCGAGGGAAGGGCCGTCGGGACGGCGCCTACTTCGCTCGGAGGGGGAGGCGCGCCGAGGGGCGACGGGCCCACCACACGCAGGAGGAGCGGCGCGGCCGCGGCGGCGAGCACAACGGCCGCCACGCCCGCAAGGACGGGATGCCGCCGCCGGGAGGCGGGCCAGTCACGCGGGCTGGGGCGGAGCCGGTCCTGGAGGGAATCGCTCATTGTCCGGACACGATAGCTGTCGCGGCGGGCCGCCGCCAGCAGCGAGCCCTAGGCCAGCGGTCGCTGGCGCTCCAGGTAATCGCAGAACACGAACTTTTTCCGGGCAGTCTCGAAGACGGAAGAGGTTCGTGCTCCTCCCGCGACTCTCAGCGCGTTGTTCACCGAGACGATGTAGCGGTCGTGGAACACGAAGAACGCGCTGACTCGATGAAGTTCGGGTGTCCGCTGAAGTCGGAGCCGAAGTAGTACTCGCCACCCACTTTCGCCACGTCGGTGAATCCCGCGCGTCGGCGACCCAGCCGCGGCCGCCCAGAGATCGGGGACCATCGCGCCATCCCCGGCAGGGTAGGATCCCGCGCGCCCGGATTCGTCAAGCCGCTGATGCGACCCGGCGGGCAGGCCGAGTCTCTAGGACGCCTGGCACACCCATGCTACCTTGTCAGCTAAGGCGTGGTGGCCGAGCGGTTTAAGGCAGCGGTCTTGAAAACCGCCAGGGGCGCGAGCCCCTCGTGAGTTCGAATCTCACCCACGCCGTTGCAGGGTAAGAAGCCGCTCTCAAGCGACTCTCCAGCACGGTTGCCTCCCGGTACCTACGGTGTCAGCTTCCTCGGGGTACCTTTTCCGGAGGCCTTGATGCCGGCCAGTACCCCGACCCCCCTCGACATCAGCGAGCGGCCCGCGGGCGCCCTGCCCGGGCTCGGCGCGCTTGGCCCGCTGACGCACGCGCTGCTCCGCATCGGAGCCGCGCTCCTCTTCATGTCGCACGGACTTCAGAAGCTGTTCGGACTCTTCGGCGGGTTCGGCGCTCCGGGAAACACGGCGGAGCTCGCCTCGCAGATGGGACTCGCGGGAATGCTGGAAACCTTCGGCGGGCTGCTGCTGCTGCTCGGCCTCTTCACCCGGCCGGTGGCGCTCCTGCTCGCGGCGGAGATGCTGGTGGCCTTCTTCCAGGCCCACTTCCCCCGCGGCGGCGTGCCGCTCGAGAACGGCGGCGAGGTGCCGCTGCTCTTCATGCTCGTATTTCTCTTCTTCGTGGGGAACGGCGCCGGGCCGGCGAGCATTGACAACCGGCGGCCAACGACCTGAGCGGTTACCGCCGGACCCCGAAGCGCTCCCACTCCCGGCGCAGCGCGGCCGCCATCGGCGCCGGGACATGCACCGTCGGATACAGCTCGGCGGGCACGCCGCCGGCCGGCATCCCGAGCCGCCGCCGCGCCTCGGCCACGCTCACGCTCCGGAGCTCCTCGACCGGGATGGCGAACAGGTTGGTCAGACCCGTCCGCATGGCGTAATCGTACGCGCGGCTGAAGAGCCCCAGCCGAATCCCCCGGAACACCTGGCGGAACGAGGCGATCCGCCGCGCACACTCCACGAACGCCCCGCCGTAGAACAGCACCCACCCGGCGAGCTTCGGCGTCCCCCGTGAGGCGAAGTAGAGCCCCTGCTCCACCGCCTCACCCGCGAGCAGCACGAGCGGCGGCTCGTCGTGCGTGAACGTGGTGCCGGTGAGCACGTGCGACGCATCGTGCACCAGGTAGATCTGCTCCGGCGCCCGCCGGCCGTTGATGAGCCGGCGGAACACCTTGAGGAACGCCGGCTTGGCGGGTACCGGCAGCCCCACGTACCCGTTCACGTCACGGAACCGCTGGATCGCGTCGCCCAGTGTCAGCGACTCGTGGCCGCTTTCCCAGTCGTACGCCGATCGCAGCAGCTGCTCCGCGGTGGCGCCGCGGCCGGCGGTGTCCGCCGGCGCGCTCGAGACGGCGTGGCTCACGGCGCGCTCCGTGCCAGGGCAGCCGCGGCGGGGGCCGGGCGCTCGCGGAGCTCCGCCTCGAGATCGCCGGTGCTGCGTCCTCCGATGTAGCGCCGGTACCACACTTCGGCGCTGAGCAGCAGCCAGATGCGGTTGCCGTGGTCGCGCCGGCGTGCGAGGTGCTCGTCGACCAGGCGCCGGACGGCCGTCCCCTCGAGATACCCGTCGCGCACCAGCTCGCTCGCGAGCAGGAGGGCCGGCGCGAGCCTCCGGACTTCCTCGTCCATGATGTACATGAGCGGCGAGGCGAAGCCCTGCTTCTTCCGCTGCAGCACCTCGGGCGGCAGATAGCGCTCGGCCAGCCGGCGCTCGAGATAGCGGAGCCGGCGCCCGCGGATCTTCAGGTTCACGGGCACCCGCGCCATGAACTCGGCGAGTCGCGGATCGAGGAATGGCGACCGCGACTCCAGGCTGTACGCCATGGTCGCCCGGTCGAGGATCATCAGCGACTGCCCCGGCAAGCGCGACATCACGTCCACGTACATCATGCGGTCGACCGCGTGCTCGGCGTTGCCGCCGGCGTAGAGCTCGAGCAGGCACGCCTCCGGCCGCCGCCCGCCGAGCCGCGCGCGGTATTCCGGCGTGTAGAGCTCCGCGCGCCGCGCCTCGTTGAACCAGAAGTACTGAAGGCTCTCGGCATAGCGCTCCCCGCCCGTCTTCCGCGCCATCAGGTCCACCCAGCGGAGCTTGTGCGTCACGCTCTTGAAGGTGAACTGGTCCGGGAGCCGCTGGAGCACCTGGTTGGCGACCAGATCGCGCACCACGGCCGGGACGGCGCGATACGCGTCCAGCCACCGGTCGGCCGCGTAACGGTCGTAGCCGCCGAACAGCTCGTCGCCCCCGTCGCCGCCGAGCACCACCTTGACCTCGCGCGCGGTCATGCGGGCCAGGTGGAGGAGGCAGATCGA
>DASUXW010000150.1:0-7770 GCA_036377715.1 Gemmatimonadales bacterium
GGCCGGGTCGCCGGGCCTCGCGGGCGGAAACGTTCCTGAAGTGGCGAGCGCAAAAAATCTACGCGGGGTCGGGGACGGCTGGTAGTGGGCGGGTGCTCAGCCCGGCGGGGGCTCGCCGGCGAGGGGCAGGTCGAGGACGAAGTAGAACCGGGTGCCCTGCCCCTGCGCGGTCTCGACCTCGAGCCTCGACCCCATCGCTTCGACCAGCTTGCGGCAGATGGAAAGCCCGAGACCCGAGCCCGAGAAGGCGTACTCGCCCGGCTTCTGCCGGCGGCGAAAGGGCTCGTACAGCGTGGCCATGCTCTGAGGCGGGATCCCCCGGCCGGTATCCCGGACCGAGAACTCGACCGTGCGCGGCCCCGTCTCCCGTGCCGTCACCTCGACGAAGCCTTCAGCCGTGAACTTGAGCGCGTTGGTGGTCAGGTTGAGCAGGACGCGGCTCAGCGCCACCGGGTGCCCCACCCGGAAGTCGGTCGGCGGCGTGGCCAGCCGCACCGCGAGGCTCTTCTCCTCGGCGATCGGCTGTACGATGTCGCGCACCGATTCGAGAATATCGGTGACCGAAAACGGGATCGGATCGAGGTCCACCAGCCGGTCGCCTCCGCGGGCCAGCTCGATCACGTCGCTCGCCACCGAGCTGAGGCCGAACGCCGCGCTGTAAATCAGGCCGAGCTGGCGCTCCTGCACCGGATTGACCGGACCGCTTCGGGCACGCTGCAGCGTCTCAGCCAGAAAGAGGATGGAGGTGAGCGGTGAGCGGAGGTCGTGCGCGACCTCGACCACCAGCTCGAGGCCGTCGGGGCCGGAGAGCCGGTCGGCGAAGTGCTGCGACCAGTCGGCCTCGAGCCGCTCGCTCACCTCCTCGATGGCGGCGAGCAGCCGGAGCAGCTGCCCGGGGTCCGGCGACGGCAGCGCCTGCGCCCGCTCGATGAAGGCGCCGCGCATGAGGCCGAGCAGCCGGCGCGAGAGCGCGTTGCGCGGCAGGTCGCCGAGATCGGGACTGTGGCCGCTGGCCTGCTCGCGCACCGCCTGGCTCAACTGCGCCAGATGGGTCGTGACCTCGTCCGTCGCCGATGCGTGCTCGATCGCGCGCTCCCACTCGGCCTCGGCCCACAGCACCGATTCGCGCAGGGCCTCCCAGAGCGCGGGCGCGATCCCGCCGGCCGACGGGCCTTCCGGATCCCAGACGCGAACCGACCCGGGCCCTCCCGAGCCGGCCCGGCGGCGCTCGCCGCTGGTGGCGCCGGGAAGGGCCGTCTCGGGGGTCACTCAGGCAGCCCCGGGCCTTCGTCGCGGTTGAACGAGTGCTTGTCCATCAACCGGTAGAGCGTCGTCCGGTCGATGCTCGCGAGCCGCGCGGCCTTGGACATGTTCCCGCCCGCCCGCGTCACCAGGCGCGAGAGATATTCCTTTTCGAACTGCGCCACGACCCGGTCTTTCGCAGCGTGATAGGCCTCGTCCATGACGCCGGCGGGTACCGGGCTGTCGGCCGGCCACTCGTTGCCGTCGTCGTACATCGGGATGTCGTTGGGCTGGATGGTCTGATCCGGCTCGGCCAGCACGGCCACGTGCTCGATGACGTTCTGCAGCTCGCGCACGTTGCCCCGCCACGGACGGGAGCGCAGGAAGCCCACGCTCGCGTCGCTCAGGCGCGGGATCCGATCGCCCATCTGCCGGTGACGCTGCCAGTAGAGGGTGAGGAAGTGGTTGGCGAGGAGCGGAATGTCCTCGGGCCGTTTGCGGAGCGGCGGCAGCTTGATCGGCACCACGCGGAGGCGGTAGAAGAGGTCGCCCCGGAGCACGCCCGAGTCCACGGCCTCCTGGGGCTCCCGGTTGGTGGCGGAGATGAACCGCACGTCGACCACGGCGTCGGGCTGCTCGCTCCCGACCCGGCGCACGACCCCGTCCTGGACCACGCGGAGCAGCTTGGCCTGGAGCGGCATGGACATCTCGGTGAGCTCGTCCAGGAACAGCGTGCCGCCGTTGGCCGTTTCGAGCAGCCCGGGCTTGTCGCGGTCGGCGCCGGTGAAGGCGCCCTTGCGATGCCCGAACATCTCGCTCTCGAGCAGCGGCTCCGGGAGGGCGGCACAGTTGATCGGTACCAGCGCCCGCGCGGCCCGCCGGCTGTTCTGGTGGATGAACTGCGCGATGACCTCCTTCCCGGTGCCGCTCTCGCCGCTGATGAACACCGACGCATCGGTCGCCGCCACCTTCCGCGCCAGATCGACGGCCTGCCGGAACGACGGCGAGATGCCGATGAGGGCGAGCTTGTCGCTGTGCCCGTGCTGCTTCATCAACTGGATGCGGAGGTCCTGCGCCTCGCGCGCCATGAGCACCGCGTGCGATGCGCGGCCGATCAGCACCTGGAGATGGGTGGCGCTGAACGGCTTGGGCAGGTAGTCCCAGGCGCCCGCGCGGAGCGCCTCGATGCTGCTGGTCACGCTGGGATTGCCGGTCATCACCACCACGATGGTATCGCGGTGGGCCTGGAGCACCGCCTGGAGGATCTCGAGCCCCGAGATCTGCGACATGTAGAGATCCACCAGGACCACGTCGAACTTGCGGCGGCGAACCGTCTCGAGCGCCTCCTCGCCCCGGCCGATGACCGTGACGTTGTAGCCGTCCATCTGGAGAACGCTCGCGCAGCTCTCGCGCAGCGTGCGCTCGTCGTCCACCACGAGCACGCGGATGCTGGCTTTGACGTCCGGGGGTATCGAAAACGGGTCGCGCGTGGCGGCATCGCCCGTCGGCGGACCCGGCCGTTCCTGCATGGCGAGCGGATTGGTCATCCTGGCTCCTGGGGCGGGGCCGCAACGCGGCGGTCGAAGACAGTAACGTTTCTACAACAGCCTGCTGCCTGTGTCAAGCAATTGGCGCGTCTACGCAACACCAGGAAGCACGGCTCACGCCGTACGGCGTGGTGGCCGAACCACAATCCTCCCTAACTGGGGTACTGCAGCGGCACCTGCTCGAACGCCCGCACCCGGTCGGTGGTCCCGGCCCGCTGGAGGTCGCGCAGCGCGGTCGTCGCCCGCAGGAGGAGCTCGCCGGCATCGATCGGCGACTCGGCGAAGTCGGGCACGGCGCAGTAGCCGGCGCGGATCCGCACGGCGCGCTCGCCGCCCCGGACCGGAATGCGCATGGCCTCGACGGCGCCGCCGAGCCGGTCGACCAGGCGAACCGCGCCATCCGCGCCGGTGGCCGGCGCGATGACGCCGAACTCGGCGGGCCCCAGCCGTCCGATCGCGTCCGAACCGCGGCCCACCTGGCGGAATACCGCGCCGACCTGATCGGACAGCCGGCTCAGCTCTTCGTCGATGGACTCCACTTCCGCGTCGCCGTCCGTCTCGGGCGAGAGCACGACGCACGCGAGCGACTCCCGGCGCCGGATGGCGTCGGAGCCGATCTCGCGCGCGCGCCGCGCCAGGCCCCGCATGTTGTAGAGTCCGGTGCCCGCGTCGACCAGATTCTCTTCCCGCAGCTGATCCACCTGCTTCTTGGATTCGAGATAGGTCGCGAGCTTGAGCAGGAGTGCCTCGCCGTCGAGCGGCTGGCCAAGGAACTCCCAGGCACCCGCACGGTAAGCCTCGAGACGCTGGGTGCGGCCGGACGGACCCGAAGTCGTGATGACGATGGGCGTCGTCGCACTGAACCGCGGGTCGTCACGCAGCGCGCGGCATACCTCGAAGCCGTGCATATCGGGCATCTGCGCGTCGAGGATGATCAGGTCGGGCTGTGCGCTGCGCGCCCGTTCGAGGGCCTGCTGTCCGGTGTAGGCGCGAACGACCGCGTACCCGCTCGGGCCGAGGATGCTCTCCAGCGACCGCGCCGACCATTCCTGGTCGTTGGCGATGAGGACGAGCGGCGCTGCGGAAGCCTTGTCTTGAATTGGCATGGAGTTGAGCCGGGTTGCAGAACTCGTGCGTGACCGCTCGGAAACCCGCAACTGACTGCGGGTGAATGTCTTGCGAGGTCGGCTCCCGGAGAGCTCCAGGGGAGACCGGCGGAAACCTGCCACAGTTTGCCGAATCTCGCGCCACGGGCTTGCTGTGGCGCCCGAGCGCGGGCCGATGTGGCCCCGCAGCAACGGCCCGGCGCGAGCTCGGCGCGGCGCGGGGCCCCCAAGCTACATTATAAGTGGCACACGATCAATAGTTTACGGGCAACGAACCGGTCGGGGCAATCCCGCATCGTTCCGGACCGTTTTTGCGGCTCCATCCTTGAACCGGGTGGGGCCCGACCCCCTCACCCGACCCGACGCCGAGCACTATCCGGAAATGACCCAGCACTCAGAACCCGAGCCGACCCCTTCGACGAACAACCGCTCGCCCGCCTGTCCCCCGGACGGTGGCTCGGCCGAGTCGGCGACCGATCCGATCGTGGAGCGGTCACGATTCAGCCGCTGGCTCGCCAGCTTCGGCCTTGGTGAGCTGCAGAACCCGCTGCTCACGCGGGACAAAGGGATGAAGTGAGAAACATCACAGGTAACTTGGTGCACAGGGCTTAACCTAGCACAGGGATGTCATTGACCACCCAATCGAGACGCGGGCCAATCACGTACATGGGAACTGCCACCTCCGGAGTCCGCCGGCGACATGTTTCGGGTGCGTACACGACCGGGCGGTATCGGCCGGCGTGGTCGCGCGCCTATTCCCGGGCCGTGGTGCGGATCACCCGGGCCCTGCCGTTCGAGGCGACCCGGTGGACCGCCCGCTGGGTCAACGTGGTCCTTGCCGTCGCGGCTCTGCTGGCGCTGCTGCCGGTGTTCGTGCTGGTGGCGGTGGTGATCAAGCTCACCTCGCGCGGGCCGGTGTTCTACTGCCAGGAGCGGGTCGGGCTCGACCGCCGCCGGCCGGGGCGGGCCGAGCAGAACCACCGCCGGGGGCGCGACCTCGGGGGGCGGCCGTTTACCATCGTGAAGTTCCGCACCATGCACGTCGATGCCGAGCAGCACTCCGGGGCGGTCTGGGCCCAGCCGGCCGACCCGCGGGTGACGGCCGTGGGCCGGGTGCTGCGCCAGTACCGGCTGGACGAGCTGCCCCAGCTGTGGAACGTGCTGCGGGGCGAGATGAACATCGTGGGGCCCCGGCCCGAGCGGCCCAGCATCTTTGCCGAGCTGCGGGGGCAGATCACCGAGTACCCGCTGCGCCAGCGGGCCAAGCCGGGGATCACGGGGCTGGCCCAGATCAACCACCACTACGACCGCTCGCTGGACGACGTGCGCACCAAGGTGCGCTACGACCTGGAGTACATCCGGCGCCAGAGCCTGCGCGAAGACCTCCGTATCATGCTCAAGACCATCCCCGTCATCCTCCTCCGCCGCGGCGGGTGGTGAGGCGGGGAGAAACGAAACCGGGCCGCGGATCGCTCCGCGGCCCGGTTCGTCGTGCTGCGTCCTCTACGGACTCAGCTCCGGCAGCTCTTGGTGCTGCGGCTCTGAGCCTTGTTCCGAAGGTAGGACATCGCGTCCTCGATGCTGTTCTGGTTCAGGTACGAGGAGCTGTAGTTCCAGCTGATGAAAGCGCAGGGATAGGAGCTGCTGAGCAGCGTCGAGCCCCAGGACTTCACTTCGGTGCCGCTCATCTGGCTGCCGTTCGGATTGCCGCCCTTCAGCACGTTCAACCCTACCACGAGTGCCAGCCCGCGATGCTGCGCGTCGGAGACCTGCTTCCTGATATAGTCGCTCACGTTCCCACGGCGATACAGATACTGCGCCCAGGCCGCGTCCACGTACCGCGGGCTGGAGCTGAAGTAGCCGGGCTCGGTCCGGACGATGGTCGGCATGCCGGACCACAGCTGCTTGCTGTACCGGGCCATCTCATCCACCGTCGACGCCGAGACCTGCCTGCCGTTCCAGTTGGTCGGATCGTTCGGCTCGTCGATCAGGTAGTGTCCGATGATCGTGCCGTCTGAGATGTAGGATCCCAGGTTGACGCCCCGGAACCGATCGACCCGCTGCTTCCACTTGGTGAGGCTGAAGTTGCCGGCCGCGTCGGTGTAGTAATTCGGACTTCCCGCCATGTTCAGGATGATCTTGCCGCCCCGCGACCGGATGGAGGACAGCTCGCTGAGCACATAGCTGGGGGAGATGGTGCGGGAGACGCCGTTGTATCGGCTGCCGAACCAGCTCGTCGGAAGGCTGAACGTGCCCATGGCGATTCCACCGGCAAACCTGGTGGAGAATTCAGGGCCGATCGCCGGGGTGGTGGCGATCTCCGGCGCGGACCCCAGTTCGGCGCCGCTCGTTGGCTGCGCGTCGGGCGCCAGGGGGTCGCGATCGTTGCAGGCACCGAGGGCGACCATGACGACGGCGGCGACCGAAGCTCGAAACCGGGTCGAGCGGTGGAAATACTTGGGGTTCTGAAACATACGCGGGCGTTCCTCTCTCCATCACGTGGGCGTGGGAGGTGACACACTGGTTGCGCCAGTCGAGGGGCCAGCGCTCGGCACGGCCGGAGCGGCGGCTCATCGCGTTTAGGGGGCTGACGCGTGGGGCGGCAGGTTCTCTGCCGATCCCCTATGGATGTGTTGTGAGGTGTGGGTCCGCTGAGACCAGGGATTTGGTCCCGAGGGCGCGAAGGAATGAACACCCGGGTGGTGTCATCTCGTTATCCGATGGCTCGCGCCGCCGAGAAGGATCGTGAGATGCGTCACAATTGTCAAGAGTCCGGCATCACCGGGCCTCCCCGGGCACACCGAGTGGTGCCTCGTTTGCGTCGCGGTTAGAGTTCCCTCCCCCGAATGAGCGAGCTCGAGGATCGGCATGCACCCGGAAGCAGACCACGCGACCCAGCGCCAGCAGGTCATCTATGCCCTCGTAGCAGCCCTGATCGTCGTCGCCGTCGTGCTCCGGTTCTGGCGGCTCGGCGCCTGGAATCTCGAGGCGACCGAGATCTTCACGCTGCGGGACTCGCTCCGGCCCCGGCTCACCAATCCGCGACCGCTCGGCTATCTGCTGAACTACTATCTGGTATTGCCGTTCATGCCGCTGGACGAGTTCGGCCTGCGGGTACTTCCCGCGCTGTGCGGTGTGCTCGCCGTCGTAGCGATATACCTGGTCAGTCGCCGGTTGATCGGAACGCGAGGCGCCCTGCTCTGCAGCCTCGCGCTGACCGTGAGCGAGCTCCACATCTACTACTCACAGTTCGCCCGGTACTGGTCGCTCGTCTTCCTGCTGTGCACCATCTATCCATTCGCCCTCTATCTCGGCATCCGGGAGCACAACCGTGCGGCGCTCGCGCTCGGCGTCATCGCCGGCATTCTCGCCGCGCTGGCGCACCCGGTCGCCGTGCTCCTGCTGGGCGGCCCCGCCATCTGGCTCACCGCCAGGTTCGTGCGCCCCAACACGCTGCGGCGGCTCTGGTCGCGCCCCGGGGTCCGCTGGGCCACTGGCGCCGTGGTGCTGCTGCTGGTCCTGATCGCGGTGAGATTCGTCCCGCTGCTGCACCACTGGATCACGATGCACGACCGCAACCCCGGAAGCGGCCAGTTCCTCTACCAACCGACACGGAACGGGCCCAGGCAGCTCGTATATCTCATCGCGTTCGTCGAGAGCCTCACGGTGCCGGTCGTGCTGGGCGCGGTGGCGGGACTCTACGTGCTCTGGCGGAACGGCGACCGCACGCTCGCCGCCTACCTGACCAGCCTGGCCCTGTTCCCGCTCGTCTTCATCGTGCTGCTCTCGATGAGGACTCCGGTGTCCCAGTTCTATCTCGTGCCGACGCTGCCGGTCTACTACATCGGCGTGGGGGTGTTTCTGGCCAGTCTGTT
>DASUXW010000151.1:0-40521 GCA_036377715.1 Gemmatimonadales bacterium
GGCGATCGCGCTGGCGGTCGCGACCTGGGTCGCGGGGTTCGATATCTTCTACGCCCTGCCCGACGCCGGCTTCGACCGCGCCGAAGGGCTCCGGAGCGCCGTGGTCCGGCTCGGCGAGGGCCGGGCGATCCGGCTGGCGAAGCTCCTCCACGGCATCACCATTCCCGCACTGGCCCTGTTCGGCTGGGGCGCGGGGTTCGGTGCCTGGTACTTCGCCGGCGTGACCGCGGCGGCGGCGATCCTGGTGTACGAGCATCGTCTCGTCCGCCCTGGCGACCTCTCCCGGCTCGACGCCGCCTTCTTCACCATGAACGGCGTGATGTCGGTGACCGTCTTCGCCTTCGCGCTGCTGGACCGGGTGGCGTGACATGACACGGTATCCCGTGGTCCTCGCCATCACGGGCGCGTCGGGGGCGCCGTACGGCGTGCGGCTGCTCGACGTGCTCGCGCGTCACGAGGTGCCGGTTTGGCTGCTGGTCTCGACGCACGGGATGCGGCTGCTCCGCGACGAGTGCGGGATCGAGACGTTCGACGCGCTCCGCGCAGCGACCGGCGGCGATTGGCGCTCGGTGACCCTCTTTCCCGATGCGGACCGTGGCGCGCTCCCCGCGTCGGGGTCGCGGCGCACGCATGCGATGGTGATCTGCCCCTGCTCCATGGGAACCGTGGCGGCAGTCGCGGCGGGCGCCAGCCGGTCGCTCATCGAGCGCGCCGCGGACGTGACGCTCAAGGAGCGGCGTCCGCTCATCCTGGTGCCGCGCGAGACCCCGCTCTCGCTGGTGCACCTCCGCAACCTCGTGGCCGCGGCCGAGGCCGGCGCCGTGATCCTCCCGGCGGCGCCGGGCTTCTACCATCGGCCCACCGCCGCGCTCGAGCTGGTGGACTTCATCATCCAGCGGGTGCTCGATCAGCTCGGGCTGGAGATCGAGATCGCTCCCCGGTGGTCGGGAGATCGGGAGTCGGGTCCATGAGAGAGTCCTATCGGCGCCTTCTGCCGCTCGCGCTGATGGCGGCCGCGGCGTGCGGGGGCGACGCCACCCTGCAGCCACCGCCCGAAGAGGCGGTGACGCCGGGGTGTCGCGACGCCACGCTGCCCGGCACTGCGCTGTACCGGGTGTGCTTTCCCCAGAACTGGAACGGCGAGCTCGTGGTCTACGCCCACGGCTACGTCGCCGCGGGCGAGCCGCTCGCACTGCCCGATGACCAGGTGGGCGGCCAGTCGGTGTCCCAGGTGGTGAACTCGCTGGGCTATGCCTACGCCACCACGAGCTACCGAAGCAACGGCCTGGTGGCGGACCTCGCGGTGGACGACGTGGCCGAGCTGGTGACCGAGATTCGGACGCGCTTCAACCCCGATCCCACGCGCACCTTCGTGGTCGGCTTCTCCGAGGGCGGTCTCGTGGCCGCGCTGGTGGCCGAGCGCCGGCCGGCGTTCGTGAACGGCGTGCTCGCCGCCTGCGGCCCCGTGGGCGACTTCACCGCGCAGGTCGATTACTTCGGCGACATGCGGGTGCTGTTCGACTACTTCTTCCCCGGCGTGATCCCCGGCGACCCGATGGCCGTGCCCGATTCGGTCCGGGCGGCGTGGGAGACGAAGTACGCGCCGGCCGTCGTGGCCGCGCTCGCGGCCGATCCCGATCGCACGCTCGAGCTGCTCACGGTGGCCGGCGCGCCGCACGGCCAGGACGACCTGCCCGTCGCCTCCGCGACGGTGACCGGTGCCCTCTGGTACGACGTGTTCGCGCTCCCCGATGCCACCGTGCGGCTTGGCGGTCAGCCCTTCGACAATATCGGACGCACCTACCAGGGATCGTCGGACGACGCTGCCCTCAACGCCGGCGTGACGCGCGTGGCCGCGGACGCGAACGGGCGCGCAGGCCTCGCGTCGTTCGAGACCGGCGGGAACCTCGGCGTCCCGGTCGTGACCCTGCATACCACCCGCGATCCCGTCGTGCCCGCGGTCCAATCGGTTCGCTATGGCGAGAAGATCGCGGCAGCCGGCGCGGGCGCCCTCCTGGCGCAGCGCACGGTGGACCGCTACGGCCACTGCGCCTTCCAGGCTGCGGAGCTGTTCGACGCGTTCAATGCGCTGCTGCAGCTCGCGGGACCGGCCGCGCGCGTGAACTGAGCCGCGCGTGCGACTGGGGGTGATCTCGGACACGCACGGGCTGCTCCGCCCGGAGGTGTTCGAGGTGTTCGCGGGGGTGGATCGGATCCTCCACGGCGGCGACGTGGGGAAGCCGTCGATCCTCGACGAGCTCGGCACGATCGCGCCCGTCACGGCCGTCTACGGCAACACCGACGGATGGGACCTCCGCAATCTCCTGCCGCAGGTCGCGAGGATCGAGCTGGACGGGTTCACCATCGTCGTCACCCACGGCGACCAGTTCGGCTCGCCCACGCCGGAGCGGCTGCACGCCGAATACCCCGAGGCGGAGATTCTCATCTACGGGCACACCCATCGCCCCCTGCTCACGCTGGTGGATGTCGTCGTCACCGTGATGAACCCGGGCGGAGCCGGCCCGCGGCGCTTCAACCTGCCGGCGTCGGCCGGGATTCTCGAGCTCGAGCCGGGAATCCCGCCGCGCGGGCGTCTGGTGCCGCTCACGCCGTTCGATACGGAGTAGCCGCTGCTCGCCTTCCTCCTCGGGACGTTGCTGGCGGCCGCGCCACCGACCGACACGCTGCGAGTGCGCAGCATCCCGCGGGCTCCCGCGGCCGATGGTCGGCTCGACACGCTCGCCTGGGGAGCGCCGCAGGTCCGGATCCCGACCCGGCAGGGCACGGCGGCCGTCTGGCTCCTCCGCGCCGCCGACACGCTCTTCATCGCCGCCGCCCTTCCCGACACGACCCCGTCCTGGTCGGACGCGCTCGCGATCTACTTCGATCTCGGCGGCGACGGCGCCGACGCGCCAGGGCACGACGACTTCGAGTGGTCCTTCCGGCGGGTGCTCGACAGCAGCGTGGTTTACCGCGGACGCGGCGGGCGCTGGACGCCGCCGCTCGATGATCCCGACTGGCGGCTCGGCGTGGAGCGCTCGGGCGGCGGATGGGAGATCGGATCGAGCGACGGCGCGCGCGGATGGACGCTGGTACTTCGCCTCGACCCGGCCTGGCTCGAGGCCGGCGACGGACACCGCCCGGCCGTGGCCTTCCTCCTCCACGACGGCGATCCGAACGCCTGGTATGCCTGGCCCAAGATGAAGGAGAACGCCGGCGCCACGCTGCTGGAGCGGACGCCGGCGTTGTGGGTCCCGCTGAACTGAGGGGCGCCTACAAGCCGAGTCTCAATCCGGCGCTCAGCGCCCAGGTATGCGTGGTACGGGTATCGACGTTGACCGACGTGGCTTCACGCGCATCGAACTTCCCGATGTAATCCTTCGCCATGAGCTGCAGCCCGAGCCGCGGCGCGATCGCGATGTCCGCTCCCGCACCGACGTTGTAGGCCGTGTTCGTCGCGTGCGTCCCTACCGGCCCCACGTCGAACGACTGCCGCACCGCACCGATGCCGCCCTGCACGAAGGGCGAGACCGGCAGCGCGCCTCCCGTCGGGACCCGGAGCCGGAGGGCGGCGTCGTAGAGGAGCACCGAGCTGTGCCCGACCGACACGCCTCCCAGAATCGGGGCGCCGAGCTCCAGACTGGGCTGCGAGTAGGCAAGGTTGCCCACCAGCGCGAGCCCGCGGGTGAGCCCGAGGGATGCCTCGGCGCCGTAGACGGCCGACCCGGCATTCTGCAGCCGAGTGCCGAGTGGTCCGGAGGCGAGGTTACCGAACTTCATGTAGCCCGCGTAGGGCGTGAGCTCGAACCCGCTCTGCGCGGCGAGCGGTGTGGTCAGAGCGAGACCGGCGAGTGCGCCGGCCGCGAGGACGTGCTTGAGCATCGAGAACTCCCGCGTTGCTGTGGAGGACGCGGCGCCCATGCGCCGGCCGGGGGGGAGTAAGCATGGTTAGTGCCAGACTCTGCAGCTCAAGCATGGTGTTGCCGCATACGTACTTATGGAATCCTGACGAGCCGGCCTTCGGACTGAGCGTCCTCTTTCGAGGACGCTCGTGGACGGGTGGGCCCGGCTTGACGGGGGCTTGATCGAATGGCGCGATCCTCCCCAGGTCGCTTCACGGTCACCCGACCTCCGGAGGCTCCCCATGACTGCCGCGCGCATTCTCCTCAAACTGCTCCTTGCCGCTGTGCTCCTCGCCGCGCTCCCGCGCCTGGCGGCCGCCCAGGGCGACCGACTGCCCTCGCCGGGCGAGCGAATCCGGGTCGCCAGTGGTCCGGTCGGCGGACAGCGTGTCGTCGGTTCGGTCGTCCGCTCCGACGCCGATACGATCGGCATCGCGACGGAGGGCGGAAATGTGGTGGCGATTTCAGGGAGCTCACTCTCGCAGTACGAGGTCTCGCGCGGGCTCCGGTCGGGCTTCGGCCGAGGGCTCGGCCTTGGCGCGCTGGTCGGCGCCATCGGAGGGTCGCTGGTCGGCCTGGCTGCCTCCGATAGCGACGGCTTTTGCAACACGGGGTGCGCGGTCGTCGGCGGCGGAATTCTGTTTGGAGCGGCCGGCGCAGTCGTCGGGGGAATCGTCGGTGCCAGCTCCCATTACGAGAAATGGGAGAAGGTGAACCGCGCGGGTCCGGGACTGGTGGTGCGGCCCGGGCCATCGGAGCGGCTCGAGGTGGGCCTGGCGTTCCGCTGGTAGGCCTCAGGCGACCCAGCGCTCGAGCGTCGTGGTCCTCCGGAGCGCTTCGGGGTGGGTGCGGAACCAGGACATGAGCAGCAGAATCTCGTCGATGGACTCGGGCGGCAGCGGTCCCGCGGAGGGCTGCGGCTGCGCCGCCTCCTCGGCGACCACCGCTCGGAACGCCTCGTGCTCGATCGGGGTGGCGGGGTAGGGAAAGGATGCTCGCACTACACCCTGGCGAACCAGGTACACCCGGTCGTCCCCGAACTCCCCCGGGTCCCGGTACACGAAGGTGAGGAGGTCCCGCGCCGTTCGTGCCCTGCTCGTGGCCGCCAGCAGCCACTCGAGCTGCTCGAACTTCTCCCGCCATCGGGTCGCCACCTCGAACCGGGCCTGCGCCGCCGCCTCCTGCATCGCCTGAATGACCCGGTCGATCGGCTGGATCGTCCGGCCCTCCAGGAACGCCGCCGCCGTCTCCACCCGCCGCCGGTAGTCCCACTGCTCCACGAATCCGGCGCAGGGCCCGCTGCAGAATCCGAACTCGTGGCGCATGCACCCCGCCTGACGCGGCTGGTCGAACAGGTCACCCTGGCCGGCGAAGACTGCCGGCATCGCCATATTGCAGTCGCGGAGGCCGAGCAGGTCGTTGAGCGTCCGCACCGCCTCCAGCGTCCGGCCCAGCGAGCGGAACGGCCCGTAACACCGCGCGTCCTCGCGCGCGACGGTGGCCCCGGCGTACACCCGCGGCGCGGGGTCGCTCGAGATCTTGATGAGCACCGAGCGGCGGGTGACGTTACCGCGGTAATTGAAGTAGGGGCGGTGCTGCCGGATCTGCCGCAGCTCGCCCAGATAGGCGGCGAACTCGCTCGGCATGTAGTCCCACCGGATGTCGCTCGCCGCGTAGAGAATGCGCGCGGCCTTGTCGTCCGGGTAGCTGGCCCGGAAGTAGGTGAGCAGCCGGGTGCGCAGCCGTTTGGCCTTGCCGACGTAGATGATCCGCCCCAGGGCGTCGGTCATCCGGTAGACGCCCGGCCGGTTCTCCGCCAGCGCGCGAACTCGCTCTCTGAGCCGGCCCAGATCGGTGGCGGGGAGGGGAACGGCGCGCTGGGCGCGGCGGGTGCGACTCACGATTGGCAGCGGTAGCAGAACACGGTAATGCGGGCATCGATGGCATGCGTGCCGGCGAGCCGCGTCCCGCAGCGGCGGCACGGCTCGCCCTCGCGGCCGTAGACCTGCAGCTCGAGCTGGAACGCCCCCGACTCGCCGGTGCCGGTGCGATAGTCGCGGAAGGTGGTGCCGTTGGACTCGATCGCCGCCTCCAGGATCCGCCGCAGTTCGCCGTGCAGCCGCCGGTGATCGTCGGGCATGAGCCGGCGCGCAGCCTTCGACGGGTCGATCCCGGCCGCGAAGAGCGCCTCGTTGGCGTAGATGTTCCCCACACCCGCCAGATGCCGCTGGTCCATCAGCACCTTCTTGATCGCCTGCCGCGAGCCTGACAGCGCCTCGCCGAGCCGCTCGGGCGTGAAGTCAGGGTCGAGCGGCTCGGGCCCGATCGCTCCGGTGTAGCGGCGCCACCCGGGCTCATCGAGCAGCAGCAGCTTCCCGATCCGCCGGACGTCACGGTAGACCAGCTCGCGGCCGTCGTCGAGCGGGGCCCGGAGCACCGCGTAGCGCGCCTCCTCATCCGTGAGCGGCCGGTCGTGCACTCTGAGCGAGCCGGTCATTCCCGGCTGCACGACCAGCCGCCGCTCGCCCATTACGAGCACCGCATGCTTCGCGCGGCGGAGCACCGAATCAATCGTCGCCCCGCCCAACTGCCGGAGCAGCCTCCGCCGGCTCACCCCGCGCAGGATGTCATCGTGACTCAACGAGACCCGTCCGATGCGGCGCCCCACGAGGGCGGGGCGGATGTCGCGGACGATGGTTTCGACTTCGGGGAGTTCGGGCATGGGCGGGCGGAGAGGCGGACGGTCGGACGGGCAAGCAACTTCGCTGGAAGATAAGCGGAGTGTTCTGAATCGGGACTCCGCTCGTCATGCACCGCCTGTCCGCCCGCCCGCCTCCCTCCACCCGATGTCTCTCCGGAACACCTTGCCGTCGTACTCGACCGCTTCGGCGGTCTCGCGGCTCAGGCGCCGGGCCTCGGCGAAGGTGGGCGCGACCGCGGTCACGTTGAGTACGCGTCCGCCATTCACCCGAAGAATGCCGTCGGGGCCGCGTGTGGTGCCTGCATGAAAGATGGTGACGCCTGGGGGCGGCCGGTCCGGGAGGCGGATGGGTGCGCCCTTCTCGGGGGCGTCGGGGTAGCCTCGGGAGGCCAGGACGGTCGTGACCGAAGCTTCGCCGTCGCGGCTGTTGATCGCGGTGACGCGCTCGCCCCGGGCCACGTTCCAGAGGACATTGGTGAGGCCGCCCGAGACCAGGGGGAGCACTACCTGTGTCTCCGGATCGCCCAGGCGGCAGTTGAACTCCACGACCGACGGCGACCCAGCGGTGTCTACCATGAGACCCGCGTAGAGCACGCCGGTGAACGGGGTGCCGCGGCGCCGCATCTCCTCGAGCGTGGGGAGCAGGATCTCGCGGCGGGTCCGCTCGAGCAGCTCCGGCGTGGCGACCGAGACGGGGCTGTAGGCGCCCATCCCCCCGGTGTTCGGACCGGCATCGCCCTCGAGCAGGCGCTTATGGTCCTGGGACGGGGGCAGCAATTCGACCTCATGGCCGTCGGTCACCGCCAGGATCGAGACTTCCTCGCCTTCGAGAAAGTCCTCGATCACGACGGTCGCGCCGGCATCGCCGAAGGCGCGGTCGGCCAGCATCGACCGGACCGCGGCGGCGGCTTCCGACCGCGTGGCGCAAACGATGGCGCCCTTGCCGGCCGCAAGGCCCGAGGCCTTCACCACCAGGGGCTCGGGGTGGCGCGCCACGTACTCGAGCGCGGGCGCGAGATCGACAAAGGTGCGGCTTGCGGCGGTGGGAACTCCGGCGGCGGTCATCACGTCCTTGGCGAATGCCTTCGACGCCTCGAGCTGCGCCGCCGCGGCGCTCGGCCCGAATACCGCGCGTCCTTCGGCCCGGAGCCGGTCGGCCAGGCCGCGGGCGAGCGGGACCTCCGGACCGACCACGGTCAGGTCGATCCCATGCATGTCGGCCGCGTCGGCCAGGCGATCGAGGTCGTCGGCGGCGATGGGGAGATTGGTGGCGAGCTCGGCGGTGCCCGGATTGCCCGGCGCGCAGTACAGGTCGGCGTCGGGGTTCTCACGGCGGAGCGTCCAGCAGAGGGCGTGCTCGCGTCCGCCGCCGCCGACGACGAGGAGCCTCACGACTTCTGGGCGTTCCGGAACGCCTCCCGGGCACGCTCCGCCGCGCGGCGTGCGGCGCCGGCCACCTGCGTGGCGAGCTCGCGTGCCTCGTCCGCGTAGTAGCTGCCCGCGGCGCCGAGGTCGTCGCGCAGCGGACGGTCGTCGGTCTCGGTGCCCCGGCGCACGTACTCGCCGCGCAGGATCCGCTCGTAGTCGCCGCCGGCGACCCAGCGCTGCAGCTCGGCGGCGCGCACGGTGTGCATCGGATGCGTCAGGGCGAGGGTGCTCAGCACCTTGTATACGATGTCCAGTCCCTCTCCCGAGGCGGCGTACTCGTGCGCCTGCTGCATGAACGCATCCACGTTGAGCTGGCCCGCGAAGGCGCTGCCCCGCCCGCCGCCGGCCATCTTCATGTCCACCCGCTGCGCCGCCACGACGTCCTGCGCGCCGAGCAGCCCGGCGCGGTCGGCCGAGAGCTCGGACTTGCGCGACCACTCGAGGAAGGCCAGCCGGATGGGGAGCACCGCCAGCCCCGCCAGCGTGGGGAGCGCGCCCAGGCTGATGAGCGCGAGCACCGCGGCGATCGTGCGGTAGAGCGCATGACCGCTCATGACGTGGCCGAGCTCGTGGCTCAACAGCACGCGGAGCTCGTCCTCGTCCAGCAGCTCGATCGCGGCGGAGTGGATGACGATGAACGGCTGGTCGATCCCGTAGGCGCCCGCGTTGAAGAACGGGGTCTGCGAGACGTAGAGCTCGGGGACGATCGGCCAGTCGAAGGTCGTGGTCACCTCGGTATGCAGGTGCCAGAGGGTGGGGAACTGCTGCGGCCCGATGCGCACGGCATTGCCCTGGAAGAGGAGCCGGACTCCTCTCTCGCCGCCGAGGAGCGCGAGGGTCTTCCGGATGACCTCGTCCACTCCGGGGATCGCCCGGAGCGACTGCAAGGCGGCCCGGTCGGCCGGGTGCTCCCACGACACGGCCGAGATCTGGGGAAAGCTCTGGCGCGGTCGGGGGGCTGGGAGTGAAGTGCTCATGTCGGACTCGGGTTGGGGTCGCGCTCCACTACGACGCGTGCTGCCTCAAGTTTCACTCTGTGACGGCGAACCCCGCCTTCCAGCTATTCACCACGGAAGCACGGAAGGCACGGAGGTTCACGGAATGCTCCCGTTTCGGGAGGGTGCCCCGGACCCGGACAGCAACAAACTTGTTGGTGTGGGCTCCGCTTACCGGCTCGTTTCGGTACCCTTCCGTGTAATCTCCGTGCCTTCCGTGCTTCCGTGGTAACTGGCAAAGCAGCTCAGGAACTCGCCTGGAACGCCCGATCCAGATCAGCGATGAGGTCCTCGGTGTCCTCGATCCCGCAGCTCAGCCGCACCAGGCTGTCGGTCAGCCCCATTTCCTGCCGCATCGCCGGCGGCACGGAGGCGTGGGTCATGCTCGCGGGGTGGCCGATCAGGCTCTCCACCCCCCCCAGCGACTCGGCGAGAACGAAGATTCTGGTGGACTCGACGAACCGCCGCGCGCGGGCCGCGTCGCCCAGGTCCAGCGAAATCATCCCGCCGAACCCGCTCATCTGGCGGCAGGCGAGCTCGTGCTGCGGATGTGACGGGAGCCCCGGATAGTAGAGCTTGGTCACCTCACGCCGGCCTGCCAGCCACTCGGCGATGCGACGGCCGTTGGTATCGTGCTGGCGCATGCGAAGCGGGAGGGTCTTGATCCCCCGGAGCGCGAGCCAGCAGTCCATGGGTCCCGGAACCCCGCCAGCCGCGTTCTGGATGAAGCCGAGCCGTTCGGCCAGGTCGTCCCGGCTGGTAACCAGGATCCCGCCGACCATGTCGCTGTGGCCGTTCAGATACTTGGTGGTCGAATGGAGGACGATGTCGGCGCCGAACTCGAGCGGGCGCTGGAAGAAAGGGGTGGCGAAGGTGTTGTCCACGACGTACAGCAGCCCGCGCGACTGGGTCAGGTCGCCCACCGCGGCGAGGTCCACCAGGTTCATCATCGGGTTGGTGGGCGTCTCGCAGTACACCATCCGGGTGGCATCGGTGAGGGCGCGCTCGACGTTGCGCACGTCCCGCATGTCCACGAAGGTGAACCGAAGTCCGAGCTCGGTGTAGATCCGCTGCATGAGGCGGTGGGTGCCGCCGTACACGTTCTCGCCGCACACCACGTGGTCGCCGCTTCGGAGCAGCTTGAGCACCGAATCCAGCGCCGCGAGCCCGGAGCCGAACGCGAAGCCGTACGTGCCGCCTTCCAGGCTGGCCACGTTGCGCTCGAGGGCCTCGCGGGTCGGGTTCTGGGTGCGGGCGTACTCGTATCCCTTGTGCCGGCCGAGCCCCTCCTGCACGTAGGTCGAGGTCTGGTAGATGGGGGTCATCACCGCGCCCGCGAGCGGCTCGGGCTTCTGCCCGGCGTGGACCGCGCGGGTGGCGAAGTGGTGATCGAGGTCGTCGGACAGGATACGCGTCATGCGGCCGGTGCGGCTGGAGTTGCGGGAAGCGTAACCGCGCGGCGCGCTCCATTGAAGAGGGGGGCGGGAGCCGTTTACCTTGCGGCCGTGCACGCGCCGCCACCCGGTCCCGTCGGAGCCCGCTGCCTCGTGGTCGATGACGACGCGCGGGTGCGGCGCGCGGTGGGCCGCATCATCGAAGCCCACGGGCTCGCCACGTTGGAAGCGTCTTCGGGCGTCGAGGCCCTCGCCGTGCTCGACCGCGAGGGGGAGGTCCCGCTGTGCATCTCGGACATCTACATGCCCGAGATGGACGGCCTCACCTTCCTCCGCGAGGCGCTCGGGCGCTATCCCGACATGGCCGTCGTGATGCTGACCGGCGTGGCCGACGTCACGACGGCCGTCGAATGCCTCAAGCTCGGCGCGCTCGACTACATCGCGAAGCCGGTGATGGTCGAAGAGGTCCGTGCCCGAGTGGACAAGGCGCTCGAGAAGCGGGACCTGGTTCTCCAGAACCGCTTCTACCAGAAACACCTCGAGAGCCGCGTGAAGGAGCTGGACCAGCGCAACCGGCAGGCGCTGGTGAACGGGGTGCAGACCCTGGTCCACGCGCTCGAGGCGAAGGACGCCTACACCAGCGGCCACTCCGCACGGGTCAGCCGCTATGCCGTGAAGACCGCCGTGCAGATGGGCTACATCGCCGAGCGGCTGGAACAGATCCGCCTGGGCGGCGAGCTGCACGACATCGGCAAGATCGGCACCCGCGAAGACATCCTGAACAAGCCCGGCACGTTGAGCCCTGACGAGTTTCAGCACGTGAAGGAGCACGCGGTGCTCGGCGAGCGAATCCTGGCGCCGTTCTTCCGGGAATCGCCCACGGTGCTGAGCATCGTGCGCTCGCACCACGAGCGACTCGACGGCGCCGGCTTTCCCGACGGCCTGGCGGGCGACGCGATCCCGGTCGAGGCACGGATCGTAGCCGTCGTGGACGCGTTCGACGCCATGACGACCAACCGCGCGTACCGCCCGCCCCGCTCGCCGGCGGACGCGCTCGCCGAGCTCAGGCGCTGCGCCGGGACCCACTTCGACCCCGATGCGGTCGAGGCGTTCGCCCGGGCATTCGCCGATCTCTCGGCGCTCTTCCTCCCGGTCTGAGCCCGCACGGCCCGATGCCCTCCGACACGCTCATGATCAGCGTCTCCGGGATCCGGGGACACGTCGGCACCGATCTCACGCCCGAGCTGGTCGCGCGCTACGCCGCGGCCCTGGGCGCCTGGGTGCGGACCTCGCCGGCGGCGCAGGTGGCGAGCGCGGCGGCCGGCCGCGGCCGGCCGGCGGTGGTCCTCGGCCGCGACGCACGCACCAGCGGGCCGATGTTCGCGCACGCCGCGGCGTCGGGGCTGATGTCGGTCGGGGTGGACGTGATCGAGGTGGGAGTCGTCCCCACGCCTACCGTGCAGCTCGCGGTGGAGCACCACCACGCGGGTGCGGGACTCATCCTGACCGCCAGCCACAACCCCATCGAGTGGAACGCGCTCAAATTCGTCGGCCCGGACGGGATCTTCCTCGATGCCGAGGCCGGCGCGCGTGTGCGGGCGCTGGCGGACGACGGACCGCCCCGGATGGGCTGGGACGGCATCGGCACGCTGCGCGAGGACCCCGACGCGCTGGCGCGTCATCTCGACGCGGTGCTGTCGCTCCCGGCGCTCGACCTGCAGGCCATTCGGACCCGCCGGTTTCACGTGGCCCTCGACTGCGTGCGCGGCGCGGGTGGCCGGGCGATCCCGCCGCTGCTCGAACGGCTCGGCTGCCGGGTGAGCGGGATCAACCTGGAGCCCGACGGCCGGTTTCCGCGGCCTCCGGAGCCGGTGCCCGCCAACCTCGGCGAATTGAGCGAACTGGTGCGCCGTACGGGCGCCGACATCGGGCTCGCGGTCGATCCCGACGTGGATCGGCTGGCGCTGGTGGACGAGCGCGGCGAGCCGATCGGCGAGGACTACACCCTCGCGTTCGCGGTCCGCGCGGTGTTGGACGGGCGCACCAGTGAGGCGAACGCGCCGACGGTAGTCGTCAATCTGTCCACCAGTCTGGTGGTCGAGGACGCGGCCCGGGCGGCCGGCGCGCGGGTGGTGCGCGCCCCCGTGGGCGAGGCCAACGTGGCACGCGCCATCCGGGACGAAGGCGCCGCGATCGGCGGCGAGGGCAATGGTGGCGTGATGCTCCCCGCGCTCCACATCGGCCGGGATGCTCCCCTGGGGGTGGCGTTAATCTTGCATCTCCTTGCCGCGTCTGGGGTAACGGTTTCCGAGCTGGTCGCGGCGTCGCCCCGGTACACCATCGTCAAGGCGAAGGGGCCGCGCGGTCCGGACCTGGGGCCGCTCTACCGGGACCTTCAGGACAAATTTCCGGATGCGGACACCGACGAGCGGGACGGACTCCGACTTTCCTGGCGGGACCGCTGGCTGCACGTGAGGCCGTCCGGGACCGAGCCGATCGTCCGCTTCATCGCCGAAGCGCCGACCGCCGCCGAGGCCGAGGCGCTCATCGCGCGGGCCAGAGAACTCCTGCAGTGAGGTACATGTCCTGATGTGCGGCATTGTCGGCTACATCGGCCCTCGGCAGGCGGCCGGCCTGCTGATCGAGGGGCTTCGCCGGCTGGAATACCGGGGCTACGACTCGTCCGGGATCGCCGTGGTGAATGGACACGGCCTCCGGGTCATGAAGGCCGCGGGCAAGCTGAGCGTGCTGGAGCAGGCGCTGGTGGAGCAGATGCCGCCGGGCACGCTCGGGATCGGGCACACCCGCTGGGCCACGCACGGCGCCCCGACCACCCCCAATGCGCACCCGCACACCGACCAGACCGGCCGGATCGCCGTCATCCACAACGGGATCATCGAGAACTCGAACTCCATCCGGAAGGCGCTGGAGGCGCGCGGCCACAGCTTCAAGTCCGAGACAGACACCGAGGTTCTGGCCCACCTCGTGGGCGAGCTGTACCAGGGCAGCCTCGAGGAGGCCGTGGCCGAGGCGCTGCGCGAGGTGGACGGCGCCTACGGCCTGGCGTTCGTCTGCGCCGAGGAGCCCGGCGTGCTGGTGGCCGCGCGGAAGGGCTCGCCGCTGCTGGTCGGCGTGGGCGAGAACGAATGGTTCGTGGCATCCGACGCCTCCCCGCTGCTCGAGCACACCCGCTCGGTGGTGTACCTCGACGACGGCGAGATGGCGGTGCTCAGCCGTGACGGCTACCGCATCCGGAACCTCCAGACGGCGCGCATCAGCAAGCCGGTGAACCAGATCGACTGGGACCTCTCGATGGTCGAGCGGAACGGCTACGCGCACTTCATGTTGAAGGAGATCTGCGAGCAGCCCGAGAGCCTCTGCAATACCCTCCGCGGCCACCTGCTGGACGACGAGGGGACCTCGCGGGTGAGCGGCCTCAACCTGAGCGACGAGCAGCTCAAGCAGGTCGAGCGGATCGTGATCACCGCCTGCGGGACCTCGTGGCACTCGGCGCTGATCGGCGAGTACATGCTGGAGGAGATGGCGCGGATCCCCGTCGAGGTCGAATACGCCTCGGAGTTCCGCTACCGGAACCCGGTGGTGGACCCGCGCACGCTGGTGATCGGGATCTCCCAGAGCGGCGAGACCGCCGACACGCTGGCCGCCATTCGCGAGGCCAAGCGTCGGGGCGCCCGCACGGTGGGACTGGTCAACGTGGTCGGATCCACCATCGCCCGAGAGGTGGACGGCGGCATCTACCTGCATGCGGGACCCGAGGTCGGGGTCGCGAGCACCAAGGCGTTCACCAGCCAGGTGGCGGCGCTCGCGCTGGTGACGCTTCGCATCGCGCGGCTCCGGAACCTGAGCATCCTGCAGGGCCGCCAGTTCATCGAGGCGCTCCGGCGGCTGCCCGAGCAGATCGCCGAGATCCTGGACCGGACGGACGAGGTTCGGGCGCTGGCCGACCGGTTCCTCGGGACCGCGAACAACGCGCTCTATTTGGGCCGCGGCGTCAACTTTCCGGTGGCGCTCGAGGGCGCGCTCAAGCTCAAGGAGATCTCCTACATCCACGCGGAGGGCTACCCGGCCGCGGAGATGAAGCACGGACCCATCGCGCTGATCGACGAGAACATGCCGGTGGTCTTCATCGCGCCGCGCGACGCAGTGCACTCGAAGATCGTCTCCAACATCGAGGAGGTGAAAGCGCGCGGCGGCAAGGTCATCGCCCTCATCAACGGGGCCGACGGCGAGATCGAGCGCCTGGCCGACGCCACCTTCACCATTCCCGAGACGCTCGACCTGCTCACCCCCATTCTGACGAGCATCCCGCTGCAACTGCTCTCGTATTACGTCGCGGTCGCGCGGGGGTGCAACGTGGATCAGCCCAGGAACCTCGCCAAGTCCGTGACCGTGGAGTAGCCGGAGCCTGCTCGACATCCTGATCGTCCTGGCGGCGGCGGTCATCGTGGTGCCGATGTTCCGCCGGTTCCGGACCAGCGCGGTCCTGGGCTATCTCGTCGCCGGCTCGCTCATCGGGCCGCACGGGCTCGATCTCCTCCGCGAGCCTCGGGCGGTCGCCGCCCTCGCCGATTTCGGCGTCATCTTCCTGCTCTTCTTCATCGGCCTCGGCCTCTCGGTCGAGCGCCTCGTGTCGCTGCGGCGCTGGGTTTTCGGGCTCGGCACGCTGCAGGTTGTGCTCACCACCCTCGCGATCACGGGCGCGCTCCGGCTGGCCGGGATGACCGTCGAGGCCGCGCTGGTGCTCGGGGCCGGGCTCGCGCTCTCGTCCACCGGCATCGTGCTCCACATGCTGGTCGAGCGGCGCGACATCGCCACCCCGCACGGGCGGATCGCATTCGCGGTGCTCCTGCTGCAGGACCTCGCCGTGGTGCCGCTGCTCACGCTGGTGCCACTGCTGGCGCACGAGCAGGCGGGGCTCGCCGGCGCGCTCGGGCTGGCGTTCGTCAAGGCGGTGATCGTTCTCCTGCTCATCGTCGCGATGGGACGGCTGGCCCTTCGTCCGGCGCTCCGCGCCGTGGCCCGCAGCGGCACACCGGAGTTGTTCACCGGGATCGTGCTGCTGCTGGTGCTCGGCGTCGGATGGCTCACGCAGCAGGCGGGCCTCTCGATGGCGCTCGGTGCCTTTCTCGCCGGGCTCCTGGTCGCCGAGACCGAGTACCGCCCGCAGGTCGAGAGCGACTTCGAGCCGTTCCGGGGCCTTCTGCTCGCGCTGTTCTTCATGACCGTCGGGATGGGAATCGATGCCGGCCTGCTCTGGCGCTACGCGCTGCCGTTCCTCGGCGCCCTGACGGCGCTGGTGGTGCTGAAGGCCCTGCTGCTGGCGGGGCTCTGCCGTGCCTTCGGGCTGTCGGGCTGGATGGCGCTGGGGACCGGCCTCGCGCTCGCGCAGGGCGGGGAGTTCGGGTTCGTGCTGTTCACGCTCGCGGCGGGACGCGGCGTCCTTTCGACCGAGGTTGCCCAGGCCGCGAGCCTGCTGGTGGGTCTCAGCATGGCGGTGACACCGCCTCTGATTGCCGGCGCGCGGGCGCTGTTCCGCCGGCACGACCATCCGGCCGGGACCGAGGCCGCGCTCGCCGGCGAGACGCGCGAGCTCCGGGACCACGTAGTGATCGCCGGGTTCGGGCGAGTGGGGCAGACGCTCGCGTTGCTGCTCGAGTCCCGCCTGGCCCCGTACGTCGCCCTCGACCTGGACGCCGGACGGGTGGCGGAGGCGCGCCGCCGCGGACTGCCGGTCTACTTCGGCGATGCCAGGCGGGGCGAGGTCCTCAAGGCAGCGGGCATCGAACGGGCTCGGCTCGCGGCCATCACCCTGGACCAGCCCGATGCCGCCACGCGGAGCGTGCACGTGCTCCGGGCGATGCTCCCGGAGCTCCCGGTGCTCGTGCGGGCACGCGATGTGGGCCAGGCGGCGGAGCTCGCGGGGGCGGGTGCCACGGAGGTCGTGCCGGAGGTCGTGGAGGGGAGCCTGCAGCTCGGCGAGATCCTGCTCGAGCGGGTGGGCGTGTCGCGGGAAGAGGCCGAGCAGGTGTTGAACGAGTTCCGCGGGCGGACCTACTCGCGGCTCAGCGGGGTGGGCGACCAGGTCTGACCCACCTCGGTCATCACGATCCGCCACCGCTCCTCCCCGGCCACGGCGAGCAGCCGCCGCACCGGCTCGTTCACCGGCTCACGGCTCAGCCGGAAGGTGGAGTGATGGATCGGCAGGAGATACTTCGCGCCGAGCGCCTTGAACATCTCCCAGGCCTCCTCGGGCGAGGCGTGGCTCGTGACCCACGGGTCGTAGGCCCCGATCGGCAGGATGGCAAGGTCCACCGGCCCGCGGGCACGGAGCCGGGTGAACAGATCGGTATAGGCGGTGTCGCCCGCGAACAGGACGGTGCGGCCGCCTTTCCGGAGCAGGTAGCCGCCCCAGCTCCGATGCCGGTCGGTAATCATCCGCGCACCCCAGTGGCGGGTCTCGACCGACTCGACCTCGAGCTCGCCGATCCGTGCCGCCTCGCCCCAGGCGAGCTCGTCCACCGCGTGGAAGCGGCGGACCAGGTCGCGGTTGCCGGCCTGGACGACCACCCGCACCCGGGGCGGGATGGCGCCGAGGGTGCCGAGATCGGTGTGGTCCATGTGTGCGTGTGAGAGCAACACCGCGTCGAGCCGCGGCAGCTCGCGTTTGGCGAGCGCGGGCGCGACCAGCCGGCGCGGGCCGATCTTTGCCAGTCCCCGCCCCACACCGATCCGCCGCTCGAGCACGGGATCGGTGAGCAGCCAGGTCCCCTGGAAATTGAGCAGCACGGTCGCGTGGCCGAGCCACGAGAGGGTCAGCCGATCATCGGGCCACGCCGTCGGATCGGGTCGGTGAGGCGCCGGCGCGATCGGACCCTGCTGCCCGCGCTCGAAGACCGCACGCCGGGCGTACCGCCGCGCGAACGCGAGGCGTGTCGCAATGGGAAAGCTCATACCTGATCTATCTCGAACGCCGAACCGGTCTATTTTCCATCGCCAAAGGCACCTGGGTACATAGAAAGAACAATAACGTCTTCCGGTCCGTTCGGGCCGTCCGATGGGAGCCAGATGCGCGTCGTGCTCCAGCGAGTCTCACAGGCATCCGTCACGATCGACGGCCGCAGCGCCGGCGCGATCGGTCGCGGGTTCTGCCTCCTGGTCGGCTTCACCCACGACGACACCGTCGAGCGGGTGGACTGGATGGCCGAGAAGGTCGTGGGACTGCGCCTCTTTTCGGACGCGGAGGGGAAGATGAATCTGGGGCTCGCGGAGGTGCAGGGCGCGCTTCTGGTCGTGAGCCAGTTCACGCTCTACGGCGACGCGTCCAAGGGCCGTCGCCCGTCGTTCATCGACGCGGCCCGTCCCGAAACGGCGATCCCGCTCTACGAGCGCTTCGTCGCGGCGCTCCGGGGCCGCGGCCTCGAGGTGGCCACCGGCGAGTTCGGCGCCGACATGCTGGTCGAGATCCACAACGACGGCCCCGTCACCCTGGTCCTGGACCGCGCATGAGCCCCGAGATCCTCACCCTCGCGTCGCGCTCGCCCCGCCGGCGCCAGCTGCTCGAGATGCTGGGCATCCCGGTCCGCGTGGTTCCGTCGGAGCTTCCCGAAGTTCGCCGTCCGAACGAGACGCCGGTGGACTACGTGGAACGGCTGGCACGCGAGAAGGCGCTGCACGTTCCCGGCCATCTGGTCCTGGGCGCCGACACCACCGTAGTGCTGCGGGACGAGGTGCTCGAGAAGCCGGGCGATGCGGCCGACGCGCTCCGCATGCTCCGGAAGCTGCAGGGCCGCACCCATCAGGTGGTGACGTCGGTGGCGCTGGTGTCGGGCGGCGCGGTGCATCAGGCCACCGACGTCACCAGCGTCACGTTCCGGCGGCTCGACGATGGGTTTCTCGCGTCCTACGTGGCGACCGGCGAGCCGATGGACAAGGCGGGCGCGTACGGGATTCAGGGTTACGGCGCCGCGCTGGTGGAGCGGATTCAGGGGGACTTCTTCAGCGTGATGGGCCTGCCGGTACGCCTGGTGCTCGAGCTGCTCGAGCGGGCCGGCCACCCCTACCGCTTCACCGCCCTCGGCGGCAGCGCCGCCGTGACCGAAGTGAGCTGAGGCCGTACGGCCGAGACCCGGTACACCTGCACCATCTGCGTCTTCCCCTTGAGCGCCAGCTCCGGCAGGTATTCGCAGGTGACCTGATCGCGGGCGGCGCGCAGCACCGACTCCGTCACCAGAATCTCTCCCGGTCCGGCCTCGGCACAGAGGCGCGCGGCCACGTTCACGGCGTCGCCGATCACGGTGTACTCCAGGCGGCGGTGGCTCCCGATGTTCCCGGCGAACACGTCGCCGTGATTGATGCCGATCCCCACGCCGATCTCGGGGCGCCCCTCGCCGGCCCAGCGCTGGTTGAGGCGCGCAATGGCCGCCTGCATCGCCACGGCCGCGCGGAGCGCGCGGTCGGGATCGTCCGCGTGGGCGATGGGCGACCCCCAGAGGGCCATGATGGCGTCGCCGATGAACTTGTCGAGCGTCCCGCCGTGCTCGAATATCACCTCGACCATCTCGGTGAAGTACTCGCTCAGGAACGGGGCGATCGCGTCGGGCCCCATGGCTTCGGCGATGGCGGTGAAGCCGCGGATATCGCTGAAGAGCACCGTGGTGGGCCGGCGCTCGCCGCCCTGGCGGATGGCCGCGTCCCGCTGGGCGATGTCGGCCGCGACGTGCGGCGCGAAGTAGCGCTCGAAGTTGGCGCGGACGGTGGCCTCACGGCGGATCTGCTCGGCGTAGCGCGAGTTCTTGATTCCGATCGCCGCGAGGCCGCTGAACGCCACGAGAAACTGCAGGTCTTCATCGGTGAAGCTGTTCGTGGCGGTCACGTTGTCCACGTAGAGCAGGCCGAGCACCGTGTCGGCCGAGGCCATGAGCGGCGAGCACATGGCACTCCGGACGCTCTGCAGCACGATCGACTGGCCGCGGAAGCGGGCGTCGGCGGCGGCGTTCTGGGAGACGACCGCCACCCGCTCCTGCATCACCTTGTCCGCGATCGAGCGCGGCACCTGCACCGCTTGCGCCTCGCCCAGCCGGCTGCGCGAGATGGTGGGAACCAGCTCGCCCGTCTCCTCATCGGCCAGCACGATGGTCACCCGGTCCACCGTCATGATCTCGAAGGTGGTATCCACGATGGCGCGGAGGAGCCGCTCGAGATCGAGCTCGGCCGAGAGCTTCTGCGACACTTCGAGCAGCATCTGCAGCTTGAGCGCCTGCCGCGCGTCCGCGCTGGTGGCGCCGACCCGTAGCTGGCCGCCGGCCGGGCCGTCGCGGCTGGTGATCCCAGGCGGCGCACCGCCGCTCACCATGAGCTGGCGCACGATCTGCCCGCCCGCAGCGCCCTGCTCGACGGCAAGCGCAGGCCGCTGCGCAGCCTGCGCCTGCAGCGGGCCCGACCCGGCCAGCCGGAAGACCATCTTCCCGAAGGTGACCGAGTCGCCCGGACTCAGCGCGCCCGCCTCCACACGGCTGCCGTTGATGAAGGTGCCGTTGGAGCTGCCGAGGTCCTGTACCTGCACGCCGTCGGGCCCCGCCGTCAGCTTCGCGTGCTGCCGCGAGATGGTGGGATCGTACAGCGGGAGGTCACTTCCCACGCCCCGCCCCACGATCAGGCTCCGGCCCTCCGGCAGGTCGAAGCTCTGGTCGCCCGATTCGGAGATTAGGCGGTAAGGGGGCATGGTAGGGAATATAGGGCGGGCGGACCGACGGGCGGACGGGCGGACGGACAGACGGACAGACGGACGGATGGCTGACGGGCTCCGGGCGCCAACGGCTTACCGCTGCGGTGTGCTGTAGCTGTCCGTCCGTCCGCCGGTCCGCCCGTCCTCCTGTCCGCCCGTCCGCCCTGCGAGCGCCAGCGCCAGGAGCACCGCCCGCGCCTTGGCCTCCGTCTCCCGCCATTCCGCGAGGGGGTCCGAGTCGGCGACGATGCCGGCGCCGGCCTGGATCCAGGCCCGCCCTCCGCGCATGACGCAGGTGCGGATCGCGATCGCGGTGTCCATGGTGCGGCCCCCCCAGCCGATGTAACCGACGGCGCCGGCGTAGGGGCCGCGGCGGACCGGCTCCAGCTCGTCGATGATCTCCATCGCGCGCACCTTGGGAGCGCCCGACACGGTGCCCGCGGGGAACGAGGCGGCCAGCGCCGCAATGGCGTCGAGCCCGGGCCGGAGCCGGCCGCGCACCTCGCTCACCAGGTGCATCACGTGCGAGTAGCGCTCGATCGTCATGAAGGCGGTGAGCCGTACCGTGCCGTACTCGGCCACGCGCCCCACGTCGTTCCGGCCCAGGTCCACCAGCATCAGGTGCTCGGCGCGCTCCTTGGGATCGGCCGTGAGCTCCTCGGCGAGCGCGGTGTCTTCCTCCGGGCCCGCGCCGCGCGGCCTGGTGCCGGCGATCGGACGGAGCGTCACCTCGCCCTCCTCCACCCGGACGAGAATCTCGGGCGAGCTCCCGATCACGTGGATATCGTCGCAGTGGAGATAGTAGAGATAGGGCGCCGGGTTGAGCGCGCGCAGGTAGCGGTAGGTCAGGAACGGGTCCGGGGCAGCGGTCTCGAGCCGGCGCGAGAGCACCGTCTGAAAGGTGTCGCCCGCGGCGATGTACTCCTTGATGCGGCGCACATCCTCCTGAAAACGCTCGTCCTGGTACGGCGAACGGGTCGGCGGGAGCGCCACCTGCGGGTCCATCGTGAGCGGCCGCATGTCGCCCGGGACCGCCAGTCGCCCGATCCATTCGTCGATGCGGGCCTCCGCGGCGGCGTAGAGACGGCGCAGCTCGGCATCGTCGGCGTCGGGAGCGACCTCGACGTTGGCGATGACGGTGGCGCGGTTGAACAGGTTGTCGAGCACCAGCAGCGTGTCCGTCACCATCAGGAGCGCGTCGGGGAGCTCGCGGTCGTCCGGCGGTGCGTGGGGCAGCTGCTCGATGGTGCGCACGATGTCGTAGCCGAGATAGCCCACCGCGCCGCCGGTGAACCGCGGCAGCCCCGGCACGTCCACCGGCGGGTGCTTCCGCAGCAGGCGGCCGAGGTGCTCGAGCGGCGGGAGATCACTCTCGAGCTCGTGCCAGCCGTCGAGCGCGGTCCAGCGCTCGGTGCGGCGGCCGCGATAGCGAAAGACCTCGCGCGGATCGGTGGCGAGAAAGGTGTAGCGCGCCCAGCGCTCGCCGCCCTCGAGCGACTCGAGCAGGAAGCCGTAGGGTCCGCGGTGCAGCTTGGCGAAGGCCGAGACCGGCGTGTCGGCATCGAGGACCACCTGGCGCGTCACCGGCACCATCGCGCCGCCCTGCCGGGCACGCGCCGCGAAGGCGTTGAAGGTGGCGGTCACGGCGCCGCCGCCACGAGATAGGTCCCGGGGCCGGCCAGCACGGCGCGGAGGTTGTCGGCGGCGGGTCGGCTCGAGGGCAGCAGGGCCAGCCGCGGTCCTTCCGGCAGCACGTGCCCCACCGCGAGGGCCTGCTCGTACGCCGCGTCAGTGGCCCAGCGGGCGCGCGCGGCCGCCGGCTCATGAAAGAAGCGGGCATACTTGAAGGTGATGGTGGCGCTCGTCGCGAGCGGGAGCGAGGTGGTCAGGTCGAGGCCGTACTCGCCCCGTCTCGGCCGCACCGTCACCCGCACGTCGAGGCCGCTGTCGGCGTGGAACGCGTCCGCGGGAAATCCGAGCTCGGCGAACACCACGTTGTCCGGCGGTCCGTGGCGCAGGATGATCACGCGCGGGCGGCCGGTGGTGAACGTGACGCTGGTGTCGGACGGCGCCGGGCCGGAGGTCTCGAGCACCACGGCCGATGGCAGCGGGACCACGCGGACGGCCGTCGGTCCCGCCGCCGCGGCCCCCGCGGCCGCGCGGCCGCCGCATGCGGCGGCAAGACAGAGCCAGCTTGCCCGTCCCCACCGGCTCCGGGATATTCCGCTCATCGACCCCCTGCCCGCTTGAGAGGTGCGCAGTGCGACGTGCGGCACGTGCGGCGATCGTGCTTGTCCTCACCCACGCGCCCGCGCTGACCGCCCAGAGCTGGAACGCGCCGGGGGCGCTCGATCTGGTGCGCCGCGCGACGGCGCGACGGCTCGAGGCGCAGGCCGATACCTCGCTCGCGAGCTACCGCGCGCGGGCGCACGGCTTCGTCTTCTTCCTGGCGCAGGTGGGCGAAGGACTGGCCGAACCGCCCCGGCTGGTCAAGGCCGACGAGCTGCGCGTGGAAGTGTATTGGCGCGCCCCGGACCGGAGCAAGCAGGTCATTCTTGGCTGGCGCGACGGCGCGTTTCTTCCCACCGACATCCACTACCACCGCGACCACCTCGGAATCGTCACCAACAATTTCGGCAATCGCATCCGTATCGGAGAGGGCGACGAGGTGCGGGATGTGCCCCATCCGCTCTCGCCGGAGGGCCTGGGGCGGTACGACTACGCACTGGGCGATTCGCTCGCGATCCAGACGGCGGCCGGCGAGACCGTCGTGCGCGAGGTGCAGGTCCGTCCGCGCTCGTACGCGATGCCGCTCGTGGTGGGCACGCTGTACCTCGATGTCGCCACCGCCCAGCTGGTGCGGTTCCGGTTCAGCTTCACCCCGGCCGCCTACCTCGACCGGCAGCTCGAGGACATCAGCATCGTGCTGGAGAACGCGCTGTTCGAGCGGCGCTGGTGGCTGCCGCGCCGCCAGGAGGTGGAGATCCGGCGGCGTACGTCGTGGCTCGACTTTCCGGCGCGCGGCATCATCCGCGGCCGGTGGGAGATCGAGGGCTACGATTTCAATGTGCCGCTGAGCGATGCCCTGTTCGCGGGCCCCGCCATCGCCGGCCTCACCCAGCCGAACCCGGCCGATTCCACCTGGGGCGAACCGCTCGACCGGGCGATCGCCGGGGTGGCCACCCCGGTCAACCGCCAGGACATGGACGCACTCCGGGCCGAGGTTGAGCGGATCGCCGGCGCGCGCGCGCTGAGCGGGCTCCCGGCGCGGCGGCTGGCAGCCGGGTCGCTCAGCGATCTGGTGCACGTGAACCGGGTGCAGGGGCTGGCGCTCGGCTTCGGAGCCGCACTGGGCGCGGCCGACCGGCGGGTGCTGCTGCGCCCTTCGATCGGGTACGGCACGTCGGACCACCGGGTGACCGGCGAGGTCCGGCTCACGGCCGGGCTCGGCGCCACGGAGCTCGAGCTCTCGGCGGCGCGGCGGGTCCGTGACTTCAGCGACCTGCCCATCATCTCGCCGCTGCTCAATTCGCTCACGGCGCAGGAAGCCGGCGACGACCACGGCGACTACGTACTGCTCCACAGCGCGCTGGCCGGCGTCCGGCATCGTCTGAGCGGACGCAGCACGGCGGCGTTGACCCTGGGCGTGGAGGAGAGCCGGTCGGTGAGCGTCCGGGCGTCGCCCGCCACGGGGAGCTACCGGCCCAATCCGCCGCTGGGCTCGGGCACGTACCGGGTCGGGCGGCTCGAGCTGGAGCGGGCGAGCGGCGGAGTCGCCGTCCGCCGGGACCTGCAGGGCCGCCTGGCGCTCGAGGTGGGCGAGGGCCCGTCCGACTACGCCCGCGCCACGGTCGAGGGGCGTTGGCTGACGCCCCTGGCCGGGCACGATCTGGTGGGCCGGGTCTATCTCGGCGCCGGCACCGACCACCTGCCGCCCCACCGGAGTTTCGCGATCGGGGGCCGGGGCACCCTGGTCGGCGAGCCATTCCGCGCCTATGGCGGCCGCACGGTGGCGCTGGCGCAGGTCGAGTGGCGCTTCGCGCTGCCCGCACCCGCGGTCTCGCTGGGCTCCTTCGCCTCCACCGGACATACGGTCACCGTGGCACCGTTTCTGGCGGCAGGGGCGGCCGGCCGGCCACCCGGCGGGGTGCCGTGGACGGACAGCGGCGGCGTGCGGCCGGTGGCCGGCGTCGCGCTCGAATGGTTCATGCGGCTCATTCGAGTCGAGGCGGGCGTGGGACTCCGGGACGGGCACGTTGGGGTAACGGTGGACGTAAATCGGGACTGGTGGGGCCTGTTATAGGGGTCTTATCTTCGGTTCTCCCCCTGTCACATAACCCGAGCGGAGCCATGCAGTTTACGGATGAATGGTTGGTGAACACCATCGAGCCTCTGCTGCCCGAGGGGACCATCGCGCGGCTCCGGGCGGAACAGGCGTCCGCCCCGGTCTCGCTGTGGGAGACGCTGGCCCAGCGGCGGCTCATCCCCAACCCGGATGTGCTCACAGCCATCGGCAACCGGTTCCGCATCCCCGTCGCCGACCTGAACCGGATCGATCCCAGGCTCGCCCAGGTGGTGCCCGAGGCCGTGGCGCGCCGGTTCAACGTGGTGCCGGTGGGCCAGACCGACTCCTGCCTCGAGGTGGCCACCGCCAATCCGTTCGACATCGACGCCGAGAAGATGCTGGCGTTCGCGACCGGCAGGGAAGTGCGGATGCTGGTCGCGTCGCCCTCCGCCATCCGGGCCCGGATCGACGAGCTGTACCGGAACGAGGACGTCGTGAACCGGCTGCTCGAAGGCATCGGCGGCGACTTCGAGGTGAAGGAGCTCGAGGACGACGACGACTACGCCGCCGCGAGCGCCGAAGAGGCAAGCCAGCGGCCCATCATCCGTCTGGTGGACGTAATGCTGGCCGACGGCGTGACCAGCCGGGCCAGCGACATCCACGTCGAGCCGATCGAGGGCGGCGTGGCCGTGCGGTACCGCATCGACGGCGTGCTGCGCCAGGTGATGAAGATTCCGCGCAACGCCGGGCTGCCCCTCATTTCCCGCATCAAGATCATGTCCGGGCTCGACATCGCCGACCGACTGCGGCCGCAGGACGGCCGCGCGCGCGTATCGGTCAACGGCGAGGCGGTGGACCTCCGCGTCTCGACCTTGCCCGCGTCGCTCGGCGAGAAGGTCGTGATCCGCATCCTGAGCCAGCGCGCCACGGTGCTGAGCCTCGACGCGCTGGGCATGCACCCCGACGAGCAGGAGGCCGTGCGCCGGCTGCTTGGCGCCAAGGAGGGGATTCTGCTCGTCACCGGGCCCACCGACTCGGGCAAGACCACCACGCTCTACTCGGCGCTGCGGCTCATCCAGAGCGATGGCGTGAACATCGTCACCGTGGAAGACCCGGTCGAGTACCGGCTGGGCGAGAACATCGTCCAGGTGCAGGTGCACGAGAAGGCGGGGCTCACCTTCGCCTCGGCGCTGCGCTCGATCCTGCGGCAGGACCCCGACGTGGTGCTGATCGGCGAGGTCCGCGACCAGGAGACGGCGCAGATCGCGCTGCAGGCGTCGCTCACCGGTCACCTGGTGCTCTCGACGCTGCACACCAACGACGCCGCCAACGCGGTCACGCGGCTGGTGGACATGGGGATGGAGCCGTACAAGATCGCCTCAGCGCTGCGCGGCGTGATCGCCCAGCGGCTCATGCGCCGGCTGTGCCGGGCCTGCATGGCGCCCGCCAGCGATCCGGTGCCGCCGCAGGCCGCGCGCTTCATTCCCCCGGGCGCGGCGCTGTACAAGGCGGTGGGCTGCAGCGAGTGCGCTCAAACCGGCTATCGCGGGCGCTTCAGCATCATGGAGGTGCTGACCGTTACTCCCGAGATCGAGCGCCGCATCGGCGCATCGGCCACGGCCGATCGGATCGCCGAGGCGGCCCGCGCGGCGGGGATGCGCTCGCTCTGGGACAGCGGCCTGCGCCACGTGCTGGCGGGCGAGTCCACGCTGGAGGAACTGCTCCGGGTGACCGAGGCCCCGGCCGAGCCGGAGCGCCCGGCGGCGCCGACATCCGCGGCACCCGCTGCCGATGCGGCGCCCCCCGCCCCGGCTTCCCGTCCCGCCCCCGCGCCCGCCGCCTCCGCGGCGGCACCGTCGCCGCTGTCACTCGACCTCACCATGGATCTCGAGCTGGTGGACGAGGACGGAACCGGGTCGGTGGCCACGAACGGCCGGGGGCGCGGCACCAAGGTGCTGCTGGTGGAGGACGAAGAGCAGCTCCGGCGAGTCATGAGGGACCTGCTCGAGCGCGACGGCTTCCACGTGGCCGAGGCGCGCGACGGCATCCAGGCGCTCGACGAGGTGGACCGCTACGCGCCCGACATCATCGTGCTGGACCTGAACCTGCCGGGACTCGACGGCTACAGCGTCCTCCAGCAGCTCCGCTCGCGGCCGGCCACGCGGGCCATTCCCGTCATGGTCCTCACCGCCAAGGGCGACGAGGACAACGAAGTCCGGGTCTTCGAGCTCGGCGCCGACGACTTCATCACCAAGCCGTTCCGGGCGCGCGCCCTCTCCGCCCGCCTCGAGGCGATTCTCGGCCGGCGACGAGCGTGAGCCCGGCAGGCGAGGGCGCCGAGGGGCTCGCGCTGATCAAGCCGGGCGTGCGGGCCCAGAGCGCCTACACGCTCCGCGCACCCGCGGCGCCCCGGAAGCTCAACCAGAACGAGAGCCCGTGGGACGCGCCGCCGGAGCTGAAGCAGGAAGTGCTGGCCGCGGCGGCCGCGGCACCCTGGCAGCGCTATCCCGAGTTCACGCCGGAGCCTCTGCTGGAGGCGCTCGCCAGGCGATACGGGTGGACCCCCGAAGGGATCCTGGTGGGGAACGGCTCCAACGAGCTGATCCAGGCGACGCTCGCCGTCACGCTCGCGGCGGGAGACGTCGTGGTGGCGCCGTCGCCGACCTTCTCACTTTACCGGCTCCTGGCGGGCGTGCTCGGCGCGCGCTACCGCCCCGTGCCGTTCGGGCCCGGGTTCGTGTACGATGTGGATGCGCTCATCGACGCCGCGGTGCGGGAGCGCGCGCGAGTGGTGGTGCTCAACTCGCCCAACAATCCTACCGGCTCGGCGCTGGCCGAAGGCGCGGTCGAGCGGATCCTGGAGGAGACCGGAGCTCTCGTGGTATGCGACGAGGCATACCAGGAGTTCGGCGGCCCCTCGGCGCTGCCGCTCCTCTCGCGCTCGAGCCGGCTGGTGGTGCTCCGAACCTTCTCCAAGGCCCTGGGCCTGGCGGGCCTTCGGTTCGGCGTGGCCGTCGCGCACCCGGTGGTGGCCCGGGAGATCACCAAGGGCAAGCTGCCCTACAATGTGAACGTGGTGACCCTCGCCGCCGCGGCCGCCGCGCTGCGCCACGCGGCCACGCTCGAGGCGCGGTCACGCGACATCGTGGCCGTCCGCGACCGCTTCACCGCCCGCCTGCGGGAGCTCCCCGGGTTCACTGTGTTCCCGAGCGCCGCCAATTTCGTCCTGATCCGCTGCGATGCGCTCCCCGCCGCCGAGGTCTTCCGCCGGCTCCTCACGGACCATGGCATCCTCGTCCGCGATGTCTCCAGCGGCGCCGAGCTGGCCCAGTGCCTCCGGATCTCGGTCGGGACGGAGGAGGACATGGAGGCGGTGATCGGGGCGATGACGGCGATGACGGCGGTGAACGGTGAGCAGGGAACGGTGAGCGGTGAGCGGTGAGCGGGACTGAACGGCGGGTCCCGCGACCCGCGACTGATGACTGACGACTAACGACCAACGACTCACGACCCACGACTCACGACTGACCCCATGCGCACCTCCGACCTCCACCGCACCACCAAGGAAACCGATCTCCGCGTCCGGGTGAACCTGGACGGGCGGGGCGAGGCGTCGGTGCGGACGGGGATCGGGTTCTTCGACCATATGCTCGAGGCGCTGGCGCGGCACGCGCTGCTCGATCTGGAGATCGAAGCGAAGGGCGACCTGCACGTGGACGGGCACCACACCGTCGAAGACACGGGGATCGCGCTCGGGCAGGCGATCGCGCAGGCGCTGGGCGACCGGGCCGGGATCCGCCGCTATGCCGACGCGCTCGTGCCGCTGGACGAGGCGCTGGTGCGGGCGGTCGTGGACGTCTCGGGACGGCCGTATCTGGCCTACTCGATCGACATCCCGAAGTGGCAGATGCTCGGCGACTATGATGTCTTCCTCACCCCCGAGTTCTTCCGCGCCCTGGTGCTCAACGCCGGGCTGACGGTCCACCTGGACCTGATCCGCGGCGACAATCCGCATCACATCGTCGAGGCGGCGTTCAAGGCGTTCGCGCGCGCGCTCGACGGCGCCACGATGCTCGACCCGCGGGTGACCGGCGTCCCGTCCACGAAAGGCACGCTGTGATCGTGGTGGTGGACTACGGGGTGAACAACCTCCGGAGCGTCGTCCGCGCGCTCGGCGCCGCCGGGCACGCGGCAATGCTGACCAGCGATCCGGAGCAGGTCGGTCGCGCCGATCACGTGCTCCTGCCGGGGGTAGGGCACTTCGGCGCGGCATCGCGCACCCTGGAGCGGACCGGACTCGGCGCGGCCGTCCGGGAGGCGGCGGAGCAGGGGCGGCCGCTCATGGGGATCTGTCTCGGCCTCCAGCTCTTCTTTGCCGGCAGCGAGGAGGCGCCCGACGCCCACGGACTCGGCCTGCTGCCGGGCACGGTGCGGCGGTTCAGGACCGCGCTGCCGGTGCCTCACGTCGGCTGGGCGCGGGTCGAGCTCACGGCGGCCGGCACTCGGCACCCCGTGCTGCGCGAGGCGTTCAACGACGAGCCGCAATTCTTCTATCACGTGCACAGCTACCACCCTGACGAGTTGCCCGAACGCTCCGTGCTCGCGACCGGCACCTACGAGTATCACTTCCCTACGCTGGTGGGCCGCGACAACGTCATCGGCGCGCAGTTCCATCCCGAGAAGTCGCAGCGGGCCGGCATCGAGCTGCTCGGCGCCTTCGCGCGGTGGCGGCCGTGACGACGATCGCGGTCTCCCTGGTGGACCTGTACGTCCTGCGGGGTGCGGGCGAGACGCTGGAGTGCCTGGTCCTCCGCCGCGGCGGGGGCGGACGCTGTCCGGGCTCGTGGGAGGCGGTGCACGGCCACATCGAGGCCGGCGAGACGCCGGCCGACGCGGTGCGGCGCGAGCTGGAGGAAGAGACGGGGCTTCCGCTCGAGCGGCTCTACAATCTCAGCCGGGTCGAGGCGTTCTATCAGCACCGGCTGGACGAGGTGGCGCTGGTGCCGGTGTTCGTCGCGTTCGTGACCGCCGCGGCGGCGGTGCGGACCGGCATCGAGCACGACGGGTTCGAGTGGCTCTCGCCGGCCGAGGCGCAGGCGCGCTTTTCCTGGCCGCGCGAGTCGCGCGCCCTGGCAGACGCCGTGCGGCTCCTCGGCACCGGGCACGCGGGGCCGGTGGAAGACGTGCTCCGGGTATGCTAGCGCGGCGTATCATCCCCTGTCTCGACGTCGAGGCCGGGCGCGTGGTGAAGGGAGTGCACTTCGCCGCCCTGCGCGATGCGGGCGATCCCGTGGAGCAGGCCGCGCGCTACGACGCCGCGGGGGCCGACGAGCTGGTGTTTCTCGACATCTCGGCCAGTGTGGAGGCGCGGCACACCACGCTGGAGATGGTCTCGCGCGTCGCCGAGCGGCTCTTCGTGCCGTTCACGGTGGGCGGCGGGATCCGCTCGGCGGAGGACGCGGGCGCCGCCCTGCGCGCCGGGGCCGACAAGGTCGCGGTCAATACGGCCGCGGTGCGGAGCCCCGAGCTGGTCTCGCGCCTGGCCGAGCACTTCGGCAGCCAGTGCATCGTGGCCGCGGTGGACGCGCGGCGCATCGGCGGGCGGGTCGCGGTGATGGTGAACGGGGGCCGCGAGGAGACGCCGCTCGAAGCCATCGAATGGATCACCCGCCTGGAGGCGCTGGGCGCGGGCGAGATCCTGCTCACCTCGATGGACCGCGACGGGACCGGAGAAGGCTACGACCTGCCGCTGGTCTCGGCCGCGTCGTCGGCGGTGTCCATCCCGGTCATCGCCTCGGGCGGTGCCGGCCGGCTCGAGCACCTGGCCGAGGCGCTCGAGGCCGGCGCGCACGGCGTGCTCGCGGCCAGCATCTTCCACTTCCAGGGCTCCACGCTGCCCGAAGCGCGCGCGTATCTCCGCGAGCGCGGCTATCCCGTGCGGCCGTGAGTCTGCTCGCCGTCGCGCTCCTGCTCTCGCTCGCGTCGCCGGCGCCGGCCGGCGCCGGCGACGCGCCCTGCATCCGCCTCACCCGCGCAGGTACCCAGGTGCAGGGCGACGTGCGCATCTGCCCGGGCCGCTACCGCATCCCCGACCCGGGCGAACGCGGCGTGCTCATCGCGGCCACGTCGGGTACCCGGATCGACCTGACCGGCGTCACGATCGAGAGCGGCGACTCGGTGCCCGAGCGCTTCACGGGGATCGGCGTGGCGAGCCGCGGCGTGGACGCGGTGACCGTGTCCGGCGGCACCGTTCGGGGGTACCGCTACGGCGTGCGGCTCGAGGGCGGGCGCGACCACGCCCTGAGCGGCACCGACGTGTCCGGCAGCCGGCGCCAGGCGCTCCGCTCGACCGCCGAGCGGACCGACAGCACCGACCGGCTGGATCTCGCCCGGCCCGGGGTGTTTGAGCGGTACGGCGCCGGCGTGCTCCTCCGCGGCACCGAGGGCGCGAGTATCACGGGGATCATCGCGCACGGGGGCCAGAACGGAATCGCCCTGCTGGAGGCGCGGGGCACGTACGTGGCCGAGAACGAGCTGTCGGGCAACAGCGGGTGGGCCATCCACCTGTACCGCTCGAGCCACAATGTGATCGCGCGCAATCAAGCGAGCCGTACGCGGCGGTGCCCCGCGCCGGGCGCCGACTGCGGCGCCGCGGCGATCCTGCTGCGCGAGGCGAGTGACTCGAACATCGTCTCGGACAACGATCTCACCGCCTCGAGTCGCGGCCTGCTGGTGGTCGGCGCGCGCCCGCTGAGCCGCCCTTCGGTGGGCAATCTGATCTACCGGAACGACGCCTCGCTCGCCGCGGGCGCCGCGTTCGCGGCGCGGGTCACCTGGGGCGTGAGCTTCGTGGAGAACCGGGCCGATAGCGTGGCCGTCGGTTTCGAGCTGGTCCGCCTCGGCGGGGGGCTGGTGCGGGGCAACACCGTCATCGGCGCCGGGCGCGCCGGGATCGACGCGCAGAGCGGCGGCAGCACGACGATCGAGGCCAACGTCCTCATCGGGGGGCCGGTCGGCATCCGGATCGCCGGCGGCGACAGCAGCGCGGCGCCGGCGCGTGGATTCCGGATCGACGACAACATGGTGAGCGGCGTCGCGCGCGGGATCGTGCTGGAGGACGTGACGGGCAGCCGGGTCCGCGGGAACGTGTTCGACGGAGTGGGCGACGGGCTCGTGGTGGATGGGACGGGCCACGGCACCGAGGTGTCCGGCAACGTCTTCCTCAAGGCCAGCGGGTGGTTCATCGACGCGCCGGATCTGGCCGCGGGCGGGAACTACTGGGCGACCCCCGACGCGCAGGGAGCCGGCGCGCGGGTGCGCGGCCGGGTCACCGTGCTGCCCTGGAAGGCGGCAAGCGAGGCGGGGTACTAGCGAGCACCTGCGAGACCAGCGCGTGCAGCTCGCGCAGGTTGAGCGGCTTTCGCGCCCGGAGCAGGGCCCGGCCCGGCAGCGGATCGGCCGCCTCCAGCTCGCCCGCGCAGGTGAGCACCAGCCGGTCCATGATCGACGGCATCGCCGCGGCCAGCGCGTGCACGAACAGGTCCGACGCCCCCGCCGTCGTTCCCATATCGGCGATCACGAGATCGAACTCCCGGCTCGACACCAGCCGCATGCCCTGATCGCCGGTCCGCGCGGCTTCCACTTCGATCCCCTCGGGCGTCAGCAGCGCGTGGACCACCCGGTGCACGGCAGGGTCGGGGTCCACCACCAGGACGCGGGGCAGCTCCCGTCCGCTCACCGGAACGGCGGCCGGCGCCCGCGCCGGCTCGGCTGGCTCCGCGGGCTCCGCGCCCGGCTGGTAGACCGGGAGCGCGATCCGGAATTCCGCGCCGCCGTCGGCGGGCGGCTCGTAGCTCAGCACGCCGCCATGCGACTGGATGAGGCCGTAGCTCAGCGACAGCCCGAGCCCGGTGCCCTGGCCCGGCGCCTTGGTGGTGAAGAACGGCGTGAAGAGCGAGCTCGCGTGCTGCGGAGTCACGCCGGGCCCGGTGTCGCGCACGCGGAGGATCGCTTCGCCGCCCACCCGCGCCGTCGCGATCGAGATCCGGCGCGGCCGATCGGCGGGCAGCGCGCTCACCGCCTGGACCGCATTGGTGACCAAGTTGAGCAGCACCTGCTGCAGCTCGTAGCGGTCGCCGAGCACCATGACCGGGTCCGGGTCGAGCGCCGAGTCGAGCTCGATCCCGTGGAGCTCGAGCTCGTAGACGATGAGCAGCGAGGTGCGCGCCGCGACGTCGTTGAGATCCACCGGCCCCTTCTCCGGCGCTCCCTTGCGGGCGAAGGTCAGCAGGTTCCGGACGATGCGTCCCGCGCGCTCCGCCTGGTCGTGGATCACGCGCAGGTGGTCGCGCGGGAACTCCGGCTGCAGCTCGAGCTCGAGCAGGAGCTCGGTGAGGCCGGCGATCGACGTGAGCGGGTTGTTGAGCTCGTGCGCGACGCCGGAGACGAGCTGGCCGATCGAGGCCATCTTGTCGTTCTGAATGAGCTGGGCCTCCAGCGTCCGCTGCTCGGTGACGTCCTCCAGCAGCATCACGACGCGGCCCGGTCCGGTGCGCCCGCCCAGCGGGGCGGCGGTGAGCCGGAGCACCCGCCCGCTGGGCTCCAGCCGTACCACGAGCGGACCGGTGCGCTCGCCCCGCTGCGTCGCGCCGAGCAGCTCGTCCACCGCCTCGCCGGTGCCGGCGAGCAGGTCGCGCAGACGGCGCCCGACCAGTCCCTCGGTGGGAAGCTCCGCCAGGCCGGCCAGCGCCCGGTTGGCCCGGAGCACCGTGTCACCCGGGCCCACGACGGCGATCCCTTCGGTGAGCGCGTCGAAGGCCGTCTCCCACTCTTCCTTGCTGCGCCGGACCATCTCGTACAGCCGGCTGTTCGCCAGCACGACCGATGCGCTCGTGGCCACCGTCGACAGGAGCCACAGGTCTTCGGTGGTGAAGGCGCCGCCTTGCCGGTCGGCCACGGCGAGTGCGCCCATGGTGACGCCCTGTGAGCGGAGCGGTGCCACCGCCGCGGAGCGGACCGTCAGGTCGCCCACCAAGTTGACGGACGGCACCGACACACCCTGGGCCACCTCGATCCGCTCGCGCTGCATGGCGAAGCGGACCAGGGCGCTGTCGTCGTCGCGGGTCACCTTGCCGAGCAGGGCCTCGAGCGATCCGGTGGCGCCCGCCACCCGGAGCGCCCGCCCATGCTCGTCGTCGGTGAGCACCAGGATGGCGCCGTCAGCCTGGAGGAAGCGGCCGGCGTAGCGGACCACCTGATCCACGATGCGGTCGAGCTGGATCGACTCCGAGAGCACGTAGCTCAGCTCCTGGAGCGAGAACAGCTCGCTGATGCGCCGGTCGAGCTGGCTCGCGAGCTGATCGCTGCGGGTCTCCGCGTCGCGCAGGCGCCGCCGCCCGCGGGTGATGGCCACCCAGAAGCTGCCCGAGATGGCCACCACGGCCAGGACCGCAAGCCACCAGATGCGGTCGTTGGCGAGCCACGCCACCGCGCCCAGCAGGGTAGCGGCGCCGGCATGGAGCGGCACCTCCCACTCCCGTCGCCAGACGGCGAGGAGCAGGATCAGTCCGGCCGCGATGCCCAGGGCGATGGTGAGGAGCCCCGGGAGACCGCCGAGCAGCTTGCCAACGAGCGCGCTCACCAGCAACGCCCATGCGACGAGCGCCGACGGCGAGGTGTACCAGTGCTCGCGCGGCCTGGCCAGGCTCAACGCTCCGTGGTGTGGTGCTGGACCACGCGTTCGGTCACGTAGGCCTCCGGCGGCGCGTTCGGCTTCACCCGGATGGACTTGGCCGGGATGCCCACGTTGACGTGGTACGGCCGGACGTTCTTGGTGGCGACGGCGACCGCGCCCACCATCGCGCTCCGCCCCACCCGCACGCCGGCCAGCACCGTGGCGTGGTAGGTGATGCGCACGTCGTCCTCCAGCACCGTGCGCACGTTGGTCACGTCCTTCTGATCCACGATGCTGTGCGTGTGGCTGTAGATGTTGGCGTAGTCCGAGATGCTCACCCGATTGCCGATGGTGATCCCGCCCCGGTCATCGAGCAGGACGTGCCGGTGCACCACGCAGTCGTCGCCCACCTCGAGGTTGTACCCGTAGGAAAATTCGACGAACTGGAACGCCTTGAAATTGCGCCCGCAGCGGGCGAAGAGGTGCTGCGCGAGGATGCGCCGGAAGCGCACGCCGAGATGCACGTTGCCGGCGCCGAGCGGCGTACGGTCGAAGCTCTGCCACAGCCAGTGCAGCGGCTTCACCCGGGCGTACCGCTCGGCGTCCACGTCGGCGTAGTACTCGGGCTCGAGGGTGACGTTGCGCGGATCGAGGCTCAGGAGCGCGGCGCGGGTGGCCGGCGCGGTCGCTGGATCCTCGACCAGGGCGTCGTAGTCGGTCAGACCCGGGTACCAGATCTCGAACAGGAGGTCGCGCGTGATCCGGTTCCAATCCGCGTCCGCCGCGCCGAGCCGGTACTCGAGCTGCTCGAGCCAGCCGTCGAAAAACCGGTCGGTAGCCTCGGGCATGGCGACCGTGCGGAGAGGGAGATAGGCCATGGGGGCGCCTCGGGGCGTCAGGAAAACGGTGGGGTGGCGCGGACTCCGTGTGCAATGATGCTCGGAGTGCGCTGTTGACACCAGGTCCAATGGGGAATAAAGTGGTAGGGGTTAACATTGAAAGTCATTCTCAACTAGTCTTTTGTCCCGTCGAAAGGCCTCATGCGCGCATCGCTGCCGGTTCTCAGCCTCGCGATCCTCGGCATGCTCCCGCTCACCGGTCTCCGCGGCACGCAGGCCGCCGCGCAGGACGACGAAGAACGCACCACCATCGGCGGCTACGGCGAAGTCCACTACACCAATCCCACGGGGCCCGATACGCCGGGCGAGGTGAACGTCGCCCGGTTCGTGGTCTATCTCGCCCACACGTTCACCGAGAAGCTGGCCTTCCGCTCCGAGCTGGAGCTCGAAGACACCAAGCTCGAGGGGGGCGAGGAGGGCGGCGAGGTCGCGCTGGAGCAGATCTACCTCGACTACACCCTCTCGCCGGCCGCGACCATCCGGGCAGGCCTGGTGCTCGCGCCGATCGGGATCATCAACGAAACGCACGAGCCCCCCACCTTCAACGGCGTGGAGCGTCCGACCTTCGCGCGCAATGTCATCCCGAGCACCTGGCGCGATATCGGCGTCGGCCTGGTGGGAACGCTGCCCGGCTCGTCCGGGCTGGGGTACCGGGTCTATCTGCTGAACGGCCTGGTGGCGAGCGGGTTCTCGGCGGAATCGGGCATTAGGGGCGGCCGGCAGGAAGGGAAGGAAGCGAGCTTCGCCAACCCGTCGGTCACCGGCCGGCTGGAGTGGAGCCGGCCCGGGCTGCAGCTCGGGGGCTCCTTCTGGTACGGCGGCACCGCCAACCAGGATCCCGCGCTCGGCACCGGAACGTTCGACAACGCCCTCGCGCTGGTCTCGGCCGACGCCCGCTACGACACCGGGCCCTTTATGTTCCGGGGCGTGATCGCCAATCTGAGTCTGGCCGATGCGGACGAGATCGACGCGGCCTACGGCAGCGCCGTGGGCAGCCGCATCGCGGGCGGGTACGTGGAGGGCGCCTGGAACGCGCTGAGCGTTCTCGCGCCCGCGTCGGCCCAGCGGCTCAACGCCTTCGTCCGGTACGAGCGGTATAACACGCAGGCCGGCGTCCCGGCCGGCCTCACGCGCGACGACGCACTGGCCCGGCGGATCACCACCTTCGGCCTCTCGTACAAGCCCGCCTGGAACGTCGTCTTCAAGGGCGACTACCAGCTCCGGCGCAATCGCGCCGGTCTGGGGCAGGACGAGCAGCTCGCCCTGGGGGTGGGATATCAGTTCTAGGGCGACCACGCTCGCGGGGGTGCTGCTCCTGGCCGGCGCGCTTGCAGCGCCGGCCGCCGCACAGTCCGCACCGCCGGAGAAGCTCGCGGCGTCGATCGAGCGCATCTACGGGCCGGGCGTCGGCGTCGACACGGTGCGCATGGACTCCGCCGAGGTCTATCGCGTCTCCCGCGACGGCGCGCTGCTCGGCTTCGCCGAGGTGGTCAACTCGAAGGGCAAGGACCGGCCGATCACCTATCTCGTGGCGACCGACTCGGCCGACGCGCTCCGCGACGTGGACATCCTGGTCTACCGCGAGCCGCGCGGCGGCGAGGTGGCCTACGAGCCGTGGCGCAGGCAATTTCGCGGCAAGTCGGCGGGCGATCCGCTGCAGGTTGGGAAGGACATCCGGAACGTCTCCGGCGCCACGATCAGCGCGCACTCCGTGACCCGGGGTGTCCGCCGCGCGCTCGCCGACATGACCCGCTGGCACGCCGAGGGGAAGCTCAAGTGACCGCGGCGGGCCGGCTCACGTGGCGAAGCGCGCCGTCCCCGCTCCGCACGCTGGCCCGCTGGATCACGATCGTGCAGCTGGTAGGGTATACGACGTCGCTGCTCTTCGTGCACCACACCACCGGGATGACCCCGCCCGGGGTCGCCCGCCATTATCGCGGCGGCGACTCCACCGCCGCTGCCGCCGATGCGCCCATGGAGTTCGCCAAGTCGTACGCCGAGATGCTGACCATCACCCACACGCATCTCCTGTCCATGGCCGCGATCTTCGTGTTCAGCGGCGCGGCGCTCGCGCTGTGCGAGCGGCCGGCGGAGCGATGGCGGCGGTTCCTGATCGCCGAGCCGTTCGTGGCGCTGCTGGTCTCGTTCACGTCGATGTGGCTCATGCGCTATGTGGACGCCCGGTTCAGCTGGCTGCTGTCGCTCTCGAGCGCGATCATGGCGCTCACGTTCTACGTACAGTCGTTCTACGTATTGGGCGCGGTCTCGGGCGCGGGAGAGCCGGCATGAACCGGCGCGACTTTCTGGGTGCCATGGGTGCGGTCGGGGTGGGTGTGTTGACCGGCCGCGGCGCTCGGCTGCCCGTGGGCGCGTCGGCGGGGGCCGGCGGGGACGTGTTCGTGGAGCGGTGGTCGTGGGCCATGGGCCAGCCGGTGCACCTGCAGCTCTTCGCCGAGTCGGAGTCGACGGGCTACGAGGTGGCTCAAGCCGCGCTGGCCGAGCTCCGGCGAGTGGAGCACGTCCTTTCGCGGTTCGATGACGCAAGCGATCTCGCGGAGCTGAATCGGCACGCAGGCCGGGGACTGCTCGCGGTGAGTCCGGACCTGGTGGCGGCGCTCGAGGCGGCCGTGCGGTTCCGGCGGAGCACCGGCGGCGCCTTCGACGTCGCCGTGGAGCCGCTGATGCGGGCCTGGGGGTTCCACCTGCCGCGCCGCTCGGAGCCCACCGCGGCAGAGCTGGACGAGGCCCGTGCGGCGGTCCGCGCGGCGGGAATCGAGCTCCGGGACGGCCGCGTGGCGCTCCGCGGGGCCGCCACGCGGCTCGACCTGGGCGGGATCGGCGTGGGCTACGGACTCGACCGCGCGGGCGGCGTGCTCCGCCGGGCCGGGATCACCCGTGCCTTCCTCGACGTGAGCGGCGACTGCCTGGCCATCGGCGCGCCGCCGGGCGAATCAGGATGGCTGGTGGAGGTGGCCGACCCCGATCGCGAGGGCGCGGTGCTGTCCGGCGTACGCCCCCGGCTCCGGGACGCGGCGCTGGCCACGAGCTCCAATCTGGAATCGGTGGTGCGCTACGGGCGGGCGGTGCGGGGCCACGTGATGGACCCGTCAAGCGGCTGGCCGGCGAGCGGTTGCCGGCAGGTCACAGTGGTGGCGCGCACCGGCCTCGAGGCCGACGCGCTCTCGACGGCGATGCTGGTGGATCCGCGTCGGTTCGCGGGGGTGGTGCGGAGCTGGGTGGTGTGAGCGGCCGAGTCACCGTGCCGAGTCGGCTGCGGTCCCCGCAGTGTCCGGCCGGCTCCCCCGCTCGCGAAGCGCCACCCGCGCCCGCTCCCGGTTGAGCACCTGCTGCTTCTTGTCCCAGTCGTCGGAGGTCTGTCCGGCGTAGGTGAGGGTGAACGAGTCGTTCACCGGCAGCTCCTCCTCGAACAGATAGATCCCGCTCACCTGCTCGCGCACCGCGAGCTGCTGCGAGTTGAAGCGTCCGCTGAATGGGACGATGCCGAGCGGGCGCAGCTCGCGCCCGCGCACGAGCACCGTGAGTGTCTGCGGGTCGAACCGGGCATTCTCGCGCTGGCCGAAGAAGCTCACCAGGGCGAGCCCCGGCGCGGAGATGCCCGCGATGTTGGCCACCGAGTCGATGGACCGCCGGCGCGACTCCACCAGCCGCTGCAGCGAGAGCCATGAGTCGCGGGCCAGGAGCCGGGTCACCCGGGGATCGAGCGGGACGAACCGCACGTCGATGTCCGCGGTGCGGATGCGGATCGCGAGCTGGTCCTGGGTCAGCGACCCGTAGCCGCCCTCCGGCGCGGCGCCCTGGGCCGCGACGGCGGGCGGGCCGAGCACCAGGGCGGCGGCGAGCGACAGGCAGTACGCGATTCCCACCCTCCGGCCGATGCGCCTCATCCGGTCCCTCCGACGGCGGCGGTGATGCTGGCGGCGAGCTCGGCGATCCCGAGCCGCGACGTGCTGCTGGTGAGCTGCACCTGATCCCCCTGCAAGCCCAGCGCCAGCGCGAGCGCCCGGGTCCGCTCCGCCTGCCCGGAGTGGGTGAGCTTGTCGGCCTTGGTGAGCGCCACCAGCACCGGCTGACCGCTCCGGGCCAGCAGCTCCTGCATCTCCAGGTCGTCCTTCGACGGGTCGTGGCGTACGTCGAGCAGCCAGACCACGCCGGCCAGCGAGGGCCGCTCGAGCAGGTACCGCTCCACGAGCCGCCGATAGCCCGCCCGCGCCTGCTTGCCCGCCCGCGCGAAGCCGTAGCCTGGAAGGTCGATCAGATAGAAATGGGGCAGCCGGAAGGCGTTGAGCAGCGTGGTCTTCCCGGGCGTCCCGCTCACCCGCGCGAGCCCGCCCCGCCCCACAAGGGCGTTCAGCAGGCTCGATTTCCCCACATTGGACCGCCCGATGAACGCAATCTCCGGCAGCGCCGGATTCAATGAAACCAGCGGATCCGGAAACGACCCCACGAATTCGATCGGAAGCCCTTCGAGTTCCGTCCGCCCGTCCGCCTGTCCGCCTGCCCGCCTGTCCGTCAGGCTTCCCGCTTCGCACGCGCCCGCTCGGTCACGATGAGCGGCGAGGTCCCCTCGGCGATGGCTTCCTTGGTGATGACGATCTCGCGCACGTCGTCCCGGGTTGGGAGGTCGTACATGATGTCCGTCATCATCGTCTCGAGGATCGAGCGGAGCCCGCGGGCGCCGGTGCCGCGCTTGAGCGCCTTCTGCGCCACCGCGCGGAGCGACTCGGGATCGAAGGTGAGGCCCACGTCCTCCAGCTCGAACAGCTTCTTGTACTGCTTGGTGAGCGCGTTCTTGGGCTCGATGAGGATCCGCATGAGCGCCTCCTCGTCGAGCGCCTCGAGCGAGACCACCACCGGCAGCCGACCCACCAGCTCGGGGATCAGGCCGAAGCGGAGCAGGTCGTCGGGCTCGACCTCGGCGTAGGGGTTCTTCTTGCTCAGCTCCGGCGCGCGCTTGCGCTCCTCGCCGGCGAAGCCGATCTGCTGCCGGCCGGTGCGGGCCTCGATGATCTTCTCGAGCCCGTCGAAGGCGCCGCCGCAGATGAACAGGATGTCCTTGGTGTTGATCTGGATGTATTCCTGCTGCGGGTGCTTCCGGCCGCCCTGCGGCGGGACCGAGGCGACGGTGCCCTCGAGGATCTTGAGGAGCGCCTGCTGCACGCCCTCGCCCGACACGTCGCGGGTGATGCTCGGGTTCTCCGACTTGCGCGCGATCTTGTCGATCTCGTCGATGTAGACGATGCCGCGCTCGCACTCGGCCACGTTGAACTCGCCGGCCTGGAGCAGCCGCACCAGGATGTTCTCCACGTCCTCGCCGACGTAGCCCGCCTCGGTGAGCGTGGTGGCGTCGGCGATGGTGAAGGGCACGTCGAGGATGCGGGCGAGCGTCTGGGCAAGCAGGGTCTTGCCGACACCGGTTGGCCCGATCAGCAGGATGTTCGACTTGTCGAGCTCGACTTCGTCATCGCGGATCGACGCGCA
>DASUXW010000152.1:0-29383 GCA_036377715.1 Gemmatimonadales bacterium
TGACGTGTGGTGGCTCTCCTGGGACGGCAACCCGGCGTTCGCCGCCGGTCGTCCGCACCCGCTCGGCATCCTGGTCGAGCAGCGCGGCATGGGGTGGAACTTTCCCTCGGGCAACCAGGACATCCTCTACTACATCTACACGTTCTACAACGTGACCGCTTCCGATCCCGCGGTATACGACACTGTCGGCGCGCGCCCCGGCATGATCGACATCATGAAGCGTCAGGGCGCCAAGTTCCAGGAGGACAACGAACAGGCCTTCGGCATTAACATCCCGGACGGGGGCTACACCGTCACCGACTTGTTCGCCGCCTTCTCAGCAGACATGGACGTGGCCGAGTCCGGCAACAACTACTCGTCGGTGAACGTGCCCTTCGCGCTGGGCTATGTCTATTCACACGACTTTGCTCCTTCGTCCGGCTGGATCTTCGACCCCAGCATCTTCAGCCCGCCGTTCTTTCCCGGCTCGGGCTTCGTCGGGGTCAAGTACCTGAAGAGCCCGGTGGTGAACGGGGCCGAGGTGGGACTCACGCTGTTCAGCAACACGATCAACGGCGGCGCGTTCGACGACGCGCAGAACACTACGCAGCTCTACCGCTATATCTCCAACAACGTCAGCCCGGCCGCGGGAGACGCACCCTGCAACACCGGTGATCCGCACGCGACCCACATCTGCTTCGTCAACACCACCGCTCCCGACGACATGCGGTTCTTCCAATCCTCGGGCCCGCTGCAGCTCGGCCCGGGGCAGTTCGGCTCGATCGTGGTGGCGTATATCTTTGCCGCACCGGTCATCACCGGCTCGTGCACCGGCCCGGGCACCTGCGATCTGACCCCGGGCGATCCGACCCGGCTGAGCAGCCCGACGGCGCTTAACAGCGGCGCCAACCCTGTAGACTCGGTGGCGGGCTACCGCGGCTTCCGCGGCGCCGACGAGAACGGCGATGTGGTGCAGGACTCGATCGACGTCGTTCCCGGCTCGTTGCTGGGCAAGTCGCTGGTTGCTCAGACAGTGTTCAACAACGGCTTCCTGCTCCCGTTCGCACCCGAGGCACCCTCGTTCTTCCTGATCCCGGGCAACGACCAGGTCACCGTGCTGTGGCAGCCGTCACCCAGCGAGACTTCGGGCGATCCGTTCTTCGCCGTGGCCAGCGCGCTGTTCACGCCGGAGGGCGCCCCGAACCCGCTGTACGATCCGAACTACCGGCAGTTCGACGTCGAGGGCTATCGCATTTACCGCGGGCGGGTGGACGCGCCCAACTCGCTCCAACTGGTGGCGCAGTTCGACTACGCCGGGACCCTGATGGCGGACTTCACCGGACAGATCAACCCCACCCCGAACTGCGCGCCCGAGCTTGGCGTCAACATTCCTACCGGCACTCCGCCGGACACCACGTCAGGCTGCCCGGTGCCGTTCGATTCGCTGCAGCCCGGCATCGCTCCGACCGTCAGCACGGACATTCCGCTCGTCGGCCCGATCATCCAGGTGAAGCGCGGCGAGCGCACTACGCTGGCCACCGGCGAGGCCATCATCCTCAAGGCCGACACGGCCCTCACGGGCAACGCCGAGGGAGCGCCGGAACTCCAGGACACCGGCGTGCCGTTCACCTTCGTGGACCACGGGGTCCGGAGCAACTTGCGGTACTTCTACTCGGTCACGGCATTCGACATCAACTCGTTCCAGTCCGGCCCCTCGAGCATTGAGTCGCCGCGCAACACGAAGCCCGTGACGCCGGTGGCCCAAGCCTCGAACTTCGAGAACACGGCCACCATCACCGAGTCCACCATCGGCCGCGATGGCAGCAACCAGAGCACCACGTTCCCGTCGCTGCCCAGTCTCGATCCGACCACGGGCCGCTTCAGCGGGCCGATGCCTCCGGCTGACGGTTCGGACCTCCACTTCGCGGGCGGGGCGTTCGCGCGCCAGGTGATCGCGGCCCCCGGAGCGGTATCGGTGCACCTCGACAGCCTGCAGCTCGGGTCGGCATACGACGGAATTCCGACCACCTACTTCTTCACCGCCACGACCGGGGCGGGCGAGCAGGTTTCGCTCACAATGCCGATCGTGCAGGACGTGTTCGACACCCCGACCAGCAACAATGGCGTGTTCGAAGCTGTTCCGGTGAACGACCAGTTGGCCCAGCGGTTCGGCGGGAGCAGTGCCTTCACGCTGCGGGCGGAATACATCCAGAACCTGCCCGGTGTGTACTACACAAACTCGTGGGGCCGCGGCTGCATCAACGAGGCAGAAGGATTCACACTGCCGAACTGCGATTACAATGGCGCACGGTGGTTCGACGGCCCGTCGCCGACCACCAACGAGACTCAGGCTGACCCGAATGCGGGCAACTCGCACAATTCGGGGAGTCCGGCGGTCAGTCCGAACCTCAACAACGCCGGCGCCCTGTCCGGGGTTGCGGTGATTCACCAGGACATCGGATACCAGACCACGTCCAACTCGTGGCGTCAGATCGAGGGTGCGCTGGCCGGCGCGGCTCGGGCGGCGGACTACAACGTCTACTGGGGTGACGGCGGGACCGTAGACTCGGTCATTGACGTGACCCACAACCTGGTAGTGCCGTTCAGTCCCACGATCGGCGCGAGCTGGGGCTTCCTCAACCAGGCAGCCGCAGCCGGCACCAGTTCGGCGGACGGCCGACCGGAGCTCACGTCGCTCGACTTGGGCTGTGTCGATCCGTTCCGTAGCTTCCCGGCGGTCGGGGCGACTGATGGTCTGATCGAGTGTGCCTCGGCGACCGCCTATCAGCTCAGCCCGACGGCCGTGCCCGGTGCCATCGCCTATCAGAATGGGTCAGTGGGCAGCGCCGCAACCAACGCGGCTGCCGCCGGCTCTGGTTTTATCCTAGTGATGCCGGGCTCATACTTCACCTTCGAACTCCCGGCGGGCGGCCCCCTCCCGGCCAAGGGCACCGTCTGGTCACTCCGCACCTACAGCGGCGCAATCCAGGGCGGTCACGGGGTTGCGGGCGACGAGGGGAGCTACTCGTTCACCTCGCAGACCCGGCCGTTCACCGCGGTCGGTGGCACGATTCAGCTCAAGTTCGATGTGGTCAACCAGGTGGTGGCCGCGACCAAGAGCGACTTGAGCCGGGTGCACACCGTGCCCGATCCATACTACGTCACCAACCAGTTCGAGGCGACGACGGACACCAAGGTCATCAAGTTCGTCAACCTGCCGGCCGATGCGATCATCCGCATCTACTCGTCGAGCGGCGTGCTGGTGAACATGATCGAGCATCACTCCGACACCTTCGGCGGCGACGCTACCTGGAATGTCCGCAACCGCAACAATCAGGTGGTGGCGAGCGGCGTATACTTCTATCACATCGAAGCCGGTGACGCCCGCAGGGTGGGGCGGTTCACCATCGTCAACTTCGCGCAGTAGCAGTGGCCACCGGGACGGGCCTTCGGGCCCGTCCCACCCCAGCATCCAGGAGACGGAACGCATATGAGTGACCTTCGGGCTCGACACCTGGCCGCACTGGTGGCCGCGCTGCTGAGTGGAATCCCGGCCGTCGCGTCCGCACAGGACCAGGCGAACCAGGACAACACCTCGTACGGCACCACCTCGGCCGAATTCCTGCTCTTCGGCGCCGGCGCGCGCGGCACCGCCCTGGGCGGCGCCTTCGCGGCCATCGCGACCGACGTGAGCGCCCTGTACTACAACCCCGGCGGGGCCGCACTGGTGTCCCGCCCGGGCGCCATGGTCAGCACCTACGACTACATCGCCGACACCCGCTATAGCTGGGGCGGCATCGTCTTCCCCTTCTCCGGCGGCACCCGGGCCATCGGTCTCCAGGTCGGCACCTACGGGTTCAAGGACCAGCCGGTCTACACCGCCGACCAGCCCGAGGGCACCGGCTCGGTGTACTCGGTGAGCGAGACCTTTGCCGGCCTCACGCTGTCCCAGAACTTCTCCGACCGGTTCTCGGCCGGCATCACGGCCAAGGGGGTTTTCGACCAGCTCGGCGAAGCCAACGGACAGGCCTTCGCGGTGGACTTCGGCACCAACTTCCACTCCCAGCTCAACGGTCACCCGATCCAGTTCTCGTTCGTGCTGGCCAACCTGGGCACCAACCTCTCCTATAGCGGCAGTGCGCTCAACGTCGAAACGCCGCGCGAGGAAATTCCGGGCGAGGTGCCGGTACCCTCGAACCCACAGCCGTCGCAGTTCCGGACCAGCGGGTTCAACCTGCCCACCGTCTTCCGCGTGGGCCTGTCGTACGACCTCATGACCGGCGAGAACAACCGCCTCACCCTGCTCGGTGACTTCAACCAGCCGAACAACAACAAGGCCGGGTTCTCCGGCGGCGCCGAGTGGGCGTCGCAGCACATCAGCGACTCGCCGTTCGGATTCGCGGTGCGCGGCAGCTACAGCTACGCGGCGGCGAACAACGTCAGTCCCACCGACCCGCGCAGCCAGACCGCCCTGGGCGACGAGGAGAACCTCCAGGGTCTCGCGCTCGGCGGCGGGGTCAACTACGCCACCGAGAACTTCGACCTCGGGTTCGATTACGCCTGGAAGTACCACGGCGTGCTGGGCGGCACGAACTTCTTCAGCGTGTCGGTCGGCTGGTAGGCATGCATGCGGGGGCCCGTGCCCCCGTGAAACGGACAGGTACATGTTGCGATTGATCACGGCCGGACTCGCCGCGGTGCTCGGGATCCTGCCCGCGGCGGGCGGGGCATGGCAGAGCGATTCGGCTCTGACCGTTCGGGCGCTCCGCTTCTATCGGGCCGACTCGAAGCAGACCCGGGTCAAGGGCTTGGTGCAGATCCCGCTCTCAATCGTATCGCCGGCCGGGCCGGCCGGACAGGGGAGCTACACCGTGTCCGCCCGCGTGGCCGACTCCACCGGCCTGACGCTGTTTCATCAGGAGTGGGCCAGCCATGTGGCCTCGGGCGCCGGAGCGGGGGCAGGGTCCGCGGTCGAGATCGTGGACTTCGCCGTCGCGCCGGGGCACTACCGGTTCGAGGTGAACGTCAAGGACTCGGTCTCCGGCAAGGAGGCGAGCGCCGCAGTGCCGATCGACGCGCTGGCCGACACCGCCCGCGCCTCGGACCTCCTGATCTCGCCCCAGATGCGGGTCCCGGCCGACAGCGAGGCGGGGCCCAAACCGGGCGAGTTCCGGACCGGCGACAACCTGATCACGGCCGCGGCGGAGGTCACCATCACGCCGCTCCGGCCCAAGCTGTACTACCTGCTCGAGGCGTATTCGGACTCGGCCGACAAGGGCACGCTCAGTGTGGTCGTGGCCGACTCGGCGGGGAAAAAGCTGCTCCAGACCACCTCGATTCCGATCATGGTGGCGCCCGGCGGCAGCATCCTGAAGGGGCAGGTGGATCTGACCGGCCTGCCGCCGGGCGAGTTCACCGTGACCGCGGAGATGAAGCTGGCCGACGGCACGGTGCGGCGCTCGGGCGAGTTCACCATGGCGCCGCTGGGCCAGACCCTCGCCCGCGACAGCAGCCGGCGGGCGGAGCTCAGGGTCACCGACGCCGGCTACTTCGGCGAGATGACCAACGCACAGCTCGACGAGGCCAAGTCGCCGCTGGTCTACATCGCGGAATCGGGCGAGCTGTCGCCCTGGAACGAGCACCTGAGCGTCAACGCCAAGCGGCGGTTCCTGACCAAGTTCTGGGAGGCGCGCGACCCCACGGCGGGCACGCCGCGCAACGAGCGGCGCGAGGCCTTTTACCAGGCCATCGACTACGCCAACCAGACCTTCCGTGAGGGCGGCCGCAACCCGGTGGCCGGATGGCGTTCGGATCGGGGACGGATCTACGCCCGGAACGGGGCGCCGGACGACGTGTATCGCCGGCAGCAGGAGGGGCGGGCCCCACCCTACGAGGTGTGGAGCTACGCCAAGGGCAAGGGGGCGTACTACATCTTTGCCGATCGCTCGGGCTTCGGCGCGTACACGCTGATTTACTCGAACGACCTGAAGGAGCCCGGACTGCCGGGCTGGGGTGAACTGCTCGGAGCGCCCGCCGTCGAGGATGCCGGCCGCTTCCTGGGCGTGGACCTGGTCTCCGCGGCCCGGCGCTTCTAGCCGGGCCGGCGGGCCCATCGATTCGCTACCATCGCTCTCTCAACACGAGGTGCCCGTATGACGCGTTCGAAGTGCGGCTTGCTTCTCCTCCTCGCTGCCGGTGTCGGCGCCTGCGGTGGAGATCCCACGGAGTCCTTCAAGGAGGAGGGTCAGAAGATCGTCACTGACCCGGCGGTGGTCCGCGTCAACCAGGGGGCCAGCGTCTTCGTGATTGCCCAGCTCCAGGACAATCAGGGCAACCAGCTCGCGACGAGCTTCGAGGCTACGCCGCTCGGCGGCGGCTTCACGGTCACGCGCGACACGAGCTACCTGGAGACCACCAACGGGTCCGCGCTCAAGACCCGCGAACGGTTCCAGGTCACCGGGGTAACGCCCTCATCCGCCGCATTCGAGATCTCCGGTGGCGGCCTCAAGGACACGATCCCGGTCGGGGTCCTGCCGATTGACGTCGCGGCGAGTTTCTCGAACGCGGCCCCGGCGCTCAACGAGTCGATCACCATTACTCTGCCCGCCGGCTACAAGTTCGGCGCGGACGCCGGCGTAGAGTCCAATCTCGGACCGGGTCTCGTCGAGAGCGTGGCGCCCGACGGCTCATCCATCGTCGCCGTCATCCCGCCGGGGAGCACCGGCGCAGTGACCCTGAGCGGCATTACCGCCGACTTCCTGCCCGGCATACCGCTCTCCGTGCCCTCGATCGACGTGGTCGCCGCGAGTGCCGTTGGGTTCCCCGGGACCGATGCCCCGACGACGGCTCCAGCGCTCCCCGTGCCCGCTGCGGGTGAGACGGTCACCCTCTTCGATGTGGGTACGATGACCGGGGCCGACATCACCGGCGATGGAGGGATTGGAGCTCAGTACTATAAGCTGACCGTCGTCGATTCCGCCGCCTACACGTTCACGACGACCTGGCAGGGCGCAGCCGACCTCGACGCGATCCTCTGCTTCGATACGGCTTGCAACGCCGGTGCGGCCGTCGGCGCCTCCGCGAACAATCCGGAGAGCGCCACGGTAGATCTGAGTCCTGGCACCTACTATTTCTCCGTGGTCCTGTTCGCCGGCGGTGCGCCGCAGTTCTTCCAGATGGCGATCACGCAGGAGCTGCCCCAAACACCGGGGGACTGAGCAAGGTCTTTCCGGTCAGCAAAAGCGCCCCGCGGGTTTCCCCGCGGGGCGCTTTTGCGTTTAGCGACATCACGCGCTGGCCGACGGGGCGTCCATCAACCCCCTCCGCTCCGCGTCTCTGAACTGCCGCTGATACAACCGCGCGTACAGCCCACCGAGCGCCAGCAGCTCCCCGTGCGTCCCCTCCTCCGCGATGCGCCCGTGCTCCAGCACGACCAGCCGGTCGGCCCGCTGCACGGTGCTGAGCCGGTGCGCGATGATGAGCGTGGTCCGTCCCACCAGCAGCCGCGAGAGCGCATCCTCGATCAGCCGCTCGCTCTCGGTGTCCAGGTTGCTCGTGGCCTCATCCAGGATCAGCACCGCCGGGTCCTTGAGGATCGCCCGGGCGATCGCCACCCGCTGGCGCTGGCCGCCGCTCAGCTTGATCCCGCGCTCGCCCACGACCGTGTCGTAGCCCAGCGGCAGCCGCTCCACGAACTCATGCGCGTGCGCCGCCCGGGCCGCCGCTTCGACCTCGGCATCGGTGGCCGACGGCCGCCCATACGCGATGTTCTCCCTGATCGTCCCGCTGAAGAGCGCCGGCTCCTGCGGCACGATCCCGATCGCACCGCGCAGCTCGACCAGCCGCGTGTCGCGCACGTCGACGCCGTCCAGCGTGATCCGCCCCCGCGTCACGTCCCAGAACCGGGGCAGCAGCGATACCAGCGTCGTCTTGCCCGCGCCCGACGGACCCACCAGCGCCACCACCTCACCCGGCGCCACCGACAGGTTGACCCCGTCCAGCGTCCAGGGCGCGTCGGGGTCGCCGTGGTACCGGAAGCTCACGTTCTCGTAGTCCACCCGGCCGCGGACCGGCACGGGGAGCGGCACCGGGACCTCCGGGTCGGCGATGTCGGGCGACATCTCCAGGATCTGAAACACCCGCTCCGCCGCGCCCACCGCCTCCTGATATGAGCTGAACGAGGTGGCCAGCGCGCCGATCGACGCCGCGATGGTGACAGTATACAGAAGGAAGGAGACCAGCGAGCCGGCCGTGAGCTGCCCCTCCAGCACCAGCAGCCCGCCCTGCCATAGCACGAAGACGATCCCCGCGAAGGTCGAGAAGGTGAGCATCCCGAAGAAGACCCCGCGAACCTTCGCCCGCTGAATCGCGGTGCGCACGCTGGCGTCGATCCGCTCGCCGTAGCGCTCCTCCTCCGCGGGCTCCTGCACGAAGCTCTGCACCGTGCGGATCTGGGAGAACGCCTCCTCCGCGACGGCGCTGGCCCCGGCCACCTGGTCCTGCACGCTGGTGGTCATCCGGCGGAGCCGGCGGCCGAAGACCAGCGCCGTCCCCACCACCACCGGCGCCACGCCGAGCGCGGTGAGCGTGAGCCGGGGCTGCAGCCAGGTGAGGAGGACGACCCCGCCCACCAGCGACAGGATCTGCCGGGAGAACTCGGAAACCTGGTGGCTCAGCACGCCCTGGAGCAGGCCGATGTCCACCGTGAGCCGGCTGGTGAGCTCGCCCGTCCGCCGTTCGGCGAAGAAGCCCGGCGGCATCTCGAGCAGCCGGGCGAACAGCTCGCGGCGGAGCCCCGCCACCGCCTGCTCGCCCGCGGCGCTCAGCAGATAGGTCTGCACGTAGTTGAGCACCGCCTGCACGCAGAACAGCGCCACCAGCCCGAGCGCGATCCGGTCGAGCAGCTCGCGGTCGTGATTCACGAATGCCGCGTCGAGCAGATACTTCACCACCATCGGGAAGGCGAGACTCGCGAGCCCGCTCAGCACGAGGGCGACGGTGGCGCCGAGCAGCATCCCCTTGTACGGGCGCACCCGGGGCCACAGGCGCGTCAGGCGGCCCGGCTTCGGGAGGCGGCGAGGCCGGCGGGGCTCCTCGAGCGGCTCAGGAATCGTCATGGCGGGGGCCTGCGCGATTCACTACGGAAACACGGAAGGCACGGAAGGGACACGGAAGGTTTCCTCGGCCGGGACGGTTCCTCGGACCCGGACAACCACAAACACTTTGTTGTGGGCTCCGCTCCCCGAGCAGCTGCGGCGTCCCTTCCGTGTCACTTCCGTGCCTTCCGTGCTTCCGTGGTGAATTCCTCAGGGATGAACGTGAGCCCCGGCGGGCGTGGCCAGCTCCTCGCCCGGCTGGTCGAGGATGATGACATCCTTCGGGGCCGCCTCGCGATGCCCGAACGGAAGGGCACGGTCCACGCCCATCGCCGCGAAGAGGAGCGCGAGGTAGAGCAGCGAATACTTGTACATCCCCCACGCGACCGGCGTCATCTGCTTTTCGCGCCGCAGGCGAATGCAATACCAGAGCAGCCGTGCGCCAAGCAGCACGGCGGCCACCCCGTAGAACGGTCCCAGCGCCCCGAAGAAGGTCGGCATGACGGTGAGCGGGAGGAGCATGAGGGTGTACACCAGCATCTCGTACTTGGTGCGCTCCTCGCCCTTCACCACCGGGAGCATGGGGACGCCCGCGCGGGCGTAGTCGGCCTGCTTGATCAGCGCCAGCGCCCAGAAGTGGGGCGGGGTCCAGTAGAAGATGATGGCGAAGAGATAGACCGCCGCGAGATCCACCCGCCCGGTCATCGCCGCCCAGCCCACCAGCGGCGGGAACGCACCGGCCGCGCCGCCCACCACGATATTCTGCGGGGTCGAGCGCTTGAGCCACATGGTATAGATGAAGACGTAGAACAGGAGCCCCGCCAGCGCGAGCCACGCGCTCAACTCGTTCACCCGGTACCAGAAGATGGCAAAGGCCACGATCCCGAGCGACACGCCGAACGCGAGCCCCAGCTCGGCCGAGACGCGCCCGGAGGCGATGGGCCGGAGCTTCGTCCGCGTCATCCGGGTGTCGATGTCCCGGTCGAACCACATGTTGATCGCGTTGGCGCCGCCGGCCATGAGATAACCGCCCACCGTCACCCAGAAGAGCTGGCTCCAGGTGGGAAGTCCCGCCGGGGTGATGAACATCGGCGCCAGCGTCGTGACCAGCAGCAGCGAGATGATCCTGGGTTTGGTGAGGGTGACCAGGTCGGCCGCGAACGACGGCTTCCGCGGGCCGCGCTCGAGCTCGGCCGGCTCGCCCTCCTCCGCGGCGGGCGTGCGGCGCGACTCGAACACCAGCACCACGAGCGAGGCCCAGACCAGCGTCCCTACCAGCAGGTGGAGGGCCCGGAGCGCCGGCGGGAGGAGGTGCAGGACCATCGCCGCGCCCACCGAGATCTGCGCGATGGTAGCGGCGAGCACCACGCCCGCCGCGCGCCGGAGCCGGCGGCTGCTCGGCGCACGCTGCTTCCCGATCCGCATCACGGTCAGGAGCGCCACGCCGAGGAAGAGGTAGGCGAGGACGCGATGACTCCAGTGAAGCGCGCCCCGCGCCGAGGCGGGCGGGAGAACCCCACCGTCGCAGAGCGGGAAGCCCAGGCAGAACATCCCTGCGTGGAAGTTGGCCACCTCGGCGCCGAACAGGATGACCACGAACCCGAACGCCGCGGTGGCGAGCACCAGCCCGTGTGCCGGGTGCCGGGCCTCGAGCCTGGGCGGCGCGGGACCATCGGCCGCGCCCGCCCGCATCGCCAGCACGATCAGCGTCGCCAGCAGCAGCATGGCGTTGGCCAGGTGCGCGATGATGACCCAGGGCGGGAGCGACAGCTTGACGGTGACGGCGCCGAGGAGGACCTGGACGACGAGAAGGACCAGGGCGAGGTAGGCCGGGTTCCGGAGCGCCGGCTCCGACCGGTGCCGTCTCCACGCGACCGCCGCCACCGCGAACACGAAGACGCTCACCAGCGCCGCGAACCAGCGGTGGCCGATCTCGATCATGGTGGGGAGGTCGAGCGGCGGGAACCACTCGCCGTTGCAGCGGGGCCAGTGCTCCCCGCAACCCATGCCGGAACCGGTGATGCGGACGACGCCGCCGAGCACGATCAGGCCGAAGGCAAGGACGGCGCCGGTCCAGGCCAGGCGGCGCAGGAGACGCGCCAGATCGGGGGTGGTGCTGGTCATGACCGGGGGAAAGAACCTATCCGGCAGAGTGTTGTCAAGACTATATTTACGCCCATGGCCTCACAGCGAGACGCCTGGGGTGAGCGGCTCCCTCGGCACCTGGGCCTGGGGAGCGCCGTCGCGGTGCTCGTCGGGTCCACCATTGGGAGCGGCATCTTCCGGGTCCCGGCCGGCGTCGCCGATCAGCTTCAGGCGCCCGGGCCGGTCCTCCTGGCCTGGGTGGTCGGGGGACTGGTCGCCCTGTTCGGGGCCCTCACCCTGTCCGAGCTGGCAGCCGCGCTCCCGCGCTCGGGCGGGGTCTTCGCCTACATCCTGGAGGGGTTCGGGCCGCTGCCCGCCTTCCTCTTCGGCTGGTCCGAGCTCACCGTCATTCGCGCGTCGGCGCTCGGCGCCATCGCCACGATCTTCGCCGAGTACCTGGGGTATTTCGTCGAGCTCTCGCCCGTCCAGGTGCGGTGGGTGGCCGCGGGCGCGGTGCTCCTGGTGGGCGCACTTAATTATGTGGGAGTGAGCACCGCGGCCGTCGTGATGAACCTCACGACGGTCGCCAAGTACGGGGCGCTGGCAGCCTTGGCGCTGCTCGCCTTCACCGCCCGGACCGGCGGCCCCGCCCACTTCGCCGATCCGTGGGCCGGCGGGCTCAACCTCTCGCTCATCGGCACCGCGCTGATCGCCATCATGTGGACCTACGACGGCTGGGCCGACCTCTCGTTCGTGGGCGGAGAAGTCAAGAACCCCGGCCGCACCCTGCCGATGGCGCTCATCGTGGGCACCTCGGCCATCGTGATCGTCTACCTGCTGCTCAACGTCGCCTACATCTGGGCGGTGCCGCTCCCGGAGATGGCGAGCTCGAAGCTCATCGCTGCCACGGCGGCCGATCGGATCCCGCTGTTCGCCGGCGCGGGCGGTGCCGTGATCTCCGGGGTGGTGATGCTCTCCTGCTTCGGCGCGCTCACCGGCTCGATGATCACCGGCCCCCGGATCTTCTTCGCCATGGCCGACCGGGGGCTCTTCTTCCGGGGCATCGCGCGGGTGTCGCCCAGGTTCCAGAGCCCCTCGATCGCCATCTGGCTCGCCACGGCGCTCGGCGTGCTGTATGTCCTCTTCAACGACTTCCAGCAACTGGCCGACAAGTTCATCCTGGGGATCTGGCCGTTCTATGCGCTGGCCGTCGCCGCCGTCTTCGTCCTCCGCCGCACCCGCCCCGACATGCCGCGGCCGTACCGCACCTGGGGCTACCCCGTCGTTCCACTTCTCTTCCTGCTCGCATCGGTGGCAATGGTGGTCAACGCGCTCTGGACCGATCCCATCAACACCGGCATCACCTTCGCCATCATCCTCGCGGGGATTCCGGTCTTCTATGGCTGGCGGTATCTCGGGCGGCGGTCGGTCGCGGTGGCGGCGGTCGAGTAGCTCGGCAGAAGCTCACCACGGAGGCACGGAGGGCACGGAAACGGCCACGGAGGGATTCGGGTTCGGGAGGGCTCCTTGGTCCCGGACAACATCAAATTGTTGGTGGTGGCCCCGCTCACCAATCGGCTCCGGTCTCGGCGCCACCTCCGTGGCTGTCTCCGTGCCCTCCGTGCCTCCGTGGTGAATCCGCCGAGCGGTGCCCGCCTAGGGGGCGGTGCCCGCCGATCCGCGATCCAGCGATCTACGCGATCTCCCGAACCTCGACCGCGAGATCGGCCGCCCGCACGCTGTGGGTTAGCGCCCCGATGGAGATGAAATCGGCACCCGCCTCGGCGTAGGCGCGGACGTTCTCGAGGGTAATGCCGCCGGTGGCCTCGATTTCGATGGCGGGCCGGAGGGCGCGGGCGCGGCCGGCCCAGCGGGAGAGGGTGGCGGGAGACTGGTTGTCAATGAGGAGGCGGGTGGCGCCAGCGGCGCAGGCCTCCTCGAGCTGCGCCTCGGATTCCACTTCCACCTGTAGCGCGACGATCCCTCGCTGCCGTGCTTCCTCCAGCGCCTGGGCCAGGGTACGCCCGCCGGCTCGCAGCGCCTGCCAGTGATTGTCCTTGACCATCACCTCATGACACAGGTCAGCGCGATGGCGGGTGCCGCCGCCGGCCAGGACCGCGGCGATGTCGAGTGAGCGGAGACCCGGAGCGGTCTTCCTGGTGTGGAGAATGCGGCAGCCGGTGCCGGCGACGGCGTCCACGTAAGCGCGGGTGGTGGTGGCGATGCCGCACGCGCGCTGGAGCAGGTTGAGCATCGGCCGCTCGGCGCGGAGGATATGGGCCAGGGTCCCCTCCACCAGCCCGACGACCGCGTCCGGTCCAACCGCCCACCCGTCACCCGTCCGCCAGTCCACGCGACACTCGCACGCGCGCGCCACGGCCTCGGCATAGGCCGCGCCGGCCATGACGCCGCCGCTCCGGTACTCGATACGTCCTTCGGCCGGGAGCCCGGGCGGGACGGTGACCGCGGTCGTGACGTCGCTGTCGCCGTCCTCCGCGAGGGCGAGGGCCGCGATGCGCTCCGCGTCGGCCGCGCTCACCTGCCGATGGCCACCATGCGGTCGATGGCGCATCGGGCCCGCTCGGCGATCTCTTCGGGGACGGTGATGTGGTACTGGTCGAGCGCGAGGGAGTCGCGCACGGCCGGCAGCGTGATCGTTTTCATGAAGGCGCACTCGGCCTCGGGGTCGGCCGCGATGAACTGCTTGTCCGGCGCCACCTGCTCCATCCGGTGCATGATCCCCGTCTCGGTGGCGACGATGAACCGGTCCACCGGCCGCTCGGTCACCGCGCGGATCATCCCCTCCGTCGAGGCGATGTGGAGCCCCTCCGGCCGGATGTCGCCCCGTCCCATCTCGTAGATGAGCTGCCCCGCGCACCCGCACTCGGGGTGGACCAGCACCTCCGCGTCGGGATACCGCTCGCGCGCGGCCTCCAACGTCTCGCCGCGGATCCCCTTGTGCACGTGGCACTCGCCCAGCCAGACCTCTACCCGGCGGTCGGGCCGCATGCGTCGCACGTGGGCGCCGAGGAAGAAGTCGGGAAGGAAGAGAATGCCCTTGTCTTCCGGGATCGCGTCGATCACGTCGAGCACGTTCCCGCTGGTGCAGCAGTAGTCCAGCTCGGCCTTCACCTCGGCGGTGGTGTTCACGTAGCCCACCGAGATGTAGCCCGGAAACTTCGCCTTCCACTGCCGCACGTCGTCGGCGGTGACCGTGGCCGCGAGCGAGCAGCCGGCGCGGAGATCGGGCAGGAGCACGCGTTTGGTGGGCGACAGGATCGCGGCCGTCTCCGCCATGAAGTGGACCCCGGCGAAGATGATCACGTCGGCCTGGGTGCTCGCCGCCTGGCGCGAGAGGCCGAGCGAGTCGCCGACGTAGTCGGCGACGTCCTGGACCTCGGGACGCTGATAGTTGTGCGCCAGGACGACGGCGTTGCGCCGTTGCGCCAGCTCGCGGATCTCCGCCTGGAGCGCGGCGATCTGCTCGGGGGTCTGGTCGAGCTGCTCGATGATTGGGAGGGTCAGGGTACGCTCCAAGCCGGGTGTCCTCACACCGCCTCCCGCCGCGGCGGCGTCGGGGGATAGTCGAGCCGCCGGTGCCCGCCCCGGCTCTCACGCCGGCGCCGCGCGGCTTCCGTGATGAGCCGCGCCACCAGCAACTGGTTCCGCGTGCGCCAGGCGGCCGGCGGCGTGGCGCGGGTGAGCCGGTCCAGCTCCTGCTCGGCCCGAAGCAGCGAGCTCTCGGTGCGCTGCACGCCGACGTTGGCGGTCATGAGCTCGCGCATTTCGCGCCGGGTCTCTTCGTGCGCGTCGTCGGCGCCGGTGTCGTGCTCGGGTGCTACGGTCGTGAGTCGTAGGTCGTACGTAGTAGGCACGGCCGCCGCGGCGCCGACGCTTAGCCCCGCGCGGTGGGCGAAGACCAGGCCTTCGAGCAGCGAGTTCGACGCGAGCCGGTTGGCCCCGTGCACGCCGGTCGAGGCCACCTCGCCCACGGCCCAGAGCCCCGGGATCGTGGCGCGGCCCTCGAGATCGGTCTGAATGCCGCCCATGGCGTAGTGGAGCGCCGGGGCCACCGGGAGCAGGTCGCGCGAGGGCTCGAGCCCGAAGTGCGCCAGCATCGCCGTGATGCCGGGGAAGAGGATCGGGAAGTCGGCCACGCCGCGCGCGTCGAGCCAGGCGCCGCCTGCCGCGTCGGCCGCCGCCACCGCGCGGGCCAGCACGTCGCGCGGGGCCAGCTCGCCCCGCTCGTCGGCCTCGAGCGCGAACCTCCGGCCCTCCCGATCCACCAGGATCGCGCCCGCGCCGCGCACCGCCTCGGAGATGAGCGGGGCCGGGTTCACGCCGGGAAGCTTGAGTGCGGTGGGGTGGAACTGGAGGAACTCGAGATCGCGCAGCCGGGTACCGATCCGATGCGCCAGCGCCCAGCCGTCCGCGGTGGCCACCTTCGGGTTGGTCGTGACGGCGTAGAGCTGCCCCACGCCGCCCGTCGCCAGCACCACGGCCGAGCTCGGCAGAACGTAGCTCTCACCACCGTGCGGCAGCGCGACCACCCCGGCCACCCGGCCCTGGTGCACCAGCAGCCGGGTGATCTCGGTGTGCTCGACCAGTTGGATGAGCGGGTGCTCGCGAACCACCTGCGCCAGACAGCCGATGAGCGCGGCGCCGGTCCGGTCGCCTCCCGCATGGATGATCCGCGGCCGCGTATGCGCCGCCTCCAGCCCGAACCGGAGCCGCCCATCGGGGCCCCGATCGAACCGGGCCCCCAGTTCCAGGAGCTCGTAGATCCGCTCGGGGCCTTCACTTGTAAGGATGCGGACCGCTTCGGGATCGGCCAGACCATCGCCCGCTGCGAGGGTATCGGCCGCGTGCTGGCTGGGACTGTCCCCCGGCCCGAGCGCCACGGCGATCCCGCCCTGAGCCCAGGCACTGGCGCTGTCGGCAAGCGTCTCCTTGGTTACTACTACGCTTGCCGTCCCCTCCGACGCCAACCGCCACGCCGTCCACAGGCCGGCGATGCCGGTACCAACTACGACCGGGGGAGTTGGAGGCATGCGGGAAATATAGCGGACGGTCAGACGGGCGGACGGACGGACGGGAACGGCACGCCGGCACGCTGTGAACTTTCCGCCTTTTGCGCCCGTCCGTCCGTCCGTCCGTCCGCCCGTCCGTCTACGTCCTCACCCTCGCGATCAATACCAACCCCGCCGCCAAGAAAACCATATTGGGCAGCCACGCCGCCAACGTTGGATCGATCAGCCCCCCCGACCCGACGGCTTTCATGATCTGAGTCACCAATAGAAAAATCACCGTGGTGCCGAGGCTGATGGCGACGCCCACGGCCGCGCCGGCCCGGGGGGACTGGACGGCCAGCGGAGCGCCGAACAGGGCGATGACCAGGCAGGTCGCAGGAAGGGCGAGCTTGAGGGCGCGCTCCACGATCAGCTTGTTGGCATCGTTGCCCGAGCGCCTGAGGGCATCGATGTAGCGGCCCAGCTCGGCCCAGCGCATCTCGTCCGGCGCCTTGGGCTCGGCGAGCAGGTCGGCGGGGGTCTGGGTCATGGCCCGGAGGCGGAGGTTGCGGAACTCGAAGCTCGCCTGCTTCGTGGGCCCGGCGATCACCCGGCTCACCCCGTTCCTGATCTGCCAGGTGTTGTGGGTGCTGTCGTAGCGCGCGCTGTCGGCGGTGATGATGAGGCTGGGGTACTTGTCCCCACTGCCCTGGCGCTCGAGCAGGAGCTGGCGGAGCTGGCCCGTGCCCACGTCGAGCGCCCGTACGGTGTACACCCAGCCCGCGTCGGCCCGGTAGACGAAGTTGTACCGCGCGGTGGTGGGGCGGGCCTGCTTGGACTTCTGGATCTCGAGCTGGCGGGCGGTGGCGCCGGGCGCCATCTCGCCCACGATGAAGGCCAGGACGGTGGCGCCCACCGAGGCGATGAGAATCGGGCGCACGACCCGGTGAAAGCTCATCCCGCCGGCCTTGGCGGCGGTGAGCTCCGAGTAGCGGCCCATCGCGCCCACCGTGAACACGGTCGCGAACAGCACCGCGGCGGGCATCACGATGAATGCATTCTCGGGGATCGAGTAGATGTAGCTCACCACGATCTCCCGCGTGGTGAGCCCCCGGTCGAGCAGCTTGTTCAGCGTGTCGGTCAGGTTGATGACGATGGATACCAGCGGGAAGCCGAGCGCCGTGAGCACGAAGATCCGGAGCCAGCTCCCGAAGACGTAGCGGTCGAGGGTGCGGACCACGGCTACCGGACCGCCGCCGGGCCCGACCGGCCGAACCGCCGGAACAGGTGGCGCACGGCGTCGAAGATCTCCTGGAAGTCGCCTCCCCGGGTGGACCCCGACTCCCGGCTCACCCGCAACAGCCCGATCAGGCCCAGGACCGTGAGGATGATGTTGGGGCTCCACATCGCGACCCAGGGGGCCACCAGCCCCCGGTCGGCCAGGCTCTCGCCGGCGGTGAGGCCCACGTAGTGGACCGAGAAGATGAGCAGCCCGCCGCCGATCACGAGACCGATCCCGCCCCGCGGGAACCGGAGCGCCAGCACGATCCCGATGATCACGAACGAAATGCAGGCCATGCTGATCGCCCACTTCTTGTGAACCTCGACCCAGTAGCGGTCGGCCTGGCGCTCGGCATCCTTCACTCGCTCGGCGGCGGTGGTGACCTGGGCCCAATTGGAGAGCCGGACCGGCGGCGTGGCGGGCGCGGGCCGCACGGCTGGGGCGGACGGCTTCTGCCCGGGCACCTTCGGCAGGCCCAATCCGGGCGGCCGCGGCCGTGGACCCTGTGCGGGCTCCTGCGCCTGGACCGTCCCCGGCAGTAGCGCGGTCTGGAGCTTCTGAATCCAGCCGCAGTAGGCCGGAAGCCTGTCGGACACCTCGGGCTCCGCCGCCGGGCCGAGCGGTGGAAGCTTGAGCAGCGAGCGAAGGTCGTCGCGCAGCAGCTCGCGGCGCTCCTGGACGGCCCGGCGCTCGTCGTCGTAGGACTCGTGGATCACCGACAGCATCTCGCAGGTGCTCATCTCGCGGTCGCCGCGGACGGTCTCGGTGCTGTTGCGCACCAGCTCGTCGAACACGTTCTTCACCCGCACGTCGTTGACGTGATAGTAGGTGAGCTGGAACGCGGTCGGGTCCGAGGGGCGGTACTGGTGGATGGCCCCGTCGTACAGCCGGAGACTCAGGTCGGTCTGCCCCTCGGCGTAAGCCATGAGCCCGCTGTCGGCGTAGATGATCCGCCGGCTGGTCTCGCCGCCCAGGTCGTAGATAGTGATGTCCTTGAGCCGTCCGGTGGCCGCGTCGATCCGGCCGGCGCGCAGGAAGTACTGCGAGGGGGGCACCTCGTTGATGACCTGCTCGCGGAGCTCGAAGGTGGGCTTCTTCCGGCCGATGTCGATCAGGAGCCCCCGGAGGCGCGCGTTGCTCTGGGGCAGCACCTGGTCCACGAAGACGAAGTTGAACGCCGACATGAACACGCCCCAGGCCAGGACCGGCGCCAGGACCTGATAGACGCTGATCCCGCTGGCCCGCATGGCGGTGATCTCGTTGTCGGCGGCGAGGTGGCTGAAGGCGTAGAGCACGGCCAGCAGCACCGCCATCGGGAGGGTCATCGCCACGATGAACGGGATGCTCAGGGCGAACACCTCGGCGATCACCGTCCAGGGCAGACCCTTGCCCACCAACGCGCCGAACTTCTTGGCGACCTGGCTCAGCAGCATGAGGCTGGTCAGCGCCGCCAGTCCGAAGAAGAACGGCGCCGCAAGCTGACCGAGGAGGTATCGACTGAGCAGGCGCACGACAGCTAACTCTTATGGTTGTAAGGGTTTGTTCCGCGCATTATATTGGCACGAGCCTTCATCCTCAAGCCGCCGTGATCCTCTAGAGTGACTCGCCTCCTGGTCGCCCTTGGCTGCCTACTCGGGTTGCCTCGGGTGCTCTGCGCGCAAGCTGACACGACCGACCTGGGTCTCCGGCTCCGCTTCGAGCAGCCCCCCTTCGCGCTCCAGCAGCCGGCCGCGCTCCGTGCCACCTGGCTGGGTGCCCCCCGCCTGACGCCCGCCGCCCGGGCGGCGGCGCTGGACAGCGCGCTCACCGATACGCTGGCGACCGCCCGTGTGGATCGGGCGCGCGGCCTTCGGCTCCGGACCCTCTACGGCGAGCCGATCGTGGCCGCCGCGGATTCGATGCAGGCCGTGGACAGCGCCGAAGCGGAGCGGCGGCGCCACGGCGTCCTCGGTCTCCCTACGGAATACGCCGACCTCACGGTGGACGGTCAGGCCCGGCTCGAGATCCGGACCACCCGCGTGCGGGAGGAGCGCTGTACCCCCGCGCTGTCGCTCGATCCCAACTCCGGCTGCCGGGGCGGCTTCAAGGCGCCGAGCCTCGACAACCAGCTCAACCTCAAGACCAACGGCCTGCTCGGCCGCCGGGTTCACGTCAACGTGGACCTCGACACCGAGCGGGACTTCTCGGCCAACAACAACATCCAGATCTACTACGAGGGGCTGGAGGACGAGATCGTCCGCCGGGTAGACGTGGGCACGGTGGTGTTCCAGCCGCCGCCCTCGCGCTTCATCTCGGCCGCGGTCCCCGCCAGCAACTTCGGCGTGAACGCCACCTTCGAGGTGGGCCCGGTACAGCTCCAGACCCTGGCCGCCACGCAGAAAGGGAGCCAGGTCGCGGAGCGGACGTACACCGTCGGGGAGACCACCACCCAGGCGCAGGACCGGCAGGTGCGGGACCTCGACTTCGAGACCGGCCGCTTCTTCTGGGTCGCCGACCCCGCGAGCGTGCCCGGCTATCCCGCGGTGGACGTTCTGAACCTGGAATCGCTGACCCTGCCGGCGAGCTTCCGTCCGGCGCAGGTCCGGGTCTACCGCTACCGCGCGGCCAACAGCAAGAGCGGGGTCAACCCGAACATCGGCGGAATCACCGCCCTCGCCCGCCGGCGCGACAGCCCGCAGCAGTTCGGGCCCGCCCGCTGGGAGCTGCTGATCCAGGGGACCGACTACTACCTGGACCAGTCCGGACTCTGGGTGGTGCTCGCCACCAAGCTCGACCAGAACGACTACCTCGCCGTGAGCTACCGGACGGTGGACGGAACCAGCGTCGGCACGTTCCCCGAGGCCGACCGCGGGACGGTGGACGTGGGCGGCGTGCCGCAGGCGCGCGACACGATCGAGCTGATCGTGAAGCCGCAGCAGGGCCCAACCGACCCGACCTTCCGCTACGAGATGCGCCAGGTGTACCGCGTGGCGGGCGCCGACCTGCAGGCGTCGTCGCTCCAGGTGGGGATCACCCTCAACCGCTCCGAGCGGCCCATCAGCGGCAACGCGCAGACCTACCTGCAGCAGCTCGGCCTTTCGATCCCGACCGACCCCGCGGTGTTCGACCAGCCCAACCGGCTGTTTCCGCGGGCGCAGGACGGCGACGCCTCGGCGGTGGTCAAGGACTCCTACATCATCTTCCCGAACCTGCAACCGTTCGCCGACCCCACGCGGCTCTCGCCCGAGGAGGTCTCCGATTCGCTCTACCGCACGCCGCTCTTCCTGCTCACGAGCCAGGGACCGCCGGCCAAGTTCGCGCTCCGGCTCCAGTACCAGGCCACCGGCGGCGGCGACCGCACCACGCTCAGCCTGAACGCGCTCCAGCTCCGCGACGGGAGCGAGCAGCTCTACGTAGGCGGCCGCAAGCTCGAGCGGCACGTGGACTACGACATCGACTACAACGTCGGACAGGTCACCTTCCTCAACCCGGACGCGCTGTTCGGCTCGGGGTCGGCGCAGGTGACGGCCCGGTTCGAGGAGCGCGGGCTCTTCGCGGTGGCACCCACCACGATCTTCGGGCTCTCGAGCCGCTACTCGCTGGGCGACCGGGGTGCGATCAACCTGATCGGCCTGTATCAGCGCGAGGCGAGCGCCTTCAACCGGCCCGCGCTCGGCTTCGAGTCGTCGGCCAACCTGATCGGCGGGGTCAACACCGAGCTGCACTTCAAGCCCAACTGGCTGAGCCGCGCGCTCAACGGGATCACCTCGCAGCCGTCCACCGCGCCCTCGCTCTTCGACGTCAACGCCGAGCTGGCCTTCACCAAGCCCGACCCCAACCGGTCGGGGCAGGCGTATCTCGACGAGTTCGAGGGTGAATCGGGGCTCGGCGTCTCGCTCCGCGAGTCGCAGTGGGAGTTCGGGAGCCGGCCACAGCAGGCGACGGGGCTCGAGGACATCGGGTTCGCGGGCGGGTTCGACCCGGCCGACGCCGTCGCGCTCACCTGGCAGAACTTCATCCCGGTCCCCGGGAGCAATCAGCCGCTCGAGTTCCGCTCCCAGGACATCGACACGCTGATTCGGGTGGCGGGGCGGGACGCCGAGCCCGAGGCGGTCATGTTCCTCACGCTCCACGCGGACACCGCGGGCGGCGTCGTGCAGCGCAACAGCGCCTCGCGGTGGACGCTCCCGCGCCGCGACTTCCGGCCGCGGTGGCGCTCCATGGTGACCGCGCTCAGCCCCACCGGGCTCGACCTCACGCGGGACGAGTTCCTCGAGTTCTGGCTGCTGCAGCCCGGAGGCGCGCCCGCCGACTCGGCCGGACTCAGGCTGGTGATCGACATCGGCACGGTGAGCGAGGACGCTGTCGCCATTGCCCCCGAGTCGCTCACGGTGAACGGCGCCGACAGCATCTTCACCGGCCGGCAGTACGTGGGGCAGGGGCGGCTCGACAGCGAGCGGAACGCGACCGGGATCTTCAACTCCGAGACCGACGACATCGGCATCCTGGGCGACCGTCCCTCGTCCATCTTCGTGGCCGGCGAGGGGCCGATCGCGGAGTTCCCGCTCTGCACCCGGATCCTCACCTCCGCGGTGCCGGTGTTCCCGTGGGGCGACCTGAGCGCGCGGTGCACCAACGGCAACGGCGTGCTCGACACCGAAGATCTGAACGGCGACGAGGTGCTCGACGGCGGCGGCCCCAACGAGAACGTCTTCCGCTACGTGGTGGACCTCGCCGCCGACAGCTTCTACGTCCGGGACGGCGTGAGCCTCCCGCCCGACGGCCAGGGCCGGGTCGCCACCTGGAAGCTGTACCGGATCCCGATCCGCCAGCCCAGCGCGGTGATCAACACGCCGACGCTCCGGCTGGCGCAGCATCTCCGGATCACCTTCGCGACGCCGCCCGACGGCGGCCCCGACCGGCCCGACGTCGTGGCGCGGCTCGCGATGGCGCGGCTCCAGTTCATCGGATCGCCCTGGGTGCGCCGCTCCGAGACGCCGATCGCCGGGCTGACCGGAGCCATCGGCCAGCCGCACGGGAGCGTCAGTGTCTCGACCATCTCCACCGAGAACCGGCTCGACCTGGGCTACGAGTCGCCGCCGGGCGTGGTGGGCAACATCAACGCCAAGGGCGGCGACCGCGACCTGCTGGGAACGCAGATCAACGAGCGCGCGCTCCGCATCATCGGCCAGGACCTCCGCGCGGGCGAGCGCGCCGAGGCCTATCTCCGGCTGCCGGCGGGGCCGCAGAACCTGCTCACCTACCGCACCCTCCGGGTGTGGATGCGCGGCCGCGGGCCGGGATGGGACGAGGGCGACCTCACCGCCTACCTCAAGCTCGGGAGCGACAACGACAATTTCTATCTCTACCGCGGGCCGGCGCACTCCCAGACCTGGGTGCCCGAGTTCGCCATCGATCTGGAGACCTGGCGACGGCTCCGGGCCGACATCGAGAACCGCTGGCTGAGTGGTCAGGGACCGTCGGGCGCGGCGGAGTGCGGCACCGAGGACCCGCAGGCGTATGTGGCCTGCGACGGCCCCTACGTGGTGCACGTGCGCGACCCGGGGGTGAACCCGCCCAACCTGGCGGCGGTGCAGGAGGTCTCCGCCGGGATCTTTCGCGTGGGCGAATCGGTGACCACGCCGGAGGCCGAGCTCTGGGTGGACGACATCCGCCTGAGCGAGCCGGTCTCGGCGACCGGCATGGCGGGATCGGTGGACGCGCGGCTGGTCGCGTCCGACGTGGGCTCGGTGACGCTGTCGTACACCAACCAGGACGGGCAGTTCCGCCAGATCAATCAGGACCCGACCTACCTGGGCAAGAGCGCACTGCAGTTGACCAGCAACCTGCGGCTGGAGCGGTTTCTGCCGACCTCGCTGGGCCTCGCGATCCCGCTCACGATCAGCCACGCGCGCACGGGTGTGAGCCCCGAGCTGCTGAGCGGCAGCGACATCCGGGGCGACGCGCTCGCCGGGCTCCGCCGGCCCGAGAGCCGCAGCACCACGATCAACCTGGCGGTCCGCCGGAGCCGCCCGGGCAAGAGCTGGATGGTGAAGGGACTGGTGGATCCGTTCTCGCTGACGGCGAGCCTGACCCGGGGCCAGGCGGTCACCGAGCTCTCCGAGGCCAGCTCGCGGAACTACAACCTCAATCTCAACTACCTGCTCCAGATGCGGCGCCGGGGCTTCCGCCTGCCGCTGGACGGGCTGGTGGGCGCGCTGCCCGAGTTCGTGCGCGAGAGTGACCTGGGAAAGAGCCTGGGCAAGGCCACGCTGAGTCTGGTGCCCACCCGGCTCTCGCTCTCGAGCGGGCTGAGCCGCGACGAGGCGGACGCGACCGCGTTCCGGTTCCCGGTCGCCCGGGTGGACGACGCGGCGCTCCGGCCCACGCTCGCGCTCACCCATCTGTGGCGCAATGCCGCCGGGCTCACCTGGCAGCCGCTCGGCATGCTCACCGTGAGCGGCGATCTCACCAGTACCCGCGACCTCCGGGTCTACCCCGACTCCGCGCCGATCGGCCGGCTGGCGTACGCCGAGCGCCGGTTCTTCCTCGGGATCCCCGTCGGCGTCGAGCGCGACCGGTCGCTGACCACCACGCTCGCGCTCACCCCGGTATTCACCTCGTGGCTCCGGCCGCGGTTCCTGAGCAGCAGCAACTTCGTTCTCTCGCGCACCCTCTCGAGCCGCGACCCGGTGCGGGTGGGCGAGGAGGGCGGGTTCGTGCTGCCGCAGACGCTCAACAACTCGCGCACCCACGAGATCGGCGCGGCCTTCGATCTCTCGAAACTCGTCCGCGGGTTCGCGGGCGACAGCAGTGGGTTCGGGAAGGCGGTCGCGCGCATCCGGCCGCTCGATGTGAGCACGCGGCTCACCCGCGGCTCGACCTACGACCTTGCGTCGTTCGACCCGGGATTCAAGTACCAGCTCGCCCTGGGTGGTCTCGAAGGCGGCTTCCTGAGCCAGGAGGCGAGCCCGGCGCGCGGCGCGTCGGAGGCCAGGACCGCGAGCCTCACCAGCGGCGCCGACCTGCCGTTCGGGTTCACCTTTACCCTCTCGCACGCCCTGACCCGGACCACCCGGTTCCAGCGCGTGGGCGAGGGGTTCGTGGAGACGGAGACCCGGCAGCGCGAGTTCCCGGTGGGCAACCTGCGCTGGAGCCACAGCTTCCGGGGAGGCGCGCTCACCACCCTGGCGCTCGGCACCGCCGTTCGCCGGCGTCAGGGAAGCTCGGTGCAGCTCAACGCCGAAGGGCCGTCGGCGCTCACTTCGATCTCGTCGTCGTCACTCACGCCGGACCTGCAGGTCGGGTTCCGCAACGGCGTCTCCCTCACCTTCAGCCTGAGCGCGACCGACCAGGAGAACCTGTCGAACGGCAACGAGACCAATCTCGATCAGAACGACCTCACCGGCGCGCTGAACTACGCCTTCCGCCTGCCGCGCTCGATCAGCAAGTCGCGGAAGCCGGTCCGCAGCTCGCTCTCGTATCTCCAGACGGAGGCCAGGAGCTGCCTGCGCCAGCGGACCGATACCGAGTGCGAGGTCATCTCCGACGTCATCCGCCACGAAATCCGCGGCGGCCTCGACACCGACCTGATGCAGGCCCTGAGCGGGGGGCTGCAGTTGAGCTACTCGCTCAATGATGCCAAGCATCTGAGTCGGAGGACGTCACAGATCTCGGTGATCGCGTCGTTTCAGCTTTCGCTGTTCGCGGGAGACTACCGATAGGGGCTCCGCAACAGCGAACCACGGAGGCACGGAGGGCACGGAGGTGACACGGACACCGAAGGCGTTCGGGGAGCGGAGCCACCACCACCAATTCTGATGTTGCCCGAGTCCAGGGAACCCTCCCAGGCCCGAATGCCTCCGTGGCCGTTTCCGTGCCTTCCGTGCTTCCGTGGTGAGCTGTTGCGGAGTACCGCCGCGCGCCATCCGATCGGGCGCGCTCCGTCCCTGTTACTTTCCCCCGATGCGCCGCCTCCTTCCGATCCTCCTCGTGCTCGTCGCCTGCCGAGATCGTGCGCCGCACGCCCGCGAGTTTTCCGGGAGCGCCGCCTTCGACTACATCCGGACCCAGGTAGGCTTCGGGCCACGGATACCCGGCACGGAGGCCCACCGGCAGATGGCCGCCTGGCTCGACAGCCTGCTCCGGCAGCGGGCGGACACGCTGGTCGTGCAGCACTGGATCCATGTCACCAGCAAGGGCGATTCGCTTCCCCTCACCAATTTCCTGGCCCGGTTCAAGCCGCAGGCCTCCAAGCGCATCCTCTTCCTGGCGCATTGGGACAGCCGGCCCACCGCCGACGGCCCGGCCTCCACCGATTCCACCAAGCCCGTCCCCGGCGCCAACGATGGCGGCTCGGGGGTAGCGGTGCTGCTCGGCGTGGCCGACGTCCTCAAGCGCGTGCCGCCGAACGTGGGTGTGGATCTGTTGCTCGTGGACGGTGAGGACTACGGCGACTTCACCAACACGCCCAACGACGTGCTCATCGGCTCCCGCTACTACGCGGCGCACCAGCCCCCGGGCCCGCAGCCGCTCTACGCGGTGCTGTTCGATCTCGTAGCCGACAAGGACCTGCAGATCTTCGAGGAGGGAAACTCTGTGGTCGGCGCCCCGGAGGTGGTGGATCTCGTGTGGGACACCGCCAAGGACCTCGGCTACGCCGGCACCTTCGTCCCGAACCCGAAGCACACCCTCATCGACGACCACCTGGAACTCCAGAAGGTCGGCATCCGCGCCATCGACGTGGTGGACTTCGACTACCCCTACTGGCACACCCCCGAAGACACCATCGACAAGGTGAGCGCCCAGAGCCTCCAGATCGTGGGCGACGTCGCCGTCGCGCTCGTCCGGCGCGAATCCTAGGCATCCGGCATCGACCGGCATTGCTGCTCCCGGCGGGGCTCCGCAACATCTCACCACGGAGACACGGAGGGCACGGAGACGACACGGAGGCGCGCCCGGCTCACGGAGGCCATCGGGCCGCGGAGCCAACACCACCAGTTTGATGTTGTCCGGGTCCGCGGCGCCCTCCCGAACTCGAATCCCTGCGTGGCCCTCTCCGTGCCCTCCGTGTCTCCGTGGTGAGCAGTTGCGGAACTCCGCCGAGCGCCAATCCGATCCAGTCCGCCCGATTTCGATTGCCCCCGCCGGCGCGAGGGAAGCTAGCCTGGAACATGTCCCGCTCCGAGCGCACCGCACTGCTCCTGCTGCTGTCACTGGCGCTGGTGGGGCAGGGAGTCCGGTGGTGGGTAAGCAGCCCGGGTGAGGCTCCGGGCGAAGTGCAATTGCTTGCAGCACTGCCCCCTCGCTCCCCCGCCGCACATCGCGACAGCATCCTGGCACTGTCCCGACCGCTCGGCCCCGGCGAGAAGATCGATGCCGACCGCGCCACCCCCCAGGAGCTCGCCCGGCTCCCCCGCGTCGGTCTTGCGCTCGCCAAGAGAATCGTGGCGGATCGCGAGGCCCGGGGGCCCTTCGGCGGGTCCGCCGGGCTCGATCGGGTGGCCGGGGTAGGCCCCGGCCTCCTCGCTGCCATCGGTCCGCACCTGGCCTTCTCCGGCCGGCCGCCGCCGGCCGGTCTGCCCGTGGTAACCGCAGCCGGCGCGCGCGCTCCGGCCGCCGCGGGCTCCTCGGCACCCCTCGATCTCAACGCCGCCGGTGTCGCGGAGCTGGACGCCCTGCCCGGCATCGGGCCCGCCCGCGCCCGTGCCATCGTGGCATACCGGCAGGTCAACGGCCCGTTCCGTGCTGTGCAGGATCTGGCTCGGGTGCCGGGTATCGGTCCGGCCGCGCTGAGCAGGTTGCAGGCACGCCTCCGGGTAAGCGGACCATAACCCCAGACCGATCGGACTCGACGGCACGATGGCGACCGCAGCCGCCGGCGGCAGCGACCGGCTCGGCGAAACCCTTCTGCGCGAAGGCATCATCTCCCGCGAGCAGCTGACTCAGGCGCTCGTGGAGCAGAAGGCCACCCGGCAGCGTTTGGGCTACATCGTTGTCAAGCTCGGCCTCGTTCCCGAGATCGAGGTCACCAAGGTCCTCGCCCGCCAGCACCGCATGCCAGCCGTGGATCTCTCGCGGTTTGACGTCGATCCCAAGATCCTCAAGCTCGTGCCCGGCGACATGGCCGCGAAGGGCGTTGTCCTCCCGCTCAAGCGCGAGGGCCGCACGCTCACCGTCGCCATGGCCGACCCGAGCGACCTCGGCCTGCTCGAAGACCTCAAGTTCGTCACCCGGTTCGACCTCTACCCCGTCCTCGCCGGCGAGTACACCCTCCGCGCGCGGATCGAGAAGCACTACCAGTCCAACAACCAGCAGGAGCTCGAGAATCTGCTGAAGGACATGGAGTCGGCGGGCGAGGACCTCGAGGTCGTCGAGGAGCAGGAGGAGGAGACCGTCACCCAGGCGCAGATCGAGGACGCGCCGGTGGTGAAGCTGATCAACGGTCTCCTGATCGAGGCGGTCAAGCGCGGCGCGAGCGACATCCACATCGAGCCGTTCGAGCACGAGATCCGGGTACGCTACCGCATCGACGGCGCGCTGCTCGAGATCATGCGTCCGCCGCTCAAGATGAAGGCGGCGCTCACCAGCCGCATCAAGATTCTCTCCCAGCTCAACATCGCCGAGCGGCGCGTGCCGCAGGACGGCCGGCTCAAGCTCAAGATGGGCAGCCGCGTCATCGACTTCCGCGTCTCGACCCTGCCGGTACTGTTCGGCGAGAAGATCGTGCTCCGTATTCTCGACAAGGGCAACCTGACGCTCGATCTCACCAAGTTCGGCTTCGAGCCCAAGGCCGAAAAGGACTTGATGAAGGCCATCCTGAACCCGTACGGAATGGTGCTCGTCACCGGTCCCACGGGCTCGGGCAAGACCACGACGCTCTACTCCGCGCTCTCGCGGGTCAACACGCCCGAAGTGAACATCATGACGGCCGAAGACCCGGTCGAGTACAACCTCATGGGCATCAACCAGGTCCTGGTACGCAACGAGATCGGCCTCACCTTCGCGGCGGCGCTCAAGGCGTTCCTGCGGCAGGACCCGAACATCATCATGATCGGCGAGATCCGCGATCTCGAGACCGGCGGCATCGCCATCAAGGCGGCGCTCACCGGCCACCTGGTGCTCTCCACCCTGCACACCAACGACGCGCCCAGCACCATCACCCGCATGATCGACATGGGCATCGAGGCGTTCAACGTGGCGAGCGCGGTCAACCTCGTGGTGGCGCAGCGCCTGATTCGCCGGATCTGCAAGGAGTGCAAAGCTCCGCACAAGTACACCGACGACCAGATCTCGGCCCTGGGCACGGATATTGAAACCCTGCGGGCCATTCCGTTCATGAAGGGCACCGGCTGCGATACCTGCAGCGGGACCGGCTACAAGGGCCGGGCGGGCCTCTACGAGGTCATGTCCATGACGCCCGAGCTGCGCCGGATGATTCTCCGCGGCGCCTCCGTCTCCGAGATGCAGGAGCAGGCGGTGGCCGAGGGGATGCTCACCTTGCGCATGGACGGCATGAAGAAGATCGAGCGCGGGATCACCACACTCGAAGAAGTGGTCAAGGAGACGGCCGGATGAGCTTCAACCTGCGGGGCCTGCTCGAGGAGATGATCGAGAAGGAGGCCTCCGACCTGCACATCACCACGGGCGAGCGGCCTAAGCTCAGGATCGACGGCGACATCACCGACAGCTCCGTCACCGAGGTCCTGACGCCCAAGGACACGCTCCACCTGGCGTATTCGGTGCTGACCGAGAACCAGAAGAAGCGGTTCGAGACCGAGGACGAGCTGGACTTCTCCTTCGGCATCCAGAATCTGGCCCGCTTCCGCGGAAACTGTTTCAAGCAGCGCGGTTGCGTGTCCATGGTAATCCGCATGATTCCCTTCAATGTGCGAACCTTCAACGAGCTGGGGCTCCCGCCGGTCATCTCCAAGCTGGCCGAGCGGCCGCGGGGG